>JAQUTM010000002.1 GCA_028694405.1 Oscillospiraceae bacterium
TCCTCCTCGGGCAAGCAGCTTTGTACAACGCCCACGTCACCCATAACGCTGGCAATGCCAAACTCCTCGCCGCGCAAGGCAGCTTCCTCTTGCTTTAAGTAAATAGCAGCGCTTAAGGGGTGACAGCCCTGACGGATAAACGAACCGCCGCCGTTATATTTCCAGTAAGCGGCATGATGTGCGTGAGAGCCGCAGTGGCTCTCCTCGCCGCGCATGTACAAAATTTTGCTTTTTTTTGCCTTTAACAGCTCCAGATTTTTTTGCATAGCAGGGGCATATACAAAGTTTTCGGCATACATAAACAGCTTATCGGTGCCTTTTAAAAATTCTGCCAAATCGTCCATTTCGTCCACAACGGCTTTTAGCATATCGCTTTTTTTCACGTTGTGGCCTACGTCCTCGGCACCCTTTTCGCCAAAAAATCCGGTTAGGGGTTTTTCGCAAATAACGTGCTTGCCTGCTGTCATAGACGCTTTTACCATGGGAATGTGTAAAACAGGCGGGGTACAAATGTCGATTACATCAATCTCGGGGTCTTTCAACATTTCGTTATAATCGCTGTAAATATCGGTAATGCCGTATTTGTTTGCAAAGTCGTTTATAGTTGGCTCTACTGACGCAACTGCCTTTAGTACAACTTCCAGCCCATACACTTTTTGATAGGCCTCTGCGTGGAGGATTGCGCTAAAGCCGCTTCCCACAAGCCCTACTACTACTTTATTCATTTATGATTTCTCCTTAATTTATGGTTGCCTTTTAAAACGGGGTTTTAATTGGATGCTTTACTTTTTTTGTCAAATAACTTGCGTACTTTTTTAAATACACCCAGTTGAGATAGGATTAAACCTACTACTGCAATGAAGAACACCAGGCAGATGGGACGTGTTACAAAGGGCATTAAGCTGCCTTTGGAAAGGCCCAGTGCGCGGCGCAGGTTAGAGTCGGCCATGTTGCCAAGGATAATACCCAGCATAAAGGGTGCTGCGGGGAACTCCAGCTTGCTCATAAAATAGCCAACAATACCAAAGATAAACATGCACTGTACGTCAAACATATAGTTACGCACTACAAAAGAGCCAACTACGCAAAGTGCCAAGATGATAGGCATTAAAATTTCGCGTTTAACGCCCAGCACGCGTACGGTAAATTTAGAGATTAACAATGCCAATGCCCACATGGCAAAGCTTGCAACCAGCATGTAAATGCACAGGTTGTACAGCAGTGCAGGGGTCTCTGTCATTAACAGCGGGCCGGGACGGTAGCCGTGCAGCTGGAAAGCAGCAAGCAGTACCGCCGCAGAGGAAGAGCCGGGCACGGCAAGGCTTAACACGGGGATAAGCGCGCCGCCCACGCAGGAGTTGTTACCGGTTTCGCAGGCGACAATACCGTCGGGGTTGCCTGTACCGTAGGTAGCTTTTTTCTCCTCGGGTGTGCTGGATTTTAATGCCCAGTAGCTTAACCAGCCGCCAATGTCCTCGCCAACGCCGGGGATAATACCAACACCAACGCCGATTAAAGCGCTGCGGATAACGTTTACAATATTGCGGCGCAAAATGGAAAAGCCCTCGCGCATATTAAAACGGCTCATTTTGCTTACTTCGCTTTTGCTCTTGCGGTCAAACATGCGCAGCAGCTCGGGAAAGCCAAACAGACCAATCATAACGGGGATAAGCTGAATGCCGCCGTTTAGCTTGGTAATGCCGTAGGAAAAACGCGGAAACGCACTGATGGTATCAAGGCCAATCATGGCAACCATCAGGCCCAAAATGCCGGAAATCCAGCCGCGCAGGGGTTTGCCGTTAGAGGTAATGCTGCCGCAGATAATAATGCCAAACAGGGCAAGCATAAAGTATTCGTAAGTACCAAATTTAAGTGCCAAGCTGCTTAGCAAGGGGGTAACGGTCATAAGCAGCAATACACTGATAACCGTGCCGAGGAAGGACGCAGACGTGGCAAGAAAAATTGCCAAGCCCGCTTTGCCCTGACGGCCTAAGGGGTAGCCGTCCAGCGCGGTGCTGGCGCTTGCGGGTGTGCCGGGTATATTGAGCAAAATTGCCGATTGGCACCCGCCGGAAATTGCACCTACATATACGGAAATTAAAATTACCAAAGCCGTTTGGCTTGGCAAACCAAAGGATAAACCCGTTAACAGGGCTACCGCCATGGTAGATGTAAGGCCCGGCAGCATACCTACCATTAAGCCCACAAAGGTGGCGCCGATTAGGCAAACCAAATTAAGCGGCTGCAACACAGTGGCAAACGCTTGTAAAACATAAGTACCCATAGTTTTTCTCCTTTTTTAGCAATTATGGCAGTGGTACATGGAACGCGTATACAAACACGCCCATAACCGCAGCTACGGTAAGCACAGAAATAAGCGCTGCCTTAAGCCAGCTGGTAGCTTTCAAGTACAAGAACAAAAATACCAGCATGATAAGGGTAGCCAGCCAATAGCTAAACAGGTTTAGCAGCACAAAAATGTAAACGCCAATAAAAATTACGCCCAAAAACGTGTTTTTTACAACGGGGTCTTTTACAAGCCCGCCAAACCACTGTTTGGTTTGTGCCAAAATGTTTTTAAAGCCCACGCCTTTTATACTGTTTACAAGCATAATGGTGGCGCAAAGCACCAGCATAATACCCAAAAAGCCGGGCATTAAACCCGGAGAGGCCAAAATTGCCTTTTTAGAGGCGATTGTCATACCCACGCTTTCCAGCGTAACATACACGCCAAGCGCAATAAGCACCAGCGATGTAATAAAATCGAGATGTTTTTTGTTGTCCATGCAAATTCCTCCATTTGCCAAACGCCCACGCAGGCGGCGGCAAGCTTTCCGTTTCTATGGAAAAGTTATAAGTTTGTGTAAAACACGGCGGCCGATAAAAAATTGCCACCGCCCCACAGCGGAGCGGGACGATGGCAATACTTTGGGGTTTTGTAACAGGCCGTTTGTAAAGGGCTACGGCTTAGCCGATTTTTTCAATGCCAAAATCAGCAGGGCTGATTTGAACAGTGCCGCCCTCGTACAGGGTCCAGTCAACAAGGCTTGCCAATTTGCCTACATAGTCTTGGCTTGTGGCAGCGCCGTTGTAAGTTACAACCATACCTTTGCTCTCGCAGAACTCGTTAAAAGCTTTGCTCTCGGCAACAGCAGGCATAACCTCGTCTAATTTGTCGATGATAGCTTGGTCTACGCCGGAAGGTACGCACAGAGCGATTGTTTCGCCCATAGGTACTACAGCAGCCATTTCGGGTACAGCTGTCAAAACGCTGGGGATTGTAATCTCGCCGATTGTCAAGTCTTTGTCAGACATAACGCCCAAGCATTTTAGGTCGCCGCTGCGGATATAGTCTACAACCTCGGTGATAAGCTGGCAGTTCATGTCAACCTCGCCGGACAATGTTGCAACAACAGCGTTAGAACCGGAATCGTAAGGAACGTGGTCATAGGTAAAGCCTGCGCCTTGGCTTAAAATCTCGGCGCCTGTGTGTCCGCCGGAGCCTACGCCTGCGCTGCCGATTGTGATAGCTGTGCCGCTTTTAGCTGCTGCAATCAAATCTGCCAAGGTGTTGTATGGAGAATCTTTAGGCACTACGATAACGTTTGGAGCGTAAGCCATTGTAAAGAATGTCCACTCTTTATAAGTAACGTCGGTGTAGCCGTTAACGGGGTAGGTTACCAAAGCCTGCAAGCCTGCGCCAAGCAGATTGTAACCGTCTTTTGGGCCGTCTTGTACAGCAATGGTGCCTACAGAGCCTGCAGCGCCTGCTGTATTTGCGATTGTAACGTTAACGCCAAGTTGTTTTGCCAGCTCGTCAGAGAAAGCACGAACGGTTAAGTCGGTAACTCCGCCCGGATTCCAAGGTACAGTCATGGTGATGTCACGTTTGGGCCAGTCTGTGGTAGAGGCAGCGGGAGCAGAGGTTGCCTCGGAAGTTGCTGTGCTGGCAGGTGCGCTGGAAGCAGCTGTTGCGCCACAGCCTGCAAAGGCGAAAAGTGCCATAACAAGCACAAGGGCTAATGCTAAAATTCTTTTCATTGTGTTTTCCTCCTGATTTTTTGTTTTGCGTTTTTTCGTTTATAAAATCACTTCTCACAGAAGCGTTTTTACCGATTTACCCTGTAACAGCGTACCTTTAATGGTTTCGCTTACGGGGGTGTGGGGGGTGTCTTGGCCGGTTGCCAAAATTTTGTCAAACAGCAGCTCTGCCGAGCGCTGGCCCACCTGAAACGCCGGAAGCTGAATACAGGTAAGGGGTGGGTCTGCAATAAATTCCCATTCGGGGTCACCTACAATTACCACCGATATGTCCTCGGGTATGCGCACGCCGCACTCTTTCAGTGCCTTGTAGCCGCCCAGCGCCTGTACGTGATAATCGTACACAATGGCGGTAATGTCGGGGTTATCCTTTAACATTTGGCGTGTAAGCCGTGCGCCTGCCTCCTCGGAAAAGTCGCCCGCGTAAAGCAGGTTTGGAGAAATTTCCAGCCCTGCCTCTTTCAAGGCGGCATAGTAGCCCTCGGGGCGGCCCTGCAGCGTGGTAACGTTGGTGCGCCATGTCATTAAGCCAATGCGGCGGTGACCGCAGTTTATCAAGTGCTTGGTGGCGGTATAGCCCGCGTCGTAGTTGTCCATGGCAACAAAGTCATAATTATGGCTTTGGTGGAGGGGACGCTCGGCAACTACATAGGGCACTTGAAAGTTGCGCACTATTTCGTAGTTGCTGTAGCTGCCCTCGGTGGGAACCAGTATAAATCCATCTACATGGTGGCCGATAGCGTTGTACAGCACCTGTTTTTCGTACACGCTGTCATCGAAGGTGTTGCACACCGAAATAATGTAGTTATTCCGGTGTGCAACTTGTTCAACACCAAGTAGGAATCGGTTAAAAAAAATGTTGGTAAACTGTGGAACAAGAGCTGCAATAATGCCGCGCTTTTTACCTTTTAGGCCGCTTGCCATGGTGCTGCGTATGTAGTGCAGCTCGGCGGCGGCGTCCAGTACACGTTTACGCAAATCTGCGCTTACATAGCGGCTGGGTACCTCGTTAAGGACATAGGATACTGTAGCGGTAGAAGTATTTGCCAAGCGTGCCACATCTTTAATAGTTGCAATCTTCTTTTCGGACACGATGCTCTCCTTTAAGTAATTTTAACTAAGTTACATAGGCAAACGTTTACTTAGTTTTGTAAAAAATAAGGCTGCTACAGCCCTGCTTCTTTTTGGTGATTTTGTCTTGTTTGTTTGCCTTTCCCTGTTTCTATCTTATGCATTTTTTTGTGATATGTCAACAAAAAATCGTTTCTCGCCTACAATTTCGGCACATTGTAGATGAAATAACAAGTTTCATTATATAACCTACATAAGTAAAAAATAGGTAAACGTATACTTATGTAATTTTTCCCATTATTTTTGTATTTTATAGAGATTTGTGCGCAATACACTTACAGTTTTTTAAAATACACCATAAAAAGGCTAGTTTTTTTCTTTTTTAAAAAAAGACGGTAAACCATAGGTAAAAACGGCAGCAAGTGCCAACCGTTTTGCCCAAAAAACAGCGTTCGGGCACCCTTACCGCCTGTTTTGGCTTAAGAGTGCCCAAATATTTTTGCTTTAAAAAGAAAAAATGCCGTTTACTTTTGGCTGCCTGTCTTATCTGCCACAAGCGTGGTAACTGCCGCGTACAGCGTAACCAGTGCCGCGCTAAGCAGAGCACCGCCTAAAATATCGGTAAACCAGTGCACCCCCGAAGCCAGCCGTCCGCCCACCATAAAAACAGTAAATGCGGCGCACAATACTTGTACCGCACAGCTTATTTTTTTGGCGGATATGCGGCGGCCAAGCTGCATCATGGCGGTTGGCATAATGCACATTACCAGCATGGTGGTGGACGAGGGATAAGACGCCTCCAAAAAGCCGCCTATTAAAACAGGACGGTAATTTACCACGTTTAGCTCAAAAAACACGTATACCAAAATAACAAGCAGGTAAAACCCGCCAAGCACCAAAATACTGCTGTCCACCTTAGCCAGACTTTTGCGGCGTACCAGCTGTACAAGCCCTGTCACCCCAAAGCCAAAGGCAATAAGCAGCGCGGCTATGCTTGCCCAATCGGTAATGGTGTAAAGCAGCATATTAACGCCAAAAAAACGGTGTAAAAAGCCGTTAAGGGCGGCAAACCCCACGGTAGAGCTTTGCGGGCCTATGGGCTGTACGTCTATCAGCATAACGGCAAAGGTATAGGCTGCAAACAGGGCAGCCAACCCCGCTGACAGTGCAAAGTAACGATACGTTTTTTGTTTCATGGAAAAGCTCCTTTGTAATGTATTGGCAACTTGCCTGCCAACACCGTACCAAAAAGCCGCCAAAAACAAAAGAAACACGCCGTAGCATGTGTGACACGATTGGTGTCAGGAGCATTTTAGCAGTAAAATACCTTTGATAATAAAAAGCACAAACACCAGCGACGCGGCATACGGCTCTAGCGTTGCCATAAAAAACAAAACAGCCAAAATGCTAAGGGCGGCAGACACGCCGCTTTTACACCTTTGCCAAAAAGAGGCTGTGCAGTTTTGCAGAGCCAAGGTTGCCACACCCCACCCCGCCGACAGCAAAATAATTATAAAATACATAGTTGTTACATACCACATTTTGTAATTGGATAAGGCAATTAGCGGTACTTGGCGGATAAAAGTGCCCTCTCGCTGTGTAAACAGCGGAATAAAAAGCAGTAACAGCATGGAGCAATCCAGCAGGCCAAAGGTTAAATCTATCAGGTGGCGGCTCTTGGCACGGCTCTCTGTCTGGGCAACGCACAGCAGCTCTTTACCGGACAACAGCTCGTCCACAGTGACGTTAAAGTATTCTGCAATAAGCTTTAAGGAGTCAATACCGGGATAACCGCGTCCCGACTCCCACTTGGAAACGGCAGTGCGGGACACAAACAGTGCTGCGGCAAGCTCCTCTTGGGTTAAGCTTTTTCGGTGGCGCAGCTCTTGCAGGTTTTGGCTAAATTCCATAACAACTAACTCCTATTTGTTATTTTTTTGCATACAACAACTTATTGTATAAAGGCAATGCAAAATACAGGCTTGTAAAAGCGGCAGGCAAGGTAAAAGCACCTTTATGTCAAGCACAAAGCCAAAAGGTAAAATTATAAAACGCAAAAGGACAAAAACAAAAAAAATAAAACACAAAGTGGAAAAAGCAAACGCAAAGCCTTAAAAGCCAAAAACGAAAGTAAAATGTAAAAAGCAGCTCCTATAAAAAAACGGAGCTGCCTGTTTAAAACATGGTACCCTTTGTGCTTTTGCACCGGCTAAAAGTTGGTTTCGGCAAGCTTGTTTGCACGTTTGTTTTCGTACATACGGCTGTCGGCAAGCTGCATAAGCTGTTGCAAATTTAAAGGGTTTTGGGCATCATTTACCGCTATGCCTACGCTGTAGCTTAAGTACAAGTCCTTTTGCAGGCTGTTGTGTACTTGGGTGCGCTTATCAATACTGTCTAAAATTTGCTCTGCAGTTTCCAGGGTGCCCTCCCCTGTCACCAGTAAAAATTCATCGCCGCCTATGCGTGCCACAAACACGCCCTCGCTGCTATAGCTGCGCAAAATGCCCGCAAATGTAACAATCAAATCATCGCCCACGCGGTGGCCTTGGGTATCGTTGGTTGTTTTTAAATTGTCCAAATCAAACATCAGGCAGGCGTGGCCTATACAGCTTTGGGGTGTTGTATGGCTGTCCAAAACGGCCTGTGCCGCCGCACGGTTGGGCAGCTCGGTAAAGGCATCTATCTGTGTTTGCTGTTTTAATCGGCTGTTTTTTTCGGTTAAGGTGCTTAGCCATTTTAGCGTGCTCCACAAATAAAGCAGCAGCATGCCCACCACCAAAACGTTTACAAACCGCACCCAGCTGTTTACTGCTTCTACATACTGTCTGGCAAGCTGTAGGGTATTGCCGCTAATGTCGTAATATTCCTCGCTTAACAAAATAAGCTGTACTGTCTCGTTGCCGTTACGGTAGTTTAAAATAGCCTGACGCAGCGTTTGCCAGCTTTGGCTTTGACGGGTAAGGCTTTCCATGTAGGCGCTGTGCTGTAGACGAACAAGCCGGTGCCTGCCACGCCCGGTAAGCAGATTTTCCATTACACCGTCCAAGGTGTTAATTAGGTCATCGTCCGGATAGCCGCAAAGCTCCAGCTTAACCAAGCGCTGGGTTGCGCCGTGCAGCATAGAAACATTATTTGTAGTGACGGTAATCATTTGGCTCCAAGTAACCAGTACCACCAAAGTAATTACCAACAGTGCCATACCTATCGTACCCAGAGCACGCAGATGAGACCGCCTTTTAAAGCTTTTATTCTTTTCCATTTATTCTCCCGTGTATAAAACACAATTTTAGGCTGTTACCGTCTTACATTATAGTAACAAAGCCAAGTAAGGTCAACGATTTGTGATTTTTTTGCGGGAATATAAACGATTTTGGGCATATTTCTTTTATAAATCTGCTTGTTTTTAGAAAACAAGTGCATATATGCCCTTTTTTTGTGACGGCTGTACAGCTTATGCAGAGCCGCTAAGCGGCGGGCGGCAGGGTGTTCTGCACACAGCTCTCTAAAATTTGAAAGGACAGCAGATTTTTTTGCTGCATACGGCTGTACAGTGCCTCTACATAGGTGCTTTCCGGTATATCACTTAAGCCGCACTGCTGCAAAGCGCCTGTAAAATCGCCCTGATAGTGCAGCAGCTGCATATAGTGCTGCATAGCTTGGGTTGGATTATCCAGATAATTGAGGCTCATCTCTGCCGCGCCAAGGCCTGCAAGCAGATAGCTGTCGGCATAAAAAGGGCTTTGCACAAAAATGCTGTTTTCCAGCCACAGCATACGGTTATCGGCGTTTGTTTGGGTGCCAAACAGACCGTAGCCCTCAAATATTTGCACATACAGTTGCAGCATTTCCTCATCGGTCATGTCGGGGGATTGATACACAGCGTCCTCAAAGGTGCCCACCGCTGCCATGTAGGCAAGGTTGGTAACACACTGGGCGCTGTTCCACAGCTCGGCATATTGGTTGTAGCTGCCGTACAGTGCCGTGCTGTTAAAACCGCTCATATACTCTAAGCTCATGGATTGCAGCTCCATTACCTCATAGCTGTTGTACGCCTCTAAGGCGGCATAGTCGGTGGCAAAATCGGCAAAGGCGTGGCCAAGCTCGTGCAGCACCGCTGTTTCGCCCATGCTGCCCGGCACCCAGCCCACATATACAAAGGGCTGGTTAAACTGGTGAAAGGTAAAGGTGTAGGCGGTGCGGCTGCAATTTGGCAGGCTGCAAAGCAGCAAGCTGCCGTGCTGTTTTAAATAGGTGTAGCAATCCTGTAGCTGCTGCGGGGTGGTTGCAATCATGTGCTCTACGGCTTGCAAACCCTCTTTCATCTCTAAGGAAACAGGGTTTTGTACGCCTTTGTAATACAAATCATACATCTGTGCCACGGCGGGGGCAAAGCTGGTTTGCACCTGTGCCCGCAAAGGCGCACAAACGGCGGTGTCTACATCTCTAAAATAGAGCTGCTCGTCGGCATAGGCGCGGTAGGTTGTATAGCCGTTTGCCTGCGCCAAGGCGTTGCGCACCTGCAAAAGCTGACGGTACAGCCCCGTAAGCCTGCCGTTCATATCTGCAAACCAAATGCCAAAGGCGTGTTGATACGCCGCCAAGCTTGGCAAATCCAGTATTTCGTCATAGGTCATGGGGGTGCCGTCAATGTTTACGGGTATGCTGTTTAAGTTGTAATACAGCTGATTATACGCCACTTGCAGCTGTGCCTCGGCATCTGACAGCTGCTGTATTTGGGCGCGGTTATCCTCTGCCGCCTGCTGCTGCAAGGTTAGCGGTGTACCTGTAATGTAGGCGTACATGGCGTTTAAATCTACCTGATAGCCCTGTAGCCGATTATCCATCTCGGCGCAGGCAAGCTGGGCGTCTGCGTTTGTTTGGTCTTTTAAATAGGTAATAAACAGCAGCGCGTTTTGGGTGGCAATTTCTTGCAAAAGCGGCTCCAGCTTTAGCGTCAGCCCATATACCTTTATGCGGTTTATCAGGTGCATACCGTCGGTGTTTTGCATAAGGGTGTTGGCGCGCGCCACCAGTTCGTCCGGCTGCGCATAGCTTGGCGCGGTATAGGTTAAGGTGCTTATGTTTACATCGGCGCGTTTTACGGTACTGACAAGCGGCTTTTGCACCGCACTGCACCCGCTTATAAAAAATGCAGCCGCCAAACAAAGGGCGGCCGACTTTAGGCGGCTTACCCTTTTTTTGCCTGTAACCCTGCCGTTTTTTATCATGTTTTCCCCCTTATAGCGGTATTTTGGCAGGCTGTACGCCGCAAAGCTGCACAGCGCTTGGTTTGCCCCCGTGGCAAGGGTTGTTAATAGCCCCGCTCTATTTCAAAACCGGGACGGCGCACCAGCTTTTGCGCCACCGCCTGTGCGTGGATACCGTTTAACCACGCCTTTATTTCGGGCAAAGCCTCGCGGCTTAGCGCAAAAAGCTTTTCGTCTACCACGGTGCTGTTTTGCAGGTTGTAATAGCCATACCAAACCACAACCTGCAAGCCCTCTTGGCAGGGGGTAATTTTATAGTGAAAATCTTTTATGCTGCCGGTATATATGTTTTTATTTTCCAGCACCTCAAAGTTTGGGATAATCATCTCGTCCTTTTGCATAACGGCCTCGCTTAAAAATTTTCTTATTTTTTGTTAAAATTTTATTTTTTTATCAGTATACATCAAAACTGCCCATAGCGTAACTGTTTTTTGTACTTTTGAAAAAAAGAATTATTCTCTTTTTAGGCTGATTTGCTTGTAGGTAAACGGTTTCACAAAATATTTACAGTAGACAAATTTACCCTGTGCGTTTTATAATATTAAAAATAATTTTATTTTATGCACCCTTTTCAGCCATAAAATTTACAGGGAGGAGCCGCATAGATTATGAACAAAAGCAAGGCGTTTTCCACCCTTGCCACCTGTTTGGTGGCGGTGTCACTTGCCATTATTATATTTGTTTTTTGTACTGCACCCTTTACCGCAAACCGCCTTAACGCTGCCACAGACGTTGCCTCTCTTAGGGACGGCTGGAGCCTGCTTTTGCAGGACGGCACGTTGCAGCCGGTGACAATGCCGTATACCCATAAGCAGACAGATACCGCCCCCTTTACGTTGACCTACACCCTGCCCCACAGCCAGGCGGATACGCTGCTGCTTACCGCCTACTACTGCAACACCCAAATACTGCTGGACGGCGCGCCTATATACAGCTACCAAACCTCTGCTGACTGTGCCAATTTTAAAACAGACGGCAAGGTGTACATGCTGGTTTCGCTGCCCGATAACAGCGGCGGCAAGGTACTTACGGTAACCTATACGCCTCAGTTTGGCGGGCTGAAGGGCTACCGGCTGGACACGCCTTTACTGGGCGATAAAACCAACCTTATTATGGACGCCCTTGCCGACGGGCTGCCCCATATGATATTGATGTTTATTTTGCTTTTGCTGGGCATTGGGCTGATGGTATACCATTTTATCAACACCCGCAACCCCCGCTATGACGGCAATATGCTGTATCTTGGCTTGTTTTGCGTGCTGTGCGTTTGCTATTTAACGCTGCACCAAAGGTGGATACACCTTATTTACCCCAGCCACTTTGCGCTGTATGTGATTGAATTTTTAAGCCACGGCACCTTAATCATGCCTATGCTGCTTATCCTGCGTAATATCACAAAAGGTATTAACCACAAGCTTATAAACGCGGGGATTTCTCTTTGCATGGCAAACCTTTTTGTGCAGCTTGTGTTGTACTTTTTTACCCCCGTTGAGCTGCGACAAATGCTGCTGTTTTCTCACCTTACCATGATTATTACCCTGCCTATTATTATGGGTATTTTGTTAAACCCCAAAGGCATGATTACCACCGCGCGGCTTGAGATTATTTACAGCTTGGTGCCGCTTGGCATTTTTGGTGCGCTGGACATTGCACTGCACTATTTGTTTCCCAACACCCGTGGCGGCTTTTTTTACAAATTGGCGTAATTGCTTTTGTTGCCCTGCAATTTTACTATAACTATCGCCGCTACTGGACGCTGTTTTTGCGCAGCCGCGAAAACGAATTTTACCGCCGCATTGCCTATTTGGACGTGCTTACCGGCATAAAAAACCGCAATGCCTACGAAAGCGATTTAACCCAGCTTGACGCTGCCCGCGAAGCTTACGGTGACATTTGGTGCATTGTAATTGACTTAAACGGCCTAAAGACACTAAACGACGCTTACGGTCACGCCGCGGGGGACAGCCTGCTGCAAGCCATGGGCCATATTTTAGACAGCGTTGCGCAAAGGGCACACGGGGTATACCGCATAGGCGGCGATGAGTTTGTGGTTTTGCTTACCCACGGCCACATAGAGGCCACCAGCCGTTTGATAGAAGCTTTATATGACGAGCGCGCCGCCTACAACGCCGCTGCTGCCCACCCGCTTACCTTTTCTATGGGCTTTGCCTGCTACAACCGCGTAAAGCACACCACCTTGGCAGACATGGTACGCGAGGCGGACGAAATGATGTACAACGATAAGTTTTACCAAAAAAACAGCGGCTCTTCCCATAGGCAGTAGCCGATTAACCATGCAAAAGCAGAGATTTATATAGCAACTTTTAGACAAGCTTTAAGCAACGTTAGAGTAACCTGAAAGCAACTTTTAAGAAGCAACGTTAAGCCAGCTTTTAAGCAATCTTAAAGCAGCTTTTAAGTAATCTTAAAGCAGCTTTTAAGTAATCTTAAAGCAGCTTTTAAGTAATCTTAAAGCAGCTTTTAAGTAACGTTAAGCCAACTTTTAAGTAATCTTAAAGCAGCTTTTAAGTAATCTTAAAGCAGCTTTTAAGCAATCTTAAACTAACTTTTAAGTAATCTTAAGCCAACTTTTAAGCAATCTTAAAGCAGCTTTTAAGAAGCAACGTTAAGCCAGCTTTTAAGAAGCAACGTTAAGCCAGCTTTTAAGAAGTAACGTTAAACCAGCTTTTAAGAAGTAACGTTAAGCCAACGCCCTTACCGGCACAAAGCGCGGTAAGGGCGTTGGTTTGTTTTATAGCGCCACAGGGTGTGCGCCGCCTGTCTTTTATTGTGGTCTTTATTGCCGCTTTTATTGTGGTCTTTGTTCCGTCTTTATTGCCGCTTTGCTTAAAGGCTTGGGTAAAAGCAGTGCTATAAATTCAGCTCCTCCAAAATGGCGTTTGCCTGGGCGGCGGTAATAATGCCGCTGTTAATGCGGGCGCTCAGCTCCGCTTGTGCGGCGCTTTCGGCATAGGCGGCGTCGCCGCCGTACAGGCTGTAGCTTAAATTGTACTGCCCACCGGCGGCATTTTTTGCCGCGGTATAGGCAGCCTGTTGGGCTTGCTGTGTGGTTTGCGCCGCGCCGCTTTGTGCCGACGCAGCCTTTGCCTGCAAGCCCTGTAAGTAAGTATTGTGCTTTAACGCCGCCGACAGCATATTTTCGTAGTAGGTGTCTGCGGCAGCCATGTTCTCTTTTGCAAGGTCACTCTCCACGCCTGCCAAGGCGGCAAGCTTTTGCTTGTACAGGTCGCGCAAGCCCTCTTGATACCCCGTCTCAAGGCGCAGATTGGCTGTTTCGGTAAGACCGCCGGCACCTGCCAGCTTATTTTGCTGAGGCATGGCAAGCTTTGCCTGCTCGTTGGAAATATACTGCTTGCGGGTGCTTTGGGCAAAGGCGGTTTCAATGCTTTGGCGCGCCACCGCCGCTTGTGCCTGTAGCTGTGCCTGCCGCTGTGCGCGCTGACGCTCTACCAGCGCCATATAGGCGGCCATGGCGTCATAGGCGGGGGCGGCGTTATAGTTGGCGGCAGCAGGGCTTTGGGCTGCGGGGCTTTGGGCAGCAGCGGCGCTTTGATGCGCTTTTTGTGCCTGCGCCGTTGCCGCACTAATACTGCCCGTAAGGATATTATTCCCCTTGCCCGAGCTTACAAGGCTGCCGTTTCCGGCAATGTCTGCGTCTCCTTTTACATATGCCATAGGTTATTTTTCCTCCTGTGTTGCGGTTGTTGTGGTTGCGGCGGTTTCGGCTTGGGTGCGCACCCATTTTACAAGGGGCATTAAAAAGGGCACGTCAACACCCATGTCGCCGATGTTTTCCAGCACGCTGATGATTTCGTTGGCAAGCAGCCAAAGGCACACCAGCGCCGCCAGTGCAAAATTTACAGGCAGCCCAACGTTTAGCGTTTGTGCCACATATGCCAGTAAAATATCCAGCATAATGCCAATGGCCACAAGCAGCCACATGGCAATTTTTTTGGCTATGCCCTTTATGCCTGTGCGGCTGCTGCGCACTTGCGCGCGAAAGGGCGCCGCCAAAAGCCCTGTAATATAGTCCATTACATTAGCACCTGCCAGTAAATACACCGGCACCGCCAAAATGCCAAGACGTGCCGTAAGCAGGCCCGCGGCGGCCGCAAACGCCGCTTTGGCGTGTTGCAGGTTTGGTTTCATGGTACATTCTCCTTTTTGTTATAAATTGTTTTTTGTTTTAAATACAGCAAAGGCAGCATTTACACCGCTGATTTTTGCGATTATTTTGTTTGTTTTAAGCAGTGGCAACCTATTATCGTCTCTTTTGGCTAAGCGCCGCTTTGGCAAAGCGCCACCTGCGCCGGCACTTGCAGCCGCTGTGCCAAAGCCTTTAGCGCGGCACAGTCGCCTGTACTTACGGGGCCCACGGTTAGGTTGTAAAGCGGTGCGGCGGGTACGCTGTTTGGGGGCGACGGCTGCACATAAGCGCTGTAACCGTTTAAACCAAGGCCCTTAATCAGCGGGGGAAAATTTTTGGTGCAGGTGGATAAATCCACTTTGCCGTCAATGCCCGCCACGGTGCCGCTGCTTGTGTACTGGTGCATGGCACAGGGAATGGTCGTATCGTATTTTGTGCGGTAGTCGGCTTTCCATAGGGTGTATTTGCTTAAGTATGCCGTGTCAAACTTTTTGAGAAGCCACGCGGTGTAGCTGTAATAGCCCGCAAAGTAGCCCGCTTTTTCTAAGGTGCTGCAAAAGGTGTCGGTAATAGCGGTTATGGCGGCTTTGCCAAGGGTGCCCTGACGCTGTGTATTTTCCACATCGTAGTAAATGGGCAGCTCAAACTGCTTGCCTTTTAGCAGAGACAGGCAAAACGCCGCCTCCTTTTGCGCCGTTTTTACACTGTCGGCGGCAGAATAATAGTAAGCGCCCACGGGCACACCCTTTGCTTTAAAGCCCTTATAGTGCATTTCAAAAGAGGGGTCTGCCTCCATGCTTTGTGCGCCCCAGTAGGTTAAGCCACAGCGCAAAATAACACCGTCAATGTCCTTTGCACAGGCGGCGTAGTCAATTACAGGCTGGTATTTGCTCACATCTAAAATTTTGTATGCCATTTTAGCCTCCTGTTATCTCATGTGCCTGTGCCTGTGTGATAATGCCTTTTGTTACAGCCTGCTGCACCTGCACGCCTGTCCACAAGCCTAAATTGTAAAACTTTTTTATTTTTTCAAACATGGGTTATCCCTCCAAAAGCGTATCGGTCATCATGGCGGTGTAAACCGCCTGGGCTTCTACTGTGTCCCATTGGCTGGGCTGTATTGCGGGGTTATTTTGCGGCAGCGGGTCGTACACATAGCTGCCGTTTTGGTAGCGGTAATCGCCCACATCGCCCTCCGGTAACGTCTGTGCCAAAGCCATGCTGTCAGCGGCATATTTTGCATAGGTTACAGATAACACACGTCCGTCTGTGCCTAAATTTAATGCGTATTTCATGTTACTGTACTCCTTTTATTCCGTAAATTTTAACGGGTATATTATAATTATTATCTGTATTATTTCCTGTTGGGATATAAGTGACATTATTTTCAAAAGATACACCATTATCACTCGTAGATATGTATCTAAAATGAAATGCAACATATGCTCCACTATAGCCCCCAAACGTTATCTGGGTTTTTTCTCCTTTTTTACACATTACATAATCAGCAACTGTATTTCCTGAAATATATGTGTTTAATGCGATTACAACTCCATCATATTTGCTTAAATCCAATGCAAGTGTCTGCTCTGCAAATGTACTGCTGGGGCTTATATTTTCCCAAAGCAGTTTCATGCTTAGTTTGGTATCTGTATACGCTTTGCCTTGCCCGGCTGTAAAGTTTAGCTGTGTGCCGTCATAGGTAAAGCTTACCCAGGTACCGATGTTATCCGCTGTCAGCGCAGCCTCTGCGCCTGTTGCGGTTGAGACAGCTGTGCCGTTTACGGTGAAGGTATCACCTGCGGCATATAGGGCGGTTACCAACATACGGCCGTTTGCGCCGTTGCCTGCCAGTGCGTGCACCGTGCCTGTTTTGGTTTGGGTGTAAATTTTTACGCCGTCAGCAGAATTTGCTGCGCTTGTTGCCAAATCTGCCTTTGCAACAATGCCGTAGCCGCTGCCTGCATACTCGCCTTTTGCCATGTCGCCCGCGCCCATTTCGATAATTTTTTCATCAATTTTTGCGTCGGTTTGTACTATAGTGTATGCGCCCACCTGCGCCGCTGTTATGGCGTGGGGGTTTTGGGTGCTGTCCATATGGGCTTGCAGGGTTATGCCGTCTTTGTTATAGGTGTTAATAATGGTGTTTATTTTTTCCTCGTGCAGGTTGGGTATGGCGTCCATCAGCTGCTGTACGGCAAGGGTAATTTCCTCTGTGGTGCCTGTGGCGGGCGGGTCCGGCTGGCCTGTGTGCTTTTTGCCGGCGGTATCTGCGGCGGTAATGGGTAATAGCTGTGTCAAAAGTGTGTGCCTCCTTTTTTTGATAGCCTAGGGCCGTGCTTCCCTGTTCTTGTATAAGCATAACGGGTTATTTTGCAATATTATCCGTAAGTTTTAGCGGCTTGTAAAACCACAGGCTGTAGTTTATAATGAGTCTGATTTCTTTTTATGACGGAAACGAGGTACCCATATGCTTGTTGTGTGGAGCTTGCTTGTACTTACCCTTGGCGTGTTTATGGTGATAACACCCCAAACCGTATATGCGTTTACCCAAAGCTGGAAAAACAGCACCGCGGCCGAGCCGTCGGATTTGTATTTGCTCAGCACACGCATCGGCGGCGGCTTTTGCTGTTTGGCGGGTGCGGCAGGCATCGTGGTGCAGTTTGTTGCATAGCCGAGGTGCTTGCGGGGTTTAAGGGTTTACGGAGATAAGCCTTTGAAAAGGCTTGGCGAAGCTTTTATAGATGTAACCGTTTACGCAAAAGCACGCCCCGTCCTTACTTAATATAAAATATGGGTTTGTAAAAAACAGTGGTGTGGGCTTTGCAAAAGCAAACAGCAAAACGCAGAGTTTTGCGCATTTGCCAAGCCGGCACAGCACCACCGATTTTTTTACAAACCCATTATTTTTTTACCGTTTCAAAGCACACATTGCCCTATTAAGCGCAAACCCACCTCATTAAAAAATTTAGGTTAAGCCTTTTTAAAGGCTTACGGGTTTGGGCAGCGCCCAAGCATACCGGTGCCCAAGCATACCGGTGCCCAAGCGTGCCGCTGCCCAAGCATACCGCTACCCAAGCATATGCCCAAACGCCGCCCTTACCGCTGGGTATACGTTACGCGCAGGCCGTATAGTGCAAAGGGCTCGGTACGGCCGTTTTCAAGCACAAACTGAGCCTGTGTTTTGTTTTTTAAAAGCAGCGGTGCCTTTAGCTGCCTTGGCATGGTGTTGTTGCTGTAGGTAAAGGTGGCGTAGCTGAAATTGCTGTAGGTAAAATACCGCGCTTGAGAGGTATAGTCTTGTACAAGGTGCTTTGCGCCGCCTGCCAGCGCATACATGCGACAGCCCGTAGCGGCAAAGGCGCCAAGCAAAACGTACAGGCGCTGAAAATTCTTTTTAAAGGCAAAGCTGCCGCCGTAAAGCTGGGCGGTGTACCACGCCGCATAAACAGGGGTGCCGTTATCGGCATAGCAGGCAGTTTGCGCCTCGTCGGTGTAAAAGTATTCCATTTTGCCGTTTGCGGTGCCAAAGGCTAGGGTATCGTTTTTGTTAAACAGCACCCGCGCGCCTATATTTGTCCAGTAAAAAACCGCAAACTGGCGGTGACTAAACGGGGTATTTGCGTCGGTGCTGTACTGGGTGCCGTCCAAAATGTACAAAGCGTCGTTTACCGCAATATAGCGCTGCTGGGCTATGGTTACCGCAAAGGCGTTTTGCAGGTTTGGCTCTGCCAAAAGGCGGCCGTTGGCGTAATAGCTGCGCAGCTGGGCATAGCGCTCGCCCAAAACGTCACTGGGGGTAATGGCATAATCGCCCTTTTGGGTTAAAAACATGGGCTCGTTTTCCAAGTCGCTAAAGCAGTGGCGGCTTACGGCGCCCTCGCCCTGATAGCTGCCTGCGCTGATAAACGCCGCGGTGCCGTCATCGGCAAGGGTGCCTGTGCGCAAAAAGATGTTGGTATCGTCGGCGGCGTTTTGCTTTACGGTGGCAAGCTTGTCGTTGATAATGCGGTAGCCCATAATGGGGCTGTCGCTTTGGCCAAGCACGGTGTACCACTGGTCTGCAAAATAGGTGCCACCGCCTGCCGTGTCAAGCTGGCTGTACCAGTCATAGTTGCAAAACCCGCTGTTGCCCGCCACAAACAGACGGTCCCTGCCGCCGCTTACGCCGTAAATGGTTACAATGCCGCAACGGTTAATTTTATCGGCGTAGCCCTCCACCGTTTTTGCATAGGTGATGTACACATTGTCCTTTTCGGTTGGGCTTATGCCGGGCGGCGTGGCAAAGGTTACGGTGCCTAGGGTGCGGTTAACGGTAAAGTGGGTGTTTTCGGTAAGGGCGTGCAGCGTGCCGTCGGCTTGCAGGGTTTGTGCCGTTACGGGGGCTGCGTCTAAATCGGTGGCGCTCAGCTGGTACACCGTGGCTGTGGCGGTACCTGTAAATTTTTCCTGCCGCTTTGCACAAAGCAGGTTTATGGGCTCCAGCGCAACGCCGCCCCCTGTGGGGGTGCGTGCAATAATAACCGTGGGCACATAGGCAACGGTATCCAGCGGCTTTACGCTTTTGCCGTCGTAAACCAAAGCGCGTGTGCCGTCAAAAATGTACAGCATATCGTTTAGCTGTACGCTTTGGCTTATGGCGTTTGCCATGCCGCTGTACAGGGCTTGCTGTGGGGTAACCTGTACAGGCGGCGCGCCTGCGGTGTGGGCGACGGCAAGGTTTGGGTAAAGGGCGGTATCCGCATGGATAAGCTGTGTTTGTACCCCCTCCTTGGTAAAGCTGTGACAGCCGTTTATGGCACCGGGGTACACCGCGGCGGTGTAGTGGCCTGTGCGTTTTTTTACCTTGCCCACGCTCTCTCGGGTTAGGTTTGGGGCATAAGGACTGCGGGTTTTATGCACATTGGCGGCGCGGTTGGTAAAATCGTTGCCGCAAAAGGTGTCGGTTTCAAATACGGCTTGGGTGTAGCCCTGCCGCAGATTGATTTTTGCCATGTGTTCCTCCTTTTTTGAGTTTGTGTAAGGCTTTATAGGGGGTGCTGTGTGTTAGCCCTGTAACACACAGCTTACCCTGCCGCCGCTTACACAGTCTGTTTGACGGCGCGCTAAAAGCTCTAAAATTTCGCCCTCGGCAAGATTTTGATACTCGGTGGCCTTTTGGGGGTCATCATCGCGCCAGATGTAATACGCCGCAAGCTTTGGCAAAATGCAGGCGGCGTAATAGTCGGGCTCTAGGGGGTAGTCGTCGGGGGTGTCGGCGGTAATTTTAAGCGGAATTTCCTCGTACCACAGGGTAAAGTCCCCCTGCACCGTGGCGGGTATGTACAGCAGGCTGCCCTGTAAGCGCAGCCCTTGTACCACCTTGCCTGTGCCGCTGTAATATGCCGGCCGCAAAGCCGCGCGGGCAAAGCGCACGGTGTCCTGTACGGCGGTAAGTGCCGCCAAATCCACGCTTTTTGCGCTGCCTGTCCCCGTTAGCAAAAGCGGCTTTTCTATGGGCAGCTTTTGCACCAGATAGCTTTGGGCGTGGTTTACCCCCGCCAAAAACAGCGCGGTGTTTGCACTGTAGGCGGTGGCTTGCTCAAACCCCAGCGCAATAATGTCGTTTTTTACTTCTCCCCAAGTTTTAATCATATGCTTCACTCCTTTTTCTTTTATCTTAGCGGCTTATACTGCAATATTATCCGTAACTTTTTTGTGCAATTTACAGATATTTACATATATTATGACTTTTTATTGCACATTTCATATAAATATGATATCATTACCCTGTAAGTTAGGAGCATTTTACAAAATACAGCAAATTTTTTCTAAAAAACTACCTGCCGGCACAGCGGGTAGCGTTGAAAGGACGGAACCCCTATTATGAAGTCTATCAAACAAAAGCTGATTGTTAGCATCGCCATTGTACTTGTGGCAATGTCGCTGTCTACGCTTGCGGTAAGCATAGCCTCTACCTATAAAAACATGCTTGCCAACGTAGAAAGTGATATGCAGTCTTTAGGTGATTTGGCCAATATAACGCTTGGCAACGAAATTAAACTTGTAAAATCTCAGGTAGAAAGTTTTGCCATTCAGTGCGACGACACCATGCCGCAGATGGAAATGGCGTTTTTAATCGGTCGTAACGCTGTAATTAAATCTTACGACGGTGTACTTGCCGCCACTTTTATTGATACAAAGGGCGATGCGGTAGGCCGTGACGGCTACTTAAACGGCAAAAACTGGGCAGATGAAGACTTTGTAAAACGCGCCCTTTCGGGCGAAACCACCCTTTCTCACACTGTAATTGAGGACGACGGCTCCACTGTTTTTTATGCGGCAGCCCTTGTGCCCGACGATTACCGCTATGACGGCATTATTGTATTTACGATGGACGGTCAACATTTTAGCAATGTAATCAACTCCATTACCATAGGTAAAACCGGCAACATCTTTATGCTGGACAATGAGGGCACCATGATGGCAAATATGCGCCCCGAAATGGTAGCCACACGCGCCAACTACATCACCCAGCCCAAAGAGGGCTACGAGCAGATGGCAGCCGTGTTTAAACGCATGGTTGCCGGCGAGCGTGCCGTTGACAGCTACAGCTTTGGCGGCGTTGCACGCGTTTGTGCCTTTGGCCCCATTACCGGCAGCGACGGCTGGAGCTACGGCGTGGCGGCACCCCGTAACGAAATGCTGTCCTCTATTGTTACAACTATTCTTTTAATGGTTGTGGCATCTTTGCTTTGCTTGGCAGCAGGTTTGGCTGTTGTTTACCGCCTTGCAAGCCGCATTGCCGCCCCCATTACTAAGGTTAGCGCCCGCATGGAAAGCGTGGCACAGGGCGATTTAAGCTCTCCTGTTGAGATAAGCGCCTCTAAAGATGAAATCGGCCAGCTTACCCACAGCGTATCTGACACCGTGTCTACCTTAAGCACCTACATACAAGAGATTGACAAGGTGTTAAACCGCCTTGCCGCAGGAGATTTAACCGCAAAGCCCACCGTACATTTTAAGGGCGAATTTGTGGGGATTGAAAAATCTTTAAAAGCCATTACAAAGGCGTTAAACGCCACCTTTGCCGAAATTATTACCAGTGCCGACAACGTGAGCAGCGGCAGCGAGCAGGTTAGCGGCGGCGCGCAGGCACTAAGCCAAGGCGCAACCGAGCAGGCAAGCAGCATTGAAGAGCTTGCCGCAACCTTAGCAAACGTAAACGCAGGCGTTGCCGCCACGGCAACCAACGCCGCAAACGCCAACTCCCAAACAAAGCTTTCGGGCAAGGAGATGGACGTGAGCACCGCCAAAATGCGTGAACTGGTTGAGGCGATGCAGCACATTCAAAGCAGCAGCAAGGAAATTGGTAAAATTATCAAAACCATTGAAGATATTGCGTTTCAAACCAACATTTTGGCGCTTAACGCCGCTGTAGAGGCCGCCCGTGCAGGCGCTGCCGGCAAAGGCTTTGCCGTTGTTGCAGACGAAGTGCGCAACTTGGCAAATAAATCTGCCGAAGCCGCCAAAAACACAGCCGGCTTAATTGAGGGCAGCCTAAAAGCCGTAAAGGCAGGCGTAACCTTGGTTGGCGAAACCGAGAGCTCGCTTGAAAAAACCACCGCTGTTGTTAACAAGGTTAGCACACTGGTAGACGAAATTGCCGTTGTTGCCCAAGAGCAGGCAAACGCCATTTCGCAAATATCTTTGGGCGTAGAGCAAATTAGCGGCGTGGTACAAACCAACAGCGCAACCGCCGAGGAGAGCGCCGCCGCCAGCGAGGAGCTGCACGCACAGGCAGCCACACTAAAACAGCTTGTTAGCAAGTTTCAGCTTAAAAACGCCGACGGCTCTGCCACAATGCGTCTTGAAGGCCAAGCCATGAGCATTGAATACACCGAGGAGCCTGACGAGCCAATAGAGCAGCCCGCAGAGCAGCCCGCAGCAAAGCCTGTAGAAGAACCCGACCAGGAGCCCACACCCACCCCTGCCGAAAAAGCAGAGGAGCCCAAAGCCGAGCCGGCTCCCGCAAACTATGAGTTTGAAAACGATAAAAACGACAAATACTAATCCCTAAATCAGAGTAATAAAAAACGCCTTATGCGGCTTTTGGCTGCACAAGGCGTTTTTTTAGGCATAAAAGCAACAAAGGCTTTAAATTTGCCGTTTGGGTAAATTTTATGCTGCAAACAGAATACACTTTACAAAACAGCAAAGCTCTTTACAAGGAGGAGGCAGCTTATGGACAACAAAATTTTAGTGCGAGATTTTTTTACCGCCGCCTATACAAACCGTGACAGCGGCTTTGTAATGCGCCACTTTACCCCCCATTATACAGACCACAGCCCCCTTGCCGCACGCAGCAGCGCCCAAGCCGCCTACGCGCTTTCCGAGCTGTACACCCAGCTTAACCCCATACGGGCAAGCTTGGTGCACATGGCGGCAAGCGGAGACATTGTGGCGGTACTGGTAAGCTTTACGGCGGTACACAGCGGTCCTTTTATGGGCGTTGCCCCCACAGGGCGCACGCTGCGCTGGCAGGCGCTGGAACATTTTCGCATAGAAAACGGTCAAATTGCCGAGAGCTGGGGCGCTTGGCCCGACACACAGCTTTACGCCCAGCTTACCGCGCGCTAGCCCAAAGCCCAAAAAAAGCGGGCAGCTTGCAAACACCCAAAAAGCACAGCTTCTTTGCGGTATGTTTTTTGCTTTGGGTTTACCCAAGGGCAACGTCCAGCATCATCATAACCAAAAAGCCCACCATTACGCTCACCGTGCCCGTGTGGGAATGCTCGCCCAGATTTGCCTCGGGTATCAGCTCCTCCACCACAACATAAATCATGGCGCCTGCGGCAAAGGACAAAATAAACGGCATAACGCCTGTAATGCCTGCCGCCACAAACACCGTAAGCACGCCAAAAACAGGCTCTACAATGCCGGATAGCGCCCCGTACAAAAACGCCTTTCCGGTTGGCGTCCCCTCCGATTTCAGCGGCAGCGATATTGCCGCGCCCTCGGGAAAGTTTTGCAGCCCCATACCAATGGCAAGGGCAACTGCACCCCAAAAGGCACCGGGGTCACCGTCCTTTGCAACCAGTGCAAACGCAAGCCCTACCGCCATGCCCTCGGGAATATTGTGCAGCGTCACCGCCAACACAATCATAGTGGTACGCTTTAGCTTTGCGGGCAGGCCCTCGGGCTGCTGTGCGCCAAGGTGTAAATGCGGCAGCAAGCCGTCCAACAGCATTAAAAAGCCGCCGCCGCACAAAAAGCCCAACCCCACCGGCACAAATACAATTTGCCCCGCTGCCTTTGCCATTTCCATAGCCGGCATTAACAAAGACCATACCGACGCGGCTATCATAACGCCTGCGGCAAAGCCCAAAAATATTTGCTGCATTTTTGGCGATAAATCTTTTCTGAAAAAAAACACCATTGCCGCCCCCAGCACGGTTGCCAAAAAGGTAAACCCCGTGCCCAAAAGGGCGTATAAAACTTCGGTTACTTGCGGCATAATGAAACCCTCTCCTACAGCCTTTGCGCGCTGCACTACCCTTGGCAGTTAAACGCCTTAAAGGCGCCTTTTGCCTACCTTCTAAGCGCCCTTTGGTGCCACCGCCCGCAAAGCTTCTCATGTCACTAAAAAAACAGGCTATCGGTATCAATGGCACATAGCTGTTTGGTAATAAATATTAGCTTATATACAATAATTACAAACAATTTTATCAATAACAGTAATAATTACTGATAATAATCATACGCTTTTTTTTACCAAAGTCAAGGGCATTTTTAGAAAACATTTTGTTTTTATAAAATTTGTGCGCTTTGCTGTTTTTAAAGCCATTTCTCCGAGAGGGTTCTTTTCCATAAAGCCGATTTAAATTTGCTTTTAAGCCACCCACACCTTGGCAGGCTGTCGTTGCCAAAAGGCTTTCTCAGCGGTATAATAAAGCTACAGGTTGTTCCACATTTTGTTTGCAGCAAGGAGGCGCACCATGCCTTATAACGCAAAAAACTGCACAATCCAAATAGACAATACCACGATGGACTATATTTCCTTTGGCAGCGGCAGCAAAAATCTTGTCATTATCCCCGGCCTTGGCGATGCCTTAAAAACAGTAAAGGGGACGGCTTTTAGCTTTTCGCTGCTGTACAAGCTGTTTGCAAAAAACTACAAGGTGTATGTGTTTAGCCGCAAAAACAAGCTGAAGCAGGGCTGCTCTACAAGAGATATGGCGGCAGATTTAGCAGCTGCTTTGCATCAGCTTTACATAACAGACGCCTGCGTTATGGGCGTTTCTCAGGGCGGCATGATAGCCCAGCATTTGGCAATCGATTACCCCGAACTGGTAAAAAAGCTTGTTTTGGCTGTAACCGCTTGCGCGCCAAACGAGACCTCCAAAAGCGTAATTTCCCACTGGCTTGCCCTTGCGGCAGAAAACAACTTTTATCAAATATTTGCAGATACCGCCGAAAAAACCTACACCGAAGCAAAATTGAAATTGTATCGTCCGTTTTATGGGGTTTTAAGCAAGCTGAGTGCGCCTAAAAATTTGGACCGCTTTATTTTACAGGCAACCGCCTGCCTGAACCATAACGCTTTGGAGGGGCTTTCCAAAATTAAGTGCCCCACGCTTGTTATAGGCGGCGACAACGACAAAATTGTAGGCGGCTTTTCTTGTGCACAGCTTGCAGGCCACATTGCGCAAAGTAAGCTGAAAATTTACAGCGGTCTGGGTCACGGTACATACGAGGAAGCCCCCGATTTTAACCGCCGGGTTTTGACTTTTTTTGATAATTAAATTTTACTTCATCTGAAAACCCACGCAAAAAGCAAGGGCATCACCGCTTAAAACGGTGGTGCCCTTTGCTGTTTTTTTATAAAAGTGCTTTACCTTGCCGCCGCCAAAAGGCTTACAGGTTTGTCCCTGCCAAGCTGCCTGCGGCTGATTTTTTGTAAATGAGACGGTACACGCCATTTTTTGCCGCGCAGGCATTTTTGTTAAATGTACCCTGCCTGTGTAAGCAAAAGCGCAATGGTTTTGGGTACCTGTACCGTTTGACCGCGGTTAATAAAATAGTTGTAGCCGTTTACACAAACCGGCACAACCTTATCCTGCCTGTTTAAGGGGTCTGCGGCAATTTTAAGGGTTACTTTTTCCTCTTTTGCGTACAGCTCGCCCCATTTTTGGGCTTCCGCGTCCAGCTGCAACCCGCTTTGCAGGGTGGTTTGTTTTTGTGTTGCCATTTTTTTACTCCTTATTTCTTTTTAAAATTGCCTGCGGCTTTTTTTGTATTACCGTGCCGCAGGCGTTTTGACAAAGCAGCTTTACAGAGTTGCGGCGCTCTCTAAGCGCACCATGCTAAGCTCTTGCAGGCGAACCGCACAAAACAAAGCTTTCCAACCGCTTGTGGCACGTTGGTTTAGGGGGTCGTCGGTGCCCGCGCTGCCAAGGGGTTTTACAATCATCTCGGGCTTTGCGCCGCCGCCTGCGCCTGCAACGTCAACCACGCCGTAAGCGTCTGCACCCAAAATCATGGTTTGGTGTACCACTATGCCGCTTGTGTTTTCCGCTGTAGGGGCGTTGCTGCTTTCAATAAAGCGCACACCTGCCAGCTTGCCGATTTCCCCGCTCATAATGGCGCTGCCGCCGCTGTATTTGCTAATGTCCTGCCACAAGGGGTCGTTCATAATGTCGTAGGCAATGTCGCTGTCAATAATGCCGATGTAGTAGCCGCCCTCCAAAGGACGAGCGTTGTTGCGCTTTAAGGTGCGCACAGCCTTGCGGATTTCCCCACTGGTAATGACGTCTGCGGCGGTAACGGCGTCGCGGTTTGCGCGACCGCCCGCATACTGTACGTTTGTGCCGGCACAAACCACGTCACGCACTACGGTGTCAATGGTAAGGGCGGCGCTTTCGCCAAGCACGTTGGCTGTCTCAATCAGCACAGGGTCAATGCCTGTGGTTTTAAGCTTGTCGGTAATGCGCACAAAATCTCCGTACTGCTGCACGGTACACTCCACTTTGTCCACGTCAAGCGCCTTGCCTGCGGGGGTTACGCCCTCGGTTAGCGGGGTTGTGCTGGGTGCAATGCTGTTAAAACGTCTAAACGATATTTTATCGCCCTCGTTTTGCGGCATACTCTTTTTTTGCCCAAAACGGGCAAACAGCAGGTTTGGCACCAAGCGTTTTAGCAGGGTGCGCTCGTAGTACACCTTGTTTTCTGCCAAGGTGTTTGCAAGGGTATTTGTTACGTCTGCCATGTATTTTGTCCTCCTGTATGTTGTGTTTTGGCGGCGCACGGTTACCGCCTGTAGGTTAATAGTACCAAGCTATTCTGTAATATTATCCGTAACTTTTGCAGCTTAAAAATTTTATAATCGGCCCTGCATACCAAGCTTTAAGTAATAGTCAAACTCCTCATCGCTCATGGTGGCATAGTTTTTTTCGCCCGCGGGCTGGGCTGTGCCAATGCTGCCGGGGCTGCACAGCTGGTTTTGCTGCACAGCGGCAACGGCCGCCTGCTGGGCGGCGGCTTGCAAAGCATCAAAATTGGCAAGGCGGTACGCCTCCAGTGCGCCAAGCCCTTTTGCCATATAGTCGGCATACGCCCCGCTGCCTGAAATTTCACTTAAACAGGTGGCGGTTTCGGCGGGGTATGCCGCCTTAATTTCTTGTAGCTGACGCTGCATTAAGCTTTGGGCGGCATTTGTGCCGCTTGCCTGCATCTGCTGTGCAAACACCGCAAGCTGCTGTGCCATTTGGCTAGGGGTACCCGCCACGCCAAGGGTGGCAAGGGCAGCGTACAGGCTTTGGGTGTCATCGGTTTTGGGGGTAAAAGACGGGTTTTGCCCACCTTGTCCGTCTGGCAAAGCTTCCCCCTCTGTTGCGCCGCTGTTTTGGCTGGCTGTGACGTGGGCGGTATGGTTTTTTGCAGTGTTTAAGGCAGCTTCGTTTTGCGGCGCAAAAAAATCTGAGACGCTGTCTTGCCTGTGGGCTTGTGGGACAAGCGCATCTTGTTTTGGCAAGCCTTGCGGCACGCCTGTAGCTGTCGCTTGGCTTTGCGGCGCCATAATGCCATTTGCCGCCATGCCGCCTGCTGTGCTCTCACCTGTGTTTGCATTAGCTTTGCGTGTGCTTTGGGCATTTTTTTGGGCAAAGCTTGGGGCAACGCCTGCACTTTCGCTTTGTAAGGGTGCCTGTGCGCCGCTTATAAAGGCGTCGGTGCCGCCAAACGGCGCAAAATCGGTTTGCGGCAAAGCCCCCGCCCAAAAATCTTCACTTGCGGTTTGGCTCATAGCTGCGCCTCCTTTTGCTCGGCTTTGTCAAGCAGTGTGCGGGTGCCGCTTTGGCCGGCGGCGGTTTGCACACAGTTCACCTTGGCACACCGCGGGTTTTTGCACACATAAAAGTATGTGGTAATCTGTGTATTATCTGTAGTTTTTTGCTCTACATGGTCTACAAAAAGCTGTAGCTTGCAGTGTGTACATTGCATAGGAATTCTCTCCTTTTATAACAGTTTGTAACGATTTATAACCGTATATTGTAAGCGGGTAGTTTAAAAAAAGCCGACGCACCTGCAAAAACCGCCTTATGCCGGGGGTACGCCAACGGCACCACCTTGCGGGGCTTGTACCGCCGCCATTGCCGCGTTTTGGGCTGTGGCGCTTTTTGCCGCCGCCTCCAGCATTTTTTTCAGCTGCTCTTTAAAGGGCACCACATTGCGCGGTGCAAGCTGTAGGTACTGCTCCAACGTAATTTCACCTTTGTCATAAAAGCGGTCCAGCGTGGCAATGGCAAGCTCTTCGCCGTACTCGCTGCTGGTGCCCACGTCTACCGCAAGCTTAAAGTCTACGTCCGCATAGCGCGTACCTACAAAGGCACGGGTTTTTGCCACGCCGTCGGCGTCGGTTACGGTAATGGCGCGCGGCAAGGCATAGTAGGTTTTAAAAAATTGCTCCCAAATGCGGCCCACCTGCTCCATGGCTCTAAAATAGCGGCGGCTAATCTCTTTAATGGGCGTTTTGGCTTGGTTTTGCAGCGCAATAATGGCACTTGCCGCCATGTTGCCCGCTATACTTTCGCCGGTGCTTACACCGGTTACGCCTGTAACGGTGCGCGCCATTTCAAACACCTCGTTGGCAAGGCTGCCCGCAAAGCTGCCAAAGGCAGGCGGATTTAAATATTTAATCCCGTTGCCGTCACTGGTGCGGTCGGTTAAAATTTGTCCCGGCTCGTTGGTAATGGGCTCTTGAATTGCCCCGGCACGGCGGATAATCTTAGGGCTGCCCAGCTGTTGTACACTATACAAGCTGTACGCTTTTATTAAATTATACGCTTTGTTAATGGTAATTAAATCCTGTGCCTCGCCAATGCCGTAAATGCACCGTTTGCGCTTGCGCCAGTTTAACACCACAAGCGGATACAACGTAATGGGTGCCTTTGCCGTTTTTGGGGTTAGGGGTGTGGGCGGCACCACCTGGGCATTTTTGGTGGTTTTTTCAAAATACACTTGGCCGTCCTTTCTAAAATAACGGGTTAACACCGTTACCTTTTCGCCGTCTGCGTGGGGGGTGTTTTCCTTGGCGGCGTCGTACAGCTCGTAGTCGGCGTCAGGCAAAATTTGGCTGCACCTGCCGCTGCCTACGCCGTAGCGCTTTGCCACCGCGCGCACGTCCTGCACCCGCTCGCGGCTTGTAATAATAACGTAGGGCTGTTTTTGCACGTCCTTGCACTGGGGGTTGCCAAAAAACACATTTAGCGGGTCAACCACGTCACCCCGAATATCCCCTCCGGTACGGCGCGAGGCAGTTGTAACATCGTTGCTCCAGTAGTAGTGCAAAATCCCGGTGCCAAGGGTGGCGGCATCGTCTATAAAGTCGTCGTTCAGCTCGTCTTGGGCGGCGCTGCTCCACAAAATGCGGGCAAAATCGGTGTAGTCGGCGGCACCCTTTGCGGCAAGAGCGGCGGCTTGGGTACCCCCTGCCAGCGCCATTGCAGGGCTGTAGTGTATGGCAATGCTCTGGTTGGTAACGCTGGCGCGCTTTGCCTTGATAAACATTTCCACAATGTTAAACACAGGCCGTGGAAAATCCGCATTGTCGGCGGTGGGGGTGTTCCACTGGTGGCCCTCCTTAAAGCGCTCAAAGGCGGGAAAATCCTGCCGAAAGCCCATGCTTTGCTGGTATTGCAGGCCGTCTTGGTACTGCTGCCAGTTTGTTTGTACAGACATATTGCTCCTCCTTTTGATAATGTGGGACAGCTGTCCCCTTTTGCACTTTTAAGCTTACCGGTTTATTCTGCAATATTATCCGTACTTTTTTACAAGGCTTCCTACGGGTGTATCCCTGTGAAAAATGCCCTCGGTTTACAAAAGCGACAACTCCCCTATTTAATTGCTACACAACTTTTTGTAAATCATATAATATTTTATGTCGTATATACTTGACATTATGTAATCTCGATAGTATACTTTGGGCATGGAGGTGAGAAACATGAGCCGCAACATACCCATAAAGGTTGCCCGCGCCGGGCTGGACATGACGCAAAAGCAGCTTGCCGAAAAAGTAGGCATATCGCGCCAAACCATAAACGCCATCGAGCAGGGTGAATACAACCCCACCATTAAGCTTTGCCGCGCCATATGCAGGGCGCTTAACAAAACATTAGATGAACTATTTTGGGAGGACGAAACAGATGAAAATGCGTAAAAACAAACTAGATGAAATGCAGGAAAAAAAGCTTTTACAAATTGAACACAACGGTGTTTGGCTGGCATTTTGGGGCCTGCTTATCTCCATGGGCGTACAAATGCTTATTTATCACGGCGAAAGCACCGCCAAAACCCTTGCGGGCGAGTGGACGGTATTTATGGTATTGGCGCTGTATTTGGCAATTTCGTGCGTGCGCCACAATATTTGGGACAGAACCCTCTCCCCAACCCCAAAGGTTAACCTGCTTTGCAGCTTGGTGGCGGGTGTCGTTATGGGTGTGCTGTATTTTATACTCAGCTACTTAAACTACGGCAAGCTTTTGGGCTCTGTGGCAACGGGTGTTATCATGTTTATAGGCGTATTTGTACTGTGCTTTGCAGCGCTGTCTGTCACTGCCGCCATTTACAAAAAGCGTGTGGCAAACGCCGAAAACGCCCCCGAAACCGACACCCCCGCAAAGTAGCTGTCTGCAACAAATTTATATGGCTTTCGCCATATCAAAGCACAAAAAAAAGGGCTTGCTTAAACGTGCCAAAACCGCCGTTAAGCAAACCCTTTTTTATTTTTAATAAGTACTGTTTTTGTTTTTGTGCGGTGTTTTGCCGCCTTGCCGCCACAAAAACAGACAACCTGTACCACCCCGCTTTTTTGCGGCAGGGTATTTTGCACGGCGCAAGACTGCTTTAAATTTATGCCGTTTTGCAGTTTTGCAGTTTTGCAGTTTTGCCGCTTTGGTACTTTAACGGCGTAACCCTTTGCCGGTACCCACCACGGTTTAAACTTTTTGTAAAGCCGGGGTGTTTTTACCTTGCGGTACTGTTACTTCAGTTTGTCGTTCAGCTTTTTTACGCGGCGCTTCCACCCCAAATATTGGCTTATCCAAACCACTACAAATATACCTGCAAAAATAGCAAAATAGCTTACCATGCCCCAAAAGCTGTGGTGCATCCAGTTTGCAAAATAGGCAATGGGCATCATAACCATAGCAGTAATAAAAAAGTAAACACCCGTCTGCTTGGCTATGCTCCACTTGTCAATTTCCCATATTAACGAGCTTGCGCCAAAGGCGGCGCCCAATATGGCGTCCAGCAGCATTTGCATCATTACCGCGTTTAGCTGGTTGCCCATTGCGCTGACAAACGCAGGCACACAGGGAAAATATTCCCCCTGCCCTATGCACAGCGAAATCCCCACGGTAATTACGTCCCCCAGCACAATTCCAATTAACGCCCCCAAGGCGCCGCGCTGTAAAATTTGCTTTTTCATACGGTTTTCCCCCTTTTTTTAAATGCCAAGCAGCTGCTTTATTTTTGTTACATACCGCCGCGAGGCATAAGTAACCGCGCCGTTGCACATACAAACGCAAACGGTTCCCACAAAGCTAACGTCAAAGCTCTTCGTCTTTTTCAGGTTAATCATTTCGCTGTTGGATATGCGCACAAACTGTGCCACATTTAGCCTTTCCTCCAGCTCGTAAAGGCGCAGCTTTATGGTATAGCTTCCGTTTTGGGTTTCGGCTATGGTTTTTTTGTCCATGGTGTAAATGCGTACAATCTCCTCCGGCTGCAAAATTTCAAACTTATCGTCCCGCTGTCCCGTAAGTATAAACGGCGTCTCCTGCGCAAGCTTTTTTGCCAGCGCCTGTACTGCCGGCGTTACACAGCTTGTAACAATAACCACCTTTGGCTGTGCCGCGTGGTCGTCTATGCTAATTTCAACCTGCATGGGCTCACCTCCCTGTTCTGCTTTTATTATAAAAAAAACGGCGACGCATTTCTACCGTTTTAAGCCAATCGGTCGCTTTTAAACACCAAACGGTGGTTGCGGCGGTTTACACTGCCTTGCGCCTGTGTCGGCTGCGTGTTAAAATAAATTCAAAACAAGCTTTACCGCGTCTCGTCGGCCGCTACGGCCATTAAAATTGTAATGCATTTGCCCCCCTGCTATTGTACAAATGTACATCACTTTTGCCCTATCCTATTAGATATAGGCAAATGTCGCCGCGCCGCTCAAGCAAAAAGGCGCACACGTCAACCACCGTCTTAAATGTAAAAACAGCAGTATCCCGGCAAACGCAAAAACGGTTGCCGTCAAGCGGGCGCATACCCCAAACCGTTTTTACTGTACGGCAATTCTACCTTCTTTTTTAAAATTGGGGTTTCAAAGCTTATTGCCTTACCTGTCTGTGAAAAAAAAGCAATGCATTTGCAGGCTTTTTGCGCTGTATAAAAAGGAGCAACCATGAAACAACGACTTATGCACAACCTAACCGCCGGCATGGGTATGGTGGCAGGCTTTTGCTTTGCCATAGCCAGCGGGCTGCCGCCCAAAATTGCCTTTTTGGCAGCATTTATATTGGGCGTTGTCATTTTGCGCGGCTTTCGCCGCAAGGCGCGCCTACAGCGGCAGCTGGACGACACCCCCCTGCGCGCAAACACCACACACCTGCGGTACACCGTACCTGCCACCCCAAACGCCTGCATACAGGCGCTGTCAAAAAAACAAAAAACCGACACCATGGCATATGTGTTTAGCTGGAACGACCAAAAGCAGACAGGCGTGCTGCTGTTAAAGCCCCAAACCCGCCCCGGCGGCAGCTTATACGACGTAACCTACACCGTATCGTTTACCCAAAACCAAGCCGGCCAAACGGTGCTTGCTTTACACTGGGCAGACGCCACTGCCTCGCCCCGCTTAAGCGGCGCACCCTTTTACTGGATTGACGACTTTTTAGCCCAAAAGCTAAGCGCCGCACGCATAGAGGCAGCCCCAACCGCCAAAGCACCAAATACCTTATAACCGATAGGTAAATGGGTTAATTTGTATTTTATTGCATAATTTTACATAATTTGTAATATTCTGTTTGATTTTTTGGTATTATTGTATTATTATAAACATGGTATATCTTATTTTATATGTTATATATATCTAATTTTACATAAAAAGGTGGTACGCGCATGGCACAAAATTTAATTTTCACCGACGAGCAGCTTTGCTTTGGCTGTAACAAGTGCATTTTAAAATGCCCCACCCACGCCAATGACGCTATTTTATCAAACGGCGAAAATAAAATTCACATAAATGCCACCCGCTGCGTGGGCTGCGGTGCATGTATTACCGTGTGTGACCACGAGGCGCGCAGCTTTAACGATGACACCCAGCGCTTTTTTGAAGATTTGGCAGCAGGGGTGCCCATCTCGGTTATTGTTGCACCTGCCGCGCGCACCAACTTTCAAAACCTTGAAAATTTATTCGGCTACCTAAAAAGCTGCGGCGTAAACTTGATTTATGACGTATCCTACGGCGCCGACATTTGCACATGGGGCTACATAAGGGCAATACAGCAGCAAAACCTGCAAACGGTCATTGCCCAGCCCTGCCCCGTTGTTGTAAACTACATTGAAAAATTTGCCCCCCACCTTATCCCCTGCCTTGCGCCTATTCAAAGCCCTGCGCTGTGCACCGCCATTTATCTGCGCAAATATGCTCAAAACACCGATAAACTCGCCTTTTTATCCCCCTGCGTTGCCAAAAAGGACGAGTTTGATGACGACAACACCCACGGCCATGTCAGCTATAACGTAACCTACAAAAAGCTGCTTGCCTATCTGCAAAAAAAAGGCGTAAACCTCTCTGCCTTTGCCCCCGCAGGGTACGACAATCCGGCGGGCGCGTGGGGGGTTACGTTTTCGCGTCCCGGCGGCTTAAAGGAAAACGTGCGTTTTTATCTTGGCGATGACGCGTGGATTAAGCAAGTAGAGGGCACCGACCACCTTACCGCATATTTTAACCAGTACGCCGCCGCAGCAAAGGCGCATAAGCCGCTGCCGCTTTTGGTGGACGTTTTAAATTGTGAGGACGGCTGTAATTTGGGCACAGGTACAGCAAAGGCTGTTGCCTATGACGACATTGACTACACCCTTAACAAGCGCAAGGCAGCCGTTACCAAGCAGGACATGGCAAAGGTAGCCGCCTACTTTGATGATACGCTGGACGTTACCGATTTTTACCGCACCTACACCGATAAAAGCGGCCAGCTGCCCGCAGATAATATTGCCGCCATTGAGGAAGTGTTTCATCAGCTTGGCAAGCACACCGAAAAGGACCGCAACGTAAACTGTTTTTGCTGCGGCTACGGCAGCTGCCAAAGCTTTGCCCTTGCGGTGGCAAACGGCCATAACCACAAAGAAAACTGTATCCGCTACGCGCAGGTGGCAAACGCCCAAAAGCTGACGTCCTTTGACGATATGATTGCACAATTTACCGCCGAAATGTCGCGCATGAACCAGGACATTCAAGCGGTAACAAAGTCGTCCCGCACGTTAAACGATATTTCTATGCAGACGAAAATTATCTCCATAAACGCCAGTATCGAGGCAGCCATTGCAGGCAGCGCCGGACGGGGGTTTTCGGTAATTGCCCACGAGATGAAAAACTTGGCGGAAAAATCCGCCGCCGAAAACCAGCAAAACACCGACAACGCCACACAGCTGCTTAGCCAAATTGACGGTATCAACACCGCACTGGAGCAAATTCGACAGGAGCTGCACCACGTTATGCAGCAGGATTAACCGCTAAGCGCGGGGTTTCTTTGCTCAAAATAAGCTATTTGTTTCCATCTTTCCCCCCAAAAAAAGCAGACGCGCCGCAAAGCCTTAGGCTGTGGCGTGTCTGCTTTTTTTTAGCCGACATAGCGCCGCGTTGCGTTTTGCCTGCGTGGGTGTTAAAATAAATGGAAACAGCCATTATATTGTGTTGCAGGAGTAACTTTGACATGATTAAAAACAATAAAAATCCAATAAAATACGCTTGCTATATGGTAAATATCTCTATGTCTGTGGTGGCGGCTTTGTCCCCCTTGTTGTTTCTAACCTTCCGAAGCCTCTATTCCATCTCGTTTTCCATGCTTGGCGCACTTGTTTTTTTAAACTTTTGCACCCAGCTTACAGTAGATTTAATCCTGTCCTTTTATGCGCAAAAATTCAATATTCCTAAGCTGATAAAGGTTATCCCCGTCCTAACTGCGGCTGGACTGTTTATTTACGCCGTATTTCCTTTTGTGTTTCCCGGCCACACCTATACGGGGCTTGTAATCGGCACTCTTATTTTTTCCGCGTCAGGCGGCCTTGCCGAAGCGCTGATAAGCCCTGTAATTGCCGCCCTGCCTGCCCAAAACCCCCAAAAAGAAATGAGTAAGCTGCACTCTGTCTACGCGTGGGGCGTTGTGGCGGTGGTTGTTATCAGCACCCTTTTGCTACAGCTGCTTGGCAGAGAAAACTGGCAGTGGGTGGCTATTTTGTGGATAGCGGTACCGCTTATTTCATTTTGTCTGTTTTTAAACTCCGCCGTTCCCCTGTTGCAAATGCCACAAAATGCCGCTCACGTTTTTTCTCTGATAAAGCAAAAGGATTTTCTCGTTTGCTTTGTGTGCATTTTTTTAAGCGGCATCAGCGAGGGCACCATGTCTCAATGGAGCTCGGGCTATATGGAACAGGCGCTGCATATTCCAAAGGTTTGGGGCGATATTTTTGGTGTTGCCATGTTTGCGGTAATGCTTGGCATTGGCCGCACCTGCTACGCCAAATACGGAAAAGACATCTACAAAGCCTTAGCCCTCGGCGCCGCCGGCACCACTCTTTGCTACCTTGTGGCAACGGTTACAAACACGCCGCTTGTGGGGCTTATTTCGTGCGTAATGACAGGTCTTTGTGTGGCAATGCTGTGGCCGGGCAGCTTAATTGTGGCGGCGGATAAATTTCCTGCCGGCGGTGTAGCGGTTTTTGCGCTTATGGCTGCCGGCGGAGACCTTGGCGGTGCGGTGGGTCCCCAGCTGGTAGGCACCGTTACGGATATTGCGCTGTCATGGGATTTTTTGCGTCCCTTGTCCGCCGCTTTTTGTATAACGGCAGAGCAATGCGCCATGAAAATCGGTTTGCTGGCGGCAATTCCCTTTCCGTTGCTTGCCGCGGTCCTCTATTTTAAGCTTTACAAAAAGCAAACCCACCCCGCCGCCCTTACCGCAAAGCAGCCGTGAAGTAAGTACATAGCCGCCATGCAAGTAAGCAGCCGTGAAGTATGCGTAAGCAACCATGAAACGCGTAAGCAACCATGAAACGCGTAAGCAACCATGAAACGCGTAAGCAACCGAAACGCGTGCAAGCAACCGAGACGCGTGCAAGCAACCATGAAGTGCGTAAGCAACCATGAAGTGCCTAAGCAGCCGCGAAACACACAAGCAATCGTGAAACGCGTAAGCAGACTTAAAAAAGCACTCGCAAAAAACCGCTGTAATAGGCCATTCCTCCAGATAAATTTACCCCTACAGCCCCCTGCGCGCAAG
>JAQUTM010000111.1 GCA_028694405.1 Oscillospiraceae bacterium
AAGCCCGCCCCAAATGGCTATACTGCCATAGGGACGAAGCTTGTACAATACTCCGCGGTACCACCCTGATTTTTGCTTTCACTTGAGAGCAAACACTCCTGTGCCGGTTAACGGTGGCTGCCGTTTTAGCCTACTTAAACTTTAAAAAAGTTTCAGCCAAACCGCTCGTGAGTGAACTTGGGCATACAAGTGCTTTGAAACCTTTCAGCCAACGGGTTTCTCTCTGGTAAAAGCAGGTTTGTGTGCTTACTCTCTCAGTCAATACGTTTGAAAATCAGTATAACACTCTGCTTAATTTTTTGCAATAGCGGCCTTGAAATTATGTATAATACTACAAGTTTTTGTAAATTTGCAGTGTGTTTTTCGTCCCCATGCGCACAAAAAGCAGGGTTATAGGTTTTTGTAACTAATTTTTAACCACTTATACATATAAAAACACCAAACTTTCACACGATTTGGTGTATAATAATAACATTACATTTTGGAGGACACAAATGAATTTTTTTAAAAAAGCTTTTAGTTTAATTCTTGTTTTGGTGCTTTGCACAGCTCTGTTTGCCGGTTGCGGTAACGCCGCCGCATCCAGCAGCTCTTCCGGCGCCGATAGCAGCACCGTAGAAGCCGTTGAGCCCGGCATTTTTGTAGATGGCAAAAAAGTTGAATTGGACCCTGTAGCTACTGTTGCAGGCCACGATGTGAGCTTTGATATGTACCGTTATTTTTACCTGTACTACAAAGCACAAATGGACGGCGGAGACGCAACTGTTTGGGAGAACGAAGAGACTGTTGCTCAGTTGACCAGCACCGTTGAGGAGACCTTGAAATCCTTTTACGCCGTAAAAATTATGGCAGAGGAAAACAACATTGCTCTGACAGACGAGGACAAGGCTGAAATTGAGACTTCTTTGGCTTCTAACATTGAAAATTTTGGCAGCGAAGAGGCTTACCAAGCCGCTTTGGTATCTGCAAACTGCACCCCGGAGGTTTATGAAGAGCTGATGGCTAACACCATGCTGCAACAGCGTGTGTTTGAGGCTCTTTACAGCGACGATTTTTCTGCTGTTTTTGAGGACGAGTATGTGCGTGCAAGCCACATTTTAGTTAGCTTTGGCACACCCGAATATGAAAAAACAGAAACACCTGAAAACGCCACAGATGAGCAAAAAGCCGCTATTGATGCAGAAAATGAAGAAAAATACAACACTGCAATGGCCGCTTTAAAAGCCGAAAAGCTAAAAACTGCTGAAGCGGTTTTGGCAAAAGCCCAAAAAGGCGACGACTTTGAAGCACTGATTACCGAGTACAACGAAGACCCCGGCATGGCTTTAAATGAAGAAAACCACTACGACGGTTACTGCTTTACCACAGGCGAGATGGTAAAAGAGTTTGAAGAAGCTGCTTTTGCTTTGAAAGACAATGAAATTAGCGGTATTGTAGAAACCAGCTATGGCTACCACATCATCAAACGTCTGCCCATGGACGAGGCGTTTAAGACAGCTAATTTTGAAGCCAGCTTGTACACCAGCCGATTTGTAGATGAATTTTACAGCCATGCAGAAGATGTAATGGCCACCTTAAAAGTAGAGCCTGCTAAAGGGTTTGATAAAATCACTCCTACTACTTTGCAATAACGGATACTTTAGTTTAACAAAACTTTAAATTTTAGGCACTGCAAATTTTATTTGCGGTGCCTTTTATTTTTTGTAAAACGGAATACAGGATTGTTTATTGTGTAAAGAAATTTTTTTAGGTAAGCTTGCGGCCTATGCCGCTTACGCGCTATTCTCCGCGTATATTGCGCGGGTTTGTAAGACCGGAAATGGTTTGCAGCGTAGTGGTTTTTTCTGCGCCCTTTGCACCCATTAAATAACCATTTTGCTTTTTTTAACCTTTTAGGTTAATGCCTGCATATTGCCATAATAATAGTGAAAATCTTTTAATTCCGGCAAAGCCATTTTACTCACCTTCCTAATAAGCTTCTATAATTTTGGGGGAATTACGCACTTTCTCCAGGTAAGCCTTCCGACAACACAGTTCCTTGTGACGGCACATAGATATAATCGCGAACATTCATTGGCAATTTTATGTCATGCTCAACCATTAAAATAAAAACACCTAAGTCTATAATGCGCTTTATAAGGGCGCCAAACTTTGCCTTGCAGACAAAATTGAAGCTATGTTCTGCAATATGCTTACAGGAAACGGTGCTATTCGCGCTACCCTTCAAAAGTATTTGGCGTAATTTACGCTTAAATCTGCTTTCTTTTTTCTTTTGCTCTTCTTTTGAATGATATTTTTCAGCAAAAAAGCTGCTTGGAGGGTGTAAATACCCTCTAAGCAGCTTTTTTCTTTTTATAGCTTTTATTTCAATATTTCCCACTGGGCAGGTTTAAAACCCACCAAAACCGTATTGCCTTTTACAGCAATGGGACGTTTTACTAACATACCGTCTGTAGCCAGCAGGGTCAGCTTTTCCTCCTGCGTCATATGCGGCAGTTTTTCCTTTAAGTTTTTCTCGCGATAAAGCAATCCGCTGGTGTTAAACAATTTATTAACCGGTACACCTTTTTCTACCCAATCTGCAAGCTCTTGCACCGTTGGGTTTTGGGTTTTAATGTCCTGTAAGGTATATTCTATTTTATTATCCTCTAAAAAAGTCTGCGCTTTTTTACAGGTGCTGCATTTGGAATAACAAATAAATTTAACTGCCATCTTACGCCTCCACAATTACCTGTACACGGCCCACCATGTTGTCTTCCTCAAGCATAACCTTTATGCCGTGGGGGTGGGTGGGGCTGTTTGTTAAAATACGCTTTACATGTCCGCGGGTAAGCACGCCTGTGGGTTGGTCTTTTTTTAAGACAATATCTACCAGTTGCCCCGCTTTTATGTTGCTTCTCTTTTTGCCGTCCATTACTGTTCTCCCTGCTCTGTAACCGTCAATTTACCGTTATCATCAAAAACAGCAGGTAAAATATTATTGCGTGTGTAACGGATAATATTCCGCAAACGGTCGGTATCATCGGGAGTTGCAAAAGTGTATGCCACGCCCTCCCGCTTTGCGCGGCCTGTGCGGCCTATGCGGTGGGTGTAATATTCGTTACTGGCAGGCATATCATAATTAAACACGGCTTCTACGCCTGTAATGTCCAATCCGCGGGCGGCAACGTCTGTGGCTACCAGCAGCGCTATCTTGTCCTGCCTAAAATCCTCCATAATGCGGTTACGGTCTTTTTGGCTCATGTCGCCGTTCAAGCTATCCGCTATAAAGTTTAAATCTACCAGCTGGCTGGCAACGCTTTCGCTGGCATATTTGGTGTTGCAAAATACAATCACCTTTTTGTAGCCTTCGTTTATCATAATACGCGCCAAATCTGGCAGCTTGTTACGGCCTGTTGTAGCTATACTGTACTGGGCAATTTTAGGACGGTTTTCCTCTATGGGCTGTACGGTAATTTCTGCCGGGTCACGCTGATATAACCAACCGACATCCATTACCTCACGAGAAATGGTAGCACTAAACATAACCATTTGTTTTTTGTTTTTCAGGCTTTCCAAAATTTTGCACACGTCTTTATAAAAGCCCATGTTCAGCATTTCGTCTGCCTCATCTAAAACAGCGGTTTATACTTTTGCCAAATTTACGGTATGGCGTTTCATGTGGTCCATCAGGCGGCCCGGGGTGGCTACAATAATTTGTGCCCCTTTTTTTAAGTCGTCTATCTGCCGCTGAATATTTTGTCCACCATATACAGCCGCAATTTTAATTTCGGGTTTAAAATGAGCAAGGTCGCGTAAATCCTCTACAATTTGCACACAAAGCTCTCGGGTAGGGCACAGCACCAAGGCTTGGGGTTGCTTTTCCCCTGCTGCAATACGCTCTACCAGCGGTATGCCAAACGCACAGGTTTTACCGGTACCTGTGGGGGCTTTTGCAATAATATCGGCCCCTGTCATCATAACAGGTATCGCTTTTTCCTGTATTTCTGTCATATGGGTAAAACCCATGCGCGCCACTGCCTGTTGCAGTTCTTGGCTGATGGGCAGCTCGGTGTACAATTTTTCTGTGTCCATGAAATGCTCCTCTTTACTTGTTTGGCTTTATTTTACGGCTATAGCCTCAATTTCGCATAATACGCCTTTGGGCAGCTGCTTTACCGCAACACAGCTGCGGGCGGGTTTGGATATAAAATATTCTGCATATACAGTATTAAAAGCTGCAAAGTCGTCCATATTTGCTAAAAAGCAAGTGGTTTTTACTACGTTTGCAAAGCCTGTACCGGCTGCCTGTAAAATAGCCCCTATGTTTTTGCAGCTGCGGTGTGCTTGTGCAGTAATATCGCCCTGCTCAATTTCACCTGTGGCAGGTATAATGGGTATTTGGCCGGAAGTATAAACTACGCCGTTTACCTCAATGGCTTGAGAATATGGGCCGATTGCCCCCGGTGCATCTGATGTTGCAATTACGTTCACAATAAAACACTCCTCTTTTTTATGGGGGCTTTGCCCTCTTTATTTATACATTTAAATAGTATAGCACACTAGGCCAAAAAAAACATATATTTTTGTTTGCGCTTGGCGATGTATTGACACATACTGCTTAATAAGTATAATTTAAGCATGGATACACGAAAAAGGTGATTATATGACACATACAACTTATCTTGCGCATGCCTTGCCTGTTTGGAACAAGCTTACGCCTGCGCAGCAACAGCTTTTGCAAAACAATGCAGTAATGCGCTATTTTAAAAAGGGCGAAGCGCTGCACAGCGGCTCGGCAGATTGCAGTGGATTGTTTTTAGTAAAAAGCGGTCAGGTTCGTGCTTTTATTTTATCCGAAACAGGGCGCGAAATTACCTTGTATCAGCTGTTTGAGCGTGATATTTGTCTATTTTCCGCCTCTTGTATGTTAAGCAGTATCCAATTTGAAATATACTTAACTGCCGAAAAGGATACTGAGGCTTTGCTGATACCTACCGCTGTATACAAAGAATTGATGGAACAATCAGCCGTAGTGGCTAACTTTACCAACCAGCTTATGGCCAGCCGTTTTACTGACGTAATGTGGCTGATTGAACAGGTTTTGTTTAAAAGCATGGATACGCGTCTGGCATCATTTTTACTTGCTCAGCAAAATATAAACCAAACCGATACGCTGCATTTAACCCAAGAGGAGATGGCACAGCATATGGGCACCGCCCGTGAAGTTGTAACGCGCCTTTTAAAATATTTTCAAGCAGAGGGTATGGTGCACCTGTTTCGCGGGGGCATTACCATTACCGACACAAACCGTTTGCAGCAGCTTGCAGATGCATAACAACATGCCAAACGGCCGCAAACAGGTTTTTATCTTTTGCGGCCCTATTTTTTTGCGTTTGCTGTATTTATTTGGTTAACGCATAGCTGTCATTTATCATTTCCTGCAAGTCGCACGGCAAAACATCGGTATCCATTTCTACTTTGTTCCAGTGGGTTTTGTTCATGTGCCACGCCGGCTGTACGCCGTGATACACACTACGCCAAAAATCCGCTTTAACAGGCTGGCATTTTAAATTGACACAAAGCTTGCCCTCCAAAACAAAAATAAGGGCAAACCATTTACCGTTTTGCGTGTGGCGCACAGCCGTGGCTCCATTCGCCCCAAAGGGTGTGTCTGCACAAGCTTTTTTCCCATTCAAGCACAAGGTTATCAGTTCTTCTTTTGTCATAGAGGTGTTTCTCTTTCTGTTCATTTTCTTTAGTGTAAAACTTTAAAACAGCAGTGTCAAATGTGATAAAGTTACAGAAAAAAACCTTTCTGCCTTATTATAATAGGTACACAAAAGAAAGCGGAGGCAATTTATTGATGGTAAAAACAAAAAAGACTGCTGTTATAAACAAAAAGCTTTGTGTGGGGTGTGGCTGCTGCCAAGCCGTCTGTCCTTTAAAAGCTGTCACGGTACAAGGCGGCATGTTTGCTGTTGTAAATACCGATTTGTGTGTAGGGTGCGGCAAATGTGTAAAAGCTTGCCCGGCATGTGTTATTAAAGTGGAGGTGCAGGCATAATGGCACAAAAAAGATGGTACGACTATTTATGGATTTTTTCTGCTCTATATTTGGTGTTGGGGTTTTTTAATATTTTGTTTGCGTGGATAGGGCTGCTTTGCTTTTTTATCCCCATTATAATTTCTGCTGTGTTTGGCACCAAAAGCTACTGTGGGCGCTACTGCGGCCGCGGACAGCTGTTTCAGCTTTTGGGAGGCAAATGCGGTCTTTCCCGCCAAAAGGAAATTCCCGCTTTTTTACGCAGCCATTGGTTTCGCTACGGTTTTTTAATTTTTTTCTTTACCATGTTTTTTAACATGCTTTACAATACCTATTTGGTTTTTGCCGGAGCGGGCACCTTAAAGCAAGTTGTAACACTGCTGTGGACGTTTAAACTTCCCTGGAACTGGGCTTACACCGCGGCAGGGGTGGCGCCGTGGGTGGCACAATTTGCCTTTGGCTTTTACAGCGTTATGCTCACCTCTACGGTGTTAGGGCTAATAACAATGCTGCTGTTTCGGCCACGCAGCTGGTGTGTTTACTGCCCTATGGGTACCATGACACAGCTAATATGCACTGCAAAAAACCACAAAAAAATAAATTTGTAAAAATCAGTTTATACAGTAATTGAAAACACAAGCAGGGTTTTCCACAAAAAGTAGCTTTTATGTGGAAAACCCTGCTTTTTATTTTTATTGGAATTAAATTGCCGGCTGTATCTTAGGACAGCACTGAATGGCCACGCACAAAGGGCCTCCCTGAGTAATAAACACCGGGCTTAATTCATGCACCAAAATTTCGGTAGCACAAAAGGCACTTTTTAACAGCTTTACCGCATGTTGGGCGGCGGTGTCGTTATCGGCATGAGACACGGTAATTAAGTGCTTGTCGTTTACACCCTGCTTTTGCATGCCTTGAATAATTGCCTTTACGGCACTTTCAAAGTTGCGGGAAATTGCAAATCTTTCCAGCTTTTTACCGTCTTGGGTTTGTGTTACCACAGGCGCCAGCTTTAAAATAGTGTTAATTTTTGCAGCAAAAGGCGTAAGGCGTCCGCCACGGCGCAAAAACTCGTAATCCTGCGGAATCAGGTAGGACTTTGTATCCTCTATACAGCGCTGTAGCCTTTGTAAAAGCTGCTCTGCCGAAAATCCGCTTTTTGCCATTTGCAGCGCTTGCTGTACTATATAACGGTGCGGTCCGCACAAGGTTTTGGTGTTTATAACGGTAATGTCCTCTTTATGGGGCATCAATTCTCTGGCGCTGCATGCACTTTGATAAGTACCCGAAAGCCCATCTGCCATAGACAACACAACAATTTTTTCGCCCTCCAGCTTTTCCATTTCGCTTAGCACATCTCCTATAGCGGGTTGTGATGAAATAGGCACGGCACCTGCACGAACCTGCTTTAAAAAAGCTTGGCTT
>JAQUTM010000112.1 GCA_028694405.1 Oscillospiraceae bacterium
CGGTATGAATGCCGCTGTTCGTGCGGTTGTAAGAACTGCTCTGGCAAAAGGCTTTCGCGTTATGGGCATAGAGCGTGGTTACAACGGCTTAATAAACGGTGATATACATGAGATGAACCTGCGCAGTGTTTCCGAGATTTTATATCGTGGCGGTACGGTTTTGTATACCGCACGTTGCTTAGAGTTTGTTACCTTAGAGGGTCAGCAAAAAGCGGCTCAACGTTGCAGAGAATTGGGAATTGATGCACTTGTTGTTATTGGCGGTGACGGTTCTTTCCGCGGCGCCAAAGATATGGCTGCACAAGGTATTCCTTGCATTGGCTTACCCGGCACTATTGATAATGATATTGCTTGCAGTGAATATACAATCGGCTACGATACTGCTATGAATACAGCTGTAGAGATGATTGATAAACTGCGCGATACCATGCAAAGCCATGACCGTTGCAGTGTGGTTGAAGTTATGGGACGTAACGCCGGATATTTGGCTTTAAACGTTGGTATTGCTACAGGTGCTCTTGCTACTTTAATTCCGGAAGAGCCTTATGATTTACAGCGTGATGTGATTGACCGTATGATGGAAACGAAAAAGACCGGCAAACAGCATTTCATCATCTTAGTTGCCGAAGGTGTTGGACGTGCCAATGAAATTGCAGAAAAAATCCAGGCAAAAACAGGAATTGATACGCGTGCTACTGTTTTGGGTCATGTACAGCGCGGCGGTAGCCCCACAGTAAGAGACCGTGTAGTTGCCAGCGAGATGGGCTACTATGCTGTAGAACTTTTGGAAAAAGGCGTTTTCAACCGCGTAGTTGCAATGCAGGCTAACAAAATTGTAGATTTTGATATTGTAGAAGCACTTAACATGACAAAATCTATCGATAAAAAAGAGACAATTATTGCACATACAATTTCTCTGTAAAATTTAAAAAACAGTAAAAAGCGGCTTGAAAAAGCCGCTTTTTTTGCACATATGGCGTCTTTTCTCCATATACTGAATTGAAATGAAGTAAAAGGAGGAAAGGAATATGCGTAAATCTATTAAAAAGAAAAACAAAAGAAAAGTTATATGGTGGGCGCGTGTAATTTTTTGTGCCGTTGCTGTTTTTTTATTATTCGTAGCAATCGATATGGCTATAAGACCCATTATAAGAGAGTATGCCGCTGCCCAAGCCAGAGAGGTGGGCGTATATGCTTTAAATGATGCAGTTTTGATTGAGATGAAGAAAAACCCGCAGCTTTTTGAAAATTTAATCACAGTACAGTATGCCGAAAATGGAGATGTCAAGGGAATTATCACCGACACTGTAAAATTAAACGCCATTAACGCCGCTCTTACACAATCTGCAAATATAAGATTGCAGGAAATTTCCAATCAAAAAATTACTGTGCCTTTGGGTACTCTTATTGATTGGCAGCTTGTGTCAGGCCGTGGGCCAAAGATTACCTTTCGCGTAGTTCCTGTAAACTATGCGGAAAGCAAAATTGTAAGCAAATTTGAGCAGGCAGGCATCAATCAAACACAATATCGGCTGCTTTTACAATTTAATGCGCGCGTAATGGCTGTTATACCCGGTTATGTAAGCTCTACCGATATTGAAAACGAAGTAAGTATTGCCGAAACGGTTATAATCGGAAATGTTCCGGATACCTTTTTAAATATGCAGACACAATAATTTAGCAAGGCGGTTTGAATACAAACCGCCTATTTTGTGTTATACTAATAAGACAAACTTGTTGTTGAGGTGAAACAAATGGATCAATTTGAAGCAGAAAAGCGCATAAAAGAATTGCGCATAGAAATAGAAGAAAACAACCGCCTTTATTATGAAGAAGATGCCCCTGCTTTAAGCGATTACGATTATGATATGTTAAACCGCGAACTAAAATCGTTAGAGACTGCATATCCGCAATTTGCAGATGAACAGTCTCCCACACAGCATGTAGGGGGAGCCGCTAATAAGGCTTTTGAAAAAGTTACCCATACTGTAAAAATGGAAAGTTTACAAGATGCTTTCAGCGTAGAAGAATTGGCTGATTTTAAGCAGCGTGTTACTACAGCTGTACAAGACCCGCAATATGTAGTAGAAGCCAAAATAGATGGCCTTTCGGTGAGCTTAGAGTATGAAAACGGTATATTTGTAAGAGGCTCTACCAGAGGAGACGGAGTTGTTGGAGAAGATGTAACACATAACCTAATGACTATTGCCGATATCCCAAAAATAATTTCCAATGCACCTGACTTTTTAGAGGTGCGTGGAGAAGTGTACATGCCTCACCAAGCTTTTTTGCGTCTTGTAGAAGAACAAGAATTGAACGAAAAGGCTCCCTTTAAAAATCCCCGCAATGCTGCAGCAGGTTCTTTAAGACAAAAAGACAGTACCATAGCCGCCCAGCGTGGTTTAAGCATTTTTGTGTTTAATATACAACAAATTCAAGGGGTAACGCTTTCAGGTCACCGTGAAAGCTTAGACTACTTAAAACAGTTGGGTTTTAAAGTTTCCCCTTATTATAATTCCTACCATAATTTTGATGATGTTTTAGCAGAAGTTGCACATATAGGCGAGATGCGTGGTTCTTTTGCCTTTGACATTGACGGTGCCGTTATAAAAGTAGATGATTTTGCACAGCGCACCGTTTTAGGCAGTACCAATAAATACCCCAAGTGGGCAATCGCCTTTAAGTATCCGCCGGAAGAAAAAGAGACAACTCTTTTAGATGTTGAAGTAAGTGTAGGACGTACAGGCGTATTAACACCTACTGCTGTTTTTGAACCTATTTTATTAGCAGGTACGACTGTTTCACGCGCTATTTTGCACAATGAAGATTTTATCAAAGAAAAAGATGTGCGCATCGGAGACACTATACGCGTACGCAAAGCGGGGGATATTATCCCCGAGGTTGTTTGCGTAACCGCACATGGAACACAAACGCAGCCTTTTGCTATGCCTACTTTTTGCCCTAGCTGTGGTGCTGTGGTAACGCGTGCTCAAGACGAAGCCGCTTTGCGTTGCGTTAATCCGGAATGTCCGGCACAGCTTTTGCGCAATTTAATCCATTTTGCAAGCCGCAATGCCATGAATATTGAAGGCTTGGGCAGAGCAGTAGTAACACAACTGGTACAAAAAGGGCATTTAAAAAATGCTGCAGATATTTATTATCTTACTCCACAGCAGCTTTCTACCTTGGATAAGTTTAAAGAGAAATCTATTCAAAATTTACTGGCAGCTATTGCGGCTTCAAAAAGCAACAATTTAGATAAATTGATTTTTGCGTTGGGTATACGCAACATTGGAGACAAAGCGGCAAACTTGTTGGCAGAAAAATTTAGAACTATGAATAACTTACGCGCAGCAAGCTTAGACGAAATAAACAGCATTGCAGGATATGGCGATGTAATGGCTCAAAGCGTTGTAGATTTTTTTGCAAAAGAAGGCACGGCAGATTTACTTGCAAAGCTAGAACAGGCAGGGGTAAATATGCTGTTTGAAGGAGAAGAAAAGACAGATAAATTTGCAGGTCAAACTTTTGTTGTAACAGGTACCTTAAGCAGCTTTTCCCGCAGTGAGGCCGAGGCACTAATTGTAAAAAACGGCGGCAAAGCCAGCGGGTCGGTTTCTAAAAAAACCAACTATGTTTTAGCCGGAGAATCAGCCGGCAGCAAGCTAACCAAGGCACAAGCACTCAATATTCCTGTCCTTACAGAGCAGGACTTTATTGCTATGTTGGAAAATTAAATTATAAACAGACATATAGGCATCTTTGCATAATTGTGCAAAGGTGCCTTTTTGTATTTACCGCATTTATAGTTTAAGCAGATTGTTCTAATTTAAATATACAAGCCATATATTTTTACAAAGAGAAAACGGAGGATGCAAAAATGGACGATTTTTATAGTGCGGCAGCGCAATTACCACAATCCGTAAGTGAGGCACTTGCAGCGGTTAATCCGCAAACAGCTTCGCTTGTTACGGAAATTCGCCTGCGTAGTGGACGTGCAATACAGCTTAGTACACCTACAGAAAATTTGTATGTAACTGCACAAGGAAATACAGCCCTAACGCCGCCGCAAAACTATATTGCCACTTCGCATAAAGCAATGGAGGATTGCTTTTACACTCTTTGCCGTTTTTCTGTACACGCCTATGAAAACAGTATTAAAAACGGATTTATTACCTTGCAAGGCGGACATCGAGCGGGCATTGCAGGTACCGCTGTATATGCAGAAAACGGAAAACTATCTACCATAAAAAACATTACTTCTATCAATATCCGCATTGCACGCAGTAATCTGTTAACTTTAGATGCTGCATTGGTCGCGCTCATGGAAAACTGTACAGGTGGGGTTTTATTAGTGGGCCCGCCGGCAAGCGGAAAAACAACGGTGCTGCGCGGCATTGCCAAAACCCTTTCTGATAAAGGGAAAAAAATAGCAGTAATTGATGAGCGGTTTGAACTAATGCCGGTAGAGACAAATGGGTTTTGCTGCAGTATTCCTTTACATACAGATGTGCTTTCGGGCTATCCAAAGCACATTGCTATGGAGCACGCTCTGCGTGGCTTATCTCCTGATTTGATGATATGTGACGAAATTGGCGGCGAAGATGATGCCAAGGGTTTATTGGCTGCTGTTAATGCAGGCGTAATTACCATAGCCAGCGTACACGCTAAAAGTGTAGAAGATGCCTGCCTGCGTCCGCAGATAAAAATGATTTTAAGTACTCACGCTTTTACACATGCTGTGATTTTACAAGGACGAAACACGCCCGGAAAAATAAAGGAGATTATACCACTTTATGACATGGCTTAAATGGGCAGGAATTATTGCAATATTAGTATCGGGGACGTTTTTAGGGTATGTAAAGTCTCAAAGCTTTACACAGCATACAGCAGCTCTACAGGCGGTTCTACGGCTATTAAAAGACATAAAAAGCAATTTGCAGTACAAAAATGATTTATTTGCAGACTGTGTAGTGGAAAGCGTAAAAAGCAACAATTTTTTTAATCAAGAGCAGCCGTTTGCTGAAAAATCTCTGGCTTATTTTACTCGTTGCGCTTGCAGCCGTTTGCCGGTAGACAACATAGAAAAAGAGGCTTTTTCAAAAGCTTTACTGGAGGCAGGCCACGGGCTACAGGCAGAAGAATTACAGCGGTTGGATTACTATATTGTACAGTTTGAAAATTTTTTAGCAAAAGCGCAAATACAAGAGACACAAAGTAAAAAGCTGTACTTATATTTAGGCATTTACGGCGCCCTTGCGCTTTGTATCATCATCGTATAAGAGAGAGGACAAAAAATGGACATCGATCTTATTTTTAAAATTGCAGCCATAGGTATTATTGTGGCTGTGCTAAATCAATTACTTATTCGCTCCGGCAGAGAAGACCAAGCCATGATGACTACTCTGGCAGGGTTGATTGTAGTGCTTATGATGGTAGTACAACAAATAAGTCAACTATTCGAAACCATAAAATATTTATTTGATTTATAGCTATGGAAATATTTAAATTAATTGGATTTGTACTAGCCACTTTGGTGTTTACTACCTTGTTAAAGCAGTATGCGCCCACTTACGCTGTACTGACGGCTATTGCGGCCTGCACAGTGTTAATTTTATATTTGGCACAGTTAATTTACCCTGTTTTGCAGGTAGTAAAAAAGCTGTCAGGGTTAAGCGCAGCAGCCGACTTTAGCTGTGTAATAAAAGCTATCGGTATTGCGCTACTGGCACAAACAGCTTCTGATATTTGTTCAGATAGCGGACAGCAGGCGCTTGCCGAAAAGGTTACTATTGTGGGCAAAGCGGGTATTGTTTTAGTTAGCTTGCCGCTTTTTGAAAGTCTGCTTAGTATATTAAACAAATTACTTATTTAACTGTTGTAAAAAAGCAAGGAGATAAAATGAAACGTATCATTTGCATTTTGCTGCTGCTTTTTAGCCTGCCGATGTTTACGCCAATGGCGGCGGAGAAATCCGACTCCGCAGTGGAAGACTACATGGTGGGGCTTACTACGCAGGCTCAAAGCTTTTTGGACGAGCAGCCTTTTTCTGTAGAAGATTTAAAAACCATGACTTTACCGGATATTGTAAAAGAGTTATGGTCTCTTTTTAAGGACCAACTAAAGCAGCCTATTAAAATGTTTGCCCGCATTACTGCAGTTTTGGTTTTAGCTGCTGTATTGCGTGCCATGAAAAGCGATAAAGGGGATATGGGTATTACCAATGCGGTAGATATCACTTTAATTTTGGCTGTTTTTATTTTAACCTGCCAGCCTATGCTTAGTTTATTTGACGAAGTACAGCAGCAGCTGTTGGTTTGCAAAAATTTTATTCTCTCTTTTGTACCTATTTATGCAAGTGTTATTTTGTCTTGCGGTCAAATAGGTACTGCTGCCATATATAGCGGTTTTTTCTTTTCCTCGGTTATGATTATCATTTCTGTACTAACAGGTGCCATTGCACCGCTTATTGAAGTATATTTAGCTTTTTCTGTTTCTGCTGCGCTTACCACAGCGCTTAATTTGCAGGCCCTTGCAAAATTGGTTTCTAAAGTAATCAAATGGATTTTAACTTTGGTGGCTACTGTTTTTTGCGCCATTATCAGCTTGCAAAGTGTTATTTCTAATGCCGCAGACAGCGTTGCTCTGCGGGCAGGAAAATTTTTAGTGGGTAGTGGTGTACCTGTTATCGGGCGCGCAGTTTCAGACGCAGTAAGCACGGTATATGCCGGTCTTAACCTGGCAAAGGGAACAATAGGCTTTGCAGGTATTATAGCGGTGTTGTTAATTTTTTTGCCTGTACTTTTAAAATGCTGCGCTTTTTACTTTATGGTTTTATGTGCTGATGGCGTGGCACAGGCAACCGATAATATTGCAACCTCTAAGGTTTTGCAAAGCTTTGCGGAAACCATCAGCATTTACCTTTCTGTGCTTACGCTTTTTCTCATTATTATTTTATTTTCTACAACGCTTATGTTGGTTTTAAGTTCAGGAGGGTAGACGTGACCGCAATAAAACACTGGGCATTAATTGTATGTACGGGCTGTATTGCAATTTCCGTAATTCAATCACTTTTACCACGCAAAAATACATTTTCAGTAATAAAATTGATGCTTACACTATATATTTTAGTAATCGTAATTTCTCCCATTCAGAATATTTCATCGCTTAGTGCCGATCATTTTTCTTTTGATTTGGCAACGGATTATTCTGTAGATTATGATACAGGTCAAACACAAGCCTTAATTTTAAATCAAACGGCAGAAAATCTGAGCAAAACATTAAAAGATGCTTTGGCTGAAAAGGGGTATGAAAACCTAACAATACAGCTGCAGCTTGAGCAGGACGTGGGTAACAATGTGCAGGTAACGACAGTTTATGTTACCGGCAGCAATACAGATAAACAGCAAATAACGAATAATAAACAGGAAA
>JAQUTM010000113.1 GCA_028694405.1 Oscillospiraceae bacterium
GCTTTTGCCGTAGGTGACGGCAACCACAGTTTGGCAACCGCAAAAGCGTGGTGGGAAGAGATAAAACCCGGCTTAACGCCACAGCAGCAGCAAAACCATCCAGCTCGTTTTTGCCTGGTGGAGCTGGTTAATGTACACAGCCCTGCCATTGAGATTGAGCCCATACATCGCGTGGTGTTTGGTGCAGAGCCAAAGCAATTTTTACAGGCTGCAAAGGATTTTTATGAACAAAACGACTGTACCGTCGCCAAAAACGGAGAGCATCAATTTACCGTATATACGGACAAAGAAGAACTGCATTTTGGCGTAAATAATCCAAAATGGCCATTGGCGGTGGGCAGCATAGAGGCATTTTTAGATACCTATTGTGCAGCCCATACCGAGGTAAAGGTGGATTATATCCATGGGATAGAAGCCGTAAAGCAGCTTGCTCAAAAAGGAAACATCGGTATTGTATTGCCTGATTTTGAAAAAGGTGACCTGTTTAAGGGTGTAGTAATGGGTGGCGTATTGCCTCGCAAAACCTTTAGCATGGGCCATGCTGAAGAAAAACGCTATTATATGGAATGTCGTAAAATAACAGAATAATGTAAAAAGAAAGCTCTGTACCTTTTAAGCAATACCGTTTAAAAGATGCAGAGCTTTTATTTGATACAGGGAGACGTCTTTGGGAAATTTATGTTACTGCTTTGTGGGCTATCTTTCCCGTAAAGCTGCGCAATAAATCAGTTACACTTGGCAAAATGTCCAACGGCTATACGATAAAAGAGACAGCACAGTAAAATTATTCAGTCTGTTTGGATTTAGTGAAAAAAGCTTTCATTACAGCGTTTTAATGCGCGTAAAACTTTGCGCTCAGCGCAGGCCACACAGCGAGATTCACAAGCTTTTTGTATGGTTTTGTTATGGATAAAAAGGGGCAGACTGTTTGCTTGCAACAGTTGCATAACTTTTTGCGGATAGTGCAGATAACAAATAGAAAAGGCCCATGCCACCGCCATTTGTGCATAATAACCCGTGTGTGTCACGCCTGCAAGGGCGTCCATAACAGCGTCTATATAAGCGTCGTTTATAAAATAAAACAGAGACATTACGCACGCAAAGCGTACCGTATACTCGTCATAAGCGCAAAAAAGCGGCTGTAAATACGAAAAAACAGTCGTTTGCTCTTCACGGGCAAACTTAAGCGAGGCACAAAAGCTGTCGCACACCGACCAATTTTCAATTTTAGGCAAAAAGGTATCGATGTACCTCATTCGCTGGTTTAGCGGCATATCTGCCGCGCCGATTACAAACCCCTGCAACATAGTTTCTTCAAAGCTGCCAGGAATATGAGTTAAAAGTTCTGTCCAATCCTGTTTGCAAATTTTTTTACACAGCTTGCGCAAATTTGGCAGCCTAACCCCTAAAAGCCCTTGGGTGCCGGGCAGCAGTTTTTGGGCAAAAGCTGCATACTCGGGTTCTGCTAAGGCGGTAATTTCTAATGTGATTTCTGTGTAAGTCATGGCGAAACTCCTACTAAATAAGAGATTTGTTTTGTGCTGTGTTAAGCCAGCGGTTGCTATAAAACCGCCACAGATAAAAAATATCTCGTACAATCCAATCTGCAAACATGGCAATCCAAATGCCTACAACGCCTGTTTTCAGCCCTACAACCAAAAAGTAACTGCCCGCTATACGAAATACCCACATAGAAAAAATAGAGATAATCATGGTAAACTTTACGTCTGTAGCGGCGCGTAAGGCGTGAGGAATAGCAAAGGCAGGCGGCCAAAAAATCATGGCAGCGGTGTGCATAAGCAAAAGCTGTACTGCAATTTGTGTGCCCTCAGAGGATAAATTATATATGCCTACCAGAGGTTTTGCGGTAAAAAAGATAACGCTGCATAAAACAGCTAAAATGCAATAGTTTAAGCGCAGCAGCAGCCGCTCATATTTTTTTGCCTGTTGATATTCACCCGCACCTATACATTGACCGATTATGGTTATGGTGGCAAGGCCCAAGGCATTGCCGGGTAAGTATTCTAATGTTACCAAATTGCCGGCTACTGCAAAGCCTGCAATAGTGGCGGTACCCAAAGTAGCCACCAAGCTTTGCAAAATAATTTTTCCAACCTGAAACATACTGTTTTCCAGTCCGTTTGGAATGCCAACGTATAAAATGCGGGCTATCATATCTTTTTGAAAAAGCGGGCGACCGGAAAAATCCACATGCAAAACATTTTGGGGCTTTGCAATTAAGTACAACATTAAAATGGCGGCAAAAGCGCGGCTTACCAAGGTGGGAATACCTACCCCGGCAACGCCCATACCCAAGCCAAAAATACAGATGGCATTGCCGATTACGTTGCAGCCGTTCATCAAAAGAGATGCCTTCATGGATACGCGGGAGTTACCCATGGCGCGAAAAAGTGCCGCGCAGGCATTGTAAATGCCTAAAAACGGATAAGACAAAGCACACAGGTAAAAATATATTACGGCATTGTCCATAACCTCTGCTTGAATTTGTCCAAATAAAAGGGACAAAAGCTTTTGGTTAAAAATAAGTGCAATAGCGGCGATTACAATAGACAGCAGAAAAGTGCAAATAAGTAATTGGTTAGCGGCGATACCCGCGCTCTTTTTTTTGCCTGCACCGATGTATTGTGCAGCAACCACTGCACCGCCTGTGGCCAGCGCAGCCAAAAGCTGAATAATTAACAAGCTGAGGGTGTCTACCAGAGAAACGCCGGATACGGCACTTTCGCCTACCTTGGCAACCATAATTACATCTACCATGCCTACCAAAACCGCCAGCAGCTGTTCTATAATTAAGGGAATAATCAGTTTTCTTAAATCTTTTTTTGTAAACATAACAGGTCCTTTACGGGGTAAAAACTTTTATGTCTACTATAACACAGCCTTAGGAGAGATTGCTACCTTTGTTATTATATTATCAAAAAAATACCGAAGCGCATTTGTACAACACGCTTCGGTATAAAATAGATTATTCTTCCATCTGCTTTGCCAAAAAAGCCGCGGCTACGCTGATTAGTTTTACATCTGTCTCGTTGGGGTGTACATTGGCAGAGGGGGCGACAAATACTACGCTGCCAATAACGTCGCCTTGATTGATAATAGGGGCAACCGCACCTACCGTACGCTCACAGCCATCACACAAGGTTACCACGGCGTCGTTCTCGCTGCCGTTTGTATAAATACGGCGACTTTCCATAATTTGTTCCAGTGTATTCGATACGCGCTTGTCGATAAAATCTTTTTTAGGCAGCCCGCCTACGGCAACAATATGGTCTCTATCCGTTACCACAATGGGCAAATTGGCTATTTTAAATAAGACTTCGGCGTATTCGCCGGCAAAAGAAGATAATTCGCCAATAGGAGAATATTTTTTAAAAATCACTTCACCCTCAGGGCTTGTAAAAATCTCCAGAGGGTCTCCCATGCGGATACGCTGTGTGCGCCTAATCTCTTTTGGTATTACTACGCGTCCCAGGTCATCTATTCTTCGTACAATTCCTGTTGCTTTCATTTTAGATATTTCCCCTTTTGCAATTCATGTATTGATACCTATAGTATCTGTAAGCAAAGGGAAAATTATGCAGGGGAGGAAAGTATAATTTATATTTATTTTTTACAGACCTCAAAACTGTACAGGCTTTACACGGTATGTTATAATGATTAAAAAAATAAATATGAACTAAAATATAAGTGGTTTACATAAAAAATGCATCTTGATTTTTTAGAAAAGAGGCGAGAATTTGGCGCTGATTTCCATTGTGGTGCCCTGTTATAACGAGCAGGAGGCACTACCGTTTTTTTATAAAAAAACATTGCAGGTGGCAGAGGATATAAAAAATAAGCTTGGCGATGAAGTGGAATTTATCTTTGTGGACGATGGGTCTAAAGATGATACCATGCAGGTTATAAAGCAGCTTGCGGCGGAAGATGCCCGTGTGCGGTATGTATCCTTTTCTCGCAATTTTGGCAAAGAGGCGGCAATGTATGCCGGCTTAAAAGCTGCCAAAGGCGACTATATTTCGTTAATGGACGCTGATTTACAAGACCCCCCGGAGCTTTTAGTGGAGATGACACAAACATTAAAGCTGGGCGAGTATGACTGTGTGGCGTCTCGTCGCACTACGCGCAAAGGCGAGCCTGTTATTCGCAGTTTTTTTGCGCGTATGTTTTACCGCCTTATTAACCGCATTAGCAAAACCGATATTGTAGACGGTGCGCGAGACTTTAGGCTGATGACGCGGCAAATGGCCAACGCTGTTTTGGATATGCCGGAATATAACCGATTTAGTAAGGGTATTTTTGGTTGGGTTGGCTTTAAAACCAAATGGCTGGAGTATATAAATGTAGAGCGTGTAGCAGGCGAGACAAAGTGGAGCTTTTGGAAGCTGTTTCTCTATTCGCTGGAGGGAATTGTGGCATTTAGCACAGCACCTCTTGCTTTGGCCAGTGTGTTTGGAATATTGATGTGCGTGGTGGCAATGGGGTTTATTATATTTATTATTGTGCGCACTTTGATATGGGGAGACCCTACAAATGGTTGGCCAAGTATGATGTGCGTTATTATATTGATAGGCGGCATACAGCTTTTGTGCATAGGCATTTTAGGCCAATATATGAGTAAGATATATTTAGAAACCAAACACAGACCGCTTTATATTATAAAAGAAGAAAAATAAAAAAAGAAAAAGTTAAGCTGCTTTTTGTGTGTTTAAAGCTTCGCAGTAATCAGAGGCAGAATCGGCAGCAATACGGCCAAATACAACAATGTCGCAAACGGCATTGCCACCAATGCGGTTGGCACCATGCACACCGCCCGTAACCTCACCTGCGGCAAATAAACCGGGAATTACTTTTCCGTCTGTATCAATAACCTGTGTGGCTGTGTCAATTTCTACGCCGCCCATAGTATGATGCACGCCGGGCGCTACTTTAATGGCGGAGTATGGCGCAGTAGAGATGTCCACGTCCATGCCGGTAGCACGTTCGTAGGCAGCGTCGGATTTGCCGGCAACTGCCTTGTTCCATGTTTCGATTGTACTTGCTAATGTGGCACTGTCCGCGCCTATTTCAACGGCAAGTCCCTCTATGGTATCGGCTTGTTTTACAATGTCTGCGCTTACATATTTTTCAATAGCACTCAGTGCTTTTCGCTGGGCATCGTCAAAAATCAGATAGGCGTAGCCGCCTTCCTGCTCAATAATAGCGGCAGATACAACATCGCGTGTTTCCATTTCGTTTGCAAATCGGGCGCCGTCCTTATTAACTAAAATAGCACCGCCGCCGCGTACAGATTCTGTAATCATAATACTGGTGCCTTGCTCTACGGTTGGGTGGGTTTGAATTTGTTCAATATCTACCAGATTTGCACCAATCGCCTGTGCCATTACAATACCTTCGCCCATGGCACCCGATGTGTTAGTGGTTACAAAGCCTGCCAAATCGGGGCGGTATTTTGTATACATTTCTTCGTTGGCACCAAATCCGCCTGTAGCTAAAATAACAGCTTTTGCGTTAAAGGTATAGTCTACGTTTTGAGAGGCGGCTTTTACACCTGTAACCGTCCCATCGGTAACAATAATGTCACTGGCAGTTGTATTTAAATAAACGGGAATGTCCATAGACTCTAAGTTTTTGCTAAAGGCATCTACTAAATAGCTGCCCACACCTGCACCGCCTTCCGGACGGTGTATACGCTTATTGGTGGCACCGCCGGAAAAAGAAACCTCCGGCAATGGCGCACCGATTTCGGCAAGCCAGTCAATCGCGTCGGCAGAGTTTTCTGCCATAACGGTTACAAGCTTTATGTTGTTTACATTTTTACCGCCGTCCATGGTATCTTTGATAAATGTTTCCACACTATCCTCAATACCCAAGTTTTTTTGTACCGAAGTTTCGGCCGCGTTCATGCCGCCGGTAGCCTTTACGGTATTACCGCCTACCAAAGGCATTTTTTCAATAATAACAACGCTGTTGCCCTCTTGTTTTGCCTTAATGGCGGCTGTCATGCCCGCGCCGCCTGCCCCTACAATTACAATATCAGCGGTAACGGTCTCGGTTGTTTTTACGCCATTATCTTGGTTAACTGGGGTTAGCGTTGCGGGGTCTACTCCTGCGCTTTTCAGCGCGGCGTTTACCGCCTCAATAATGGCATTACTGGTCATGGTAGCGCTTGCCATAACGTCAATTTGTGTACTTTGCGCCTCTACCATTTGGGGAGGAAGCACCTCTATGGCTTTGCCGCCGATTCCGCTTGTCTCTTTATCACCTTTTACGGTAATAGAATCTATTTTATCTTTTGAAAGCACAACGGTAGCTGTCACTTCGCCGCCGTACCCCTGTGCCGTACCGGTATATTTACCGGCTTTAAATTTACCTGTGGTACTATTGTCCGTATCCTTTGTACAAGCCGCCAAAGAAAAGCACAGCGCACATACCAACAAGCCTGCCAAAAATTTTTTCATGGTAACCTCCTAAGTGTATGCAGTATATTTGGCTGCATAAAAGTGTTATTAGTGTTTGCGCTTAAACTTTACTTATGCTTGTTAAACTTTATTTTTACGCTTTTGTAATTTCTTACAAGTTATTATTGCTTTTTAAAACAAAACAGGCACCGCCTGTAATGGCAGTGCCTGTAGATTAACATTTTTTTACAAACCATAAAAGCTGTTAACAGCGGCTGGCTTATTTTACGTCTGAAGCAATTTCTTTTACGCTTGTAACAAAGCCAGACAGGTTTTGAATTTCGCTTGGAATAATAATTTTAGTGGCTTTACCGTCAGCAACTTTAGCCAAGGCTTCAAAGCTTTTTAGGGTTAACACTTTGTCGGTTGGTGCAGACTCATTTAGCATTTTAATACTTTCAGCCATAGCTTTTTGTACAGCCATAATAGCTTCGGCCTCACCTTGTGCTTCACGAATTTTTTGCTCTTTTACAGCGTCAGCACGCAAAATGGCAGATTCTTTCTCACCTTCGGCAACCAAGATAGCGCTGTGTTTTTCACCCTCGGCGCGCAAAATGCTCTCGCGGCGTTGACGCTCGGCTTTCATTTGTTTTTCCATAGCGTCTTGAATCTCATGAGGAGGTAAAATGTTTTTCAGCTCAACGCGATTTACTTTAATACCCCATTTGTCAGTAGCCTCGTCCAAGGTGGCGGTAATTTTTGTGTTGATTACATCACGGCTTGTCAAAGTGTGATCCAGTTCCATCTCACCGATAATGTTACGCAAAGTAGTGGCAGTTAGGTTTTCAATAGCGCTTAAGGGGCGCTCTACGCCGTAAGCATACACTTTAGGGGCGGTAACTTGGAAGAAAACAACCGTGTCAATTTGCATCGTTACGTTATCGCGTG
>JAQUTM010000114.1 GCA_028694405.1 Oscillospiraceae bacterium
TACAGAAAAAAGCGCAAAAGGCGGCAAGCAGCTGCTGGAACCATTTTAAATGGCCCCTTGGTCAAGCGGCTAAGACGACGCCCTCTCACGGCGTAATCGGGAGTTCGATTCTCCCAGGGGTCACCATTATGCACTTTTAGCTCAGTTGGTAGAGCAGCTGACTCTTAATCAGCGGGCCCAGGGTTCGAGTCCCTGAAAGTGCACCATATTCCTCCTTAGCTCAGTCGGTAGAGCATGCGGCTGTTAACCGCAGGGTCGTTGGTTCAAGTCCAACAGGGGGAGCCACTTTAAGAGACACAAAGCGTGTCTCTTTTTCATTTATATTTAAATTAAAGTAAAGCTATTTTTTACTTGTTTTATATTAATACAATGCTTAGATATTTTTTAACAGTTTTTATAATGTTAGATTAGATGCCAAAAACTTTTGACTGATGATAGTTTGTATTGTAATTTTATATTTGCAAATTATTTTAAATATAAAAGATTCTTAAACACAAAATTATTACACCAAGATTATTGGTTCAGATAGCTGCTTACTACGAGCAGGTAGGCTTTTTTGATTATTCAGTATGTGGGGACTATCTCTTGATAAGTTCAATTTTCTCTATTTTCAGTTTTAGAGTAGGCGCAATTAAGAGAAAAATGAAAGTTATGTTGCTCTGCGAGATAACAGTAATATTGAAAATTGATTTAATTTATAAGATGGTTGAAACAATACGTCTCTTACAAAGAAATAGTGCTATTAATGCCATAGAAACGTTTTTTGATGTGTAACTCCTAAACACTATAAAGGCAGAAGAGCCTTTTGACGCGGTAGGGTAGGCTTCAGTTATATGTAGAGGAGACTTAGCTCAAAGCAAATGCGCAAACAGTATGAAATAGAGTTTTACAACGATGTCTGTGATTGACCGCACATTAACACCACAGTCCTATTTTTGTGGAGTGTTATTAACGCAGCCTCCTAAAGTTGTTCTCATAGAAATATATCTGGCAAAGGAAGTATTGGGGACACAAAATAAATGGTGAAATATATTGTACGAAAAAGCCAGCAAATATTCATGGGAAAAGCTAATATTTAAAACAATACTTTGACGATAACGGGGGAGAGTTGACTCTTTTGTTTTATACCTTTGTCTGTTCCATAATAACCGGATAAATTTAAAGCCGAGAGATTTTTTATTGTCTACAAATAATATGGATTTTTATAAAACTATGGGTTATGTTTACACAGATATGATTGAGTCTGTTATGATTTCGGGACGGACCACCTTTGCGCAAGATACTTTAAATGAAACGGCAATCAAAATTTTAGATGAAATAGTAAAAAATTCTGAAGAAAATACAGGATAAGCTTTATTTTTTATATTACTCTTGGCAAGAAAAGTACCGTAACAGCCATGCTGTGAAGAAATACGCTGCAAAGATAGCTGTGTGTATTTTAATGGTTTTGAATATGCAGATGAGAGAGGAATTTATAGGGCAACGCATTTTTTGCGATAGGCGCCAATTAAAATCACAGTAGTTTTGTCAAAGCTGCAAATTTTTTAGAAATTTACAGTATCAATAACAGTGATGTTTATAGACATGAACACAGTTCACGGCAAGTTGTGGGAGAAAAATCTTGCCTAAAAAGCGTAAGCACATATATAAGTGAGATAGTTTAAAAAAGTAAACATACAAATAAAAAGACCATCGGTTTAACCGGTGGTCTTTTATATTATTTAAGCTATCAAAAAATACAAGTTAAATCAAATAATAATCATTCTAGCCGAAATACAATTTCCAATTCCGGTTGAGCGCCTGTGTCAGGGTCCATCTCAAGCTCTAAGATGTCCTGCATATAGAGGTTCCAACGGTCTACAATTTCGCTCTTGGCTTGGGTCTGCTGTGCAAACGCAATACCTTGTGTACACTCATAGTAGCCAAAAAGTTCGTTACCATTTGCAAAAATAGTATAGTTGCAAATACCTGCCGCTTTTAGCAAAGAAACCATTTCTGGCCAAATTTCATTATGACGTTTAATATATTCATCTTTGCAACCTGCTTTGATTTTACCTTTCCAAGCCAATCGTTCCATATTGTTACCTCCGTTTTTTATATTAACAGTATTATAATTCAAAAGAAATTTACTCGCAAGAGGCTTAACCGATTCCACCCAGAAAAATGCCTAGACAAAGAACAATGACAGCCAAAGGAACATAAACAAATTTGCCTACTTTAAAAAACCAATTTGGTAAAAGCTGTTTTCTTCCGCTGTTTAATTCTTTTGCAAAGCAGCTGCTGTCTAACACCCAATAAATTACGATGGCTCCCAACACGGCGCCCAAAGGTACAATATAAATAGTAATCCAATCCATCCATGTCCCCAGTAATGGTTCAGATTCTAAAAACAGACCAATTCCCAATGTAAGAGCGCCTACAAATAAAGTAGATACTGTACGGGAGAGCTTTAATTGTGTTTGCGCGGCGGCTGTACAAACCTCTAACATATTTACCAAAGATGTAATGCCTGCAAAGAAAACAGAAACAAAAAATAAAACTGCAAACAGGCTGCCCCAAGGCATGGCGGCAAATATTTTAGGCATTGTAATAAACATGAGAGGAGGTCCTGACATAGGGTCCATTCCAAAAGCAAAAACTGCGGGAATGATAACAAAGCTGGATAAAAGTGCAGCACAGGTATCCAGCAGAGAAGTGGTAACGGCTACCTTTACTACATCTTCTTTTTTTGACAAGTAGCTGCCATAAATAATCATTCCCGAGCCGGTAATGGAAAGGGAGAAAAAGGCTTGTCCCATAGCCATAATCCAAGTTATGGGCTTTAAAAGAAACTCCCATTTTGGCACCAGTAGATATTCATATCCTGCATGAGCACCCGGTAAAAATGCCACCCTTACAGCCAAAACCAAAAACAAAATAAAAAAAGCAGGCATCATAATTTTGCTTAAGCGTTCAATGCCTTTCAAAATGCCAAAAAGCAAAACACAAACGGTAATGGCAATTACTAAAATATGCCACTTAAAACTGCCAAAAGAACCTGTAATTTGAGAAAAATAAGCGGAAGGCTCGGCTTTAAAGATGTCTCCGGTAAAAGAACCAAATAAAAAGCGAGCTACCCAACCTACGATTATGGCATATCCGATGGCAATGCCCAAAGAGCCAACAAGAGGGATTGCACCTAAAAAGCGCCCACCGCTTTTTTTACGGGTAGAAAAAGCGTGACGGTAGGCTTCGATAGGGCCGCTTTTGGCTAGGCGTCCCAGCCCAAATTCTCCCGAAAGCCCAAGCGCACCAAATAAAGCAACAAAGATAAAATACGGGATTAAAAAGGCGGCACCTCCATATTGACCCACGCGATAAGGGAACAGCCAGATATTTCCCATGCCCACAGCAGAGCCCACAGAAGCCAGTACAAAACCTAAGCGAGAGCTAAATGTTTTTTGATTGTTCATTTCCTTTTCCTCACATAATTAAATTCCTGCAAAAGCTTTAAAATAAAAAAAGCACCCACGTCCTATCAAAAGGACGAGAGTGCTCTCGTGTTACCACCTTAAGTTTATAGACAATTTGCATTGTCTACCTTATCAGGCACATTTTTGTAAAGATGCCTTATCACGCTAACGGGCGAAGGTACCGTTGCAGCCTACTAAAAAGTTCGGTGCAAAGCTCAAAGATGTATTCATATTAGCGGCCCTGTGCACCTCTCATCAACCGGTAACTTTCTGTACGCTTTTGCTAATATTACTTTTTCTTATCACAGCTTTTATAATATGCAGTTATAAACTTATTATACTAGTAGAGTGTATATCTGTCAACTACAAATAAGGTTTTACGAATTAGAAAAAATTTCTTCTTGTATTTTTTTGCTGCTGTGGGTGGCGGCTATGCCTCCTAGCGCTGTTTCGCGTAGTTGAACGGGCAGCATTTTACCTACTTTATACATGGCTTCAATAACGTCATCAGGGTCGATAATACACTGCATACCCGCCAAAGCCAAATCTGCACAAAGCAGAGCATTTATTGTTTGGGACGCATTACGCTGGGCACAAGGCACTTGCACCAGCCCTGCAACCGGGTCACAAATAAGGCCCATTACATTCATAAATACCAAACAGCAAGCTGTTACAGCTTGCTGTGGCGTACCGCCCTTTAACTGTACCGCTGCTGCTGCTGCCATTGCTGCGGCTACACCGCACTCAGCTTGACAGCCGCCCTCAGCACCCGCCACAGTGGCATTTTTTACAACTACGGCGCCAATACCCGACGCCGTAAGCAAAGCCTTTAAAATATCGTCTTCTTCATAGTTGAATTCTTTTGCCATAGCAAGCAAAACAGCGGGCAAAATGCCGCAAGCACCTGCTGTGGGGGCAGCGCACACTTTACCCATAGAAGCATTTACCTCGCTGCCTGAAAGCGCCAACGCCATAGCGTAATTGATAAAGTTGCCGCAGATTGTGCCGTTTTGCAGGGAATAAGCGTACTGCGGAGCAGTTATTCCGGAAATTAAGTTGCCGGCAGTAGGTAAAGAAACAGTTAAGGCTTTTGTGGCGGATTTTTTCATTACCGCGTATCGGTCACGTAGCTTATTCCATATTTCATCGGGGGTACAACCGGCAAGAGCACATTCATTGTCCAGCATAATTTGCCACAGGGGTGCGTTTTGTTCTTTTGTAAGACGCAAAAGGTCTTTTAGAGATGTGTACATAGGAAAATCCTCACGATTAAAGATTAATAGCTTGTACCTGTAACAGCTTAGGCAAGGCTTTTAACTGCGCAACCAGGTTAGCTGTAAGGGGAGAATCGGTTTCAATAATACAGCAAGCTTCTCCGCCTTTTGCGTTGCGGCTTACTTTCATTACGGCAATATTGATACTGTTTAATGCCAAAATGGCAGTGATATCACTTATAATTCCCGGTACGTCCGGTTGGCGAATAACCAAAGTGCTGGACTGTGCGGTAAACTCGGTGGGAAATCCGTCAATACTGGTAATTAAAATACGTCCGCCTCCCAAAGAGGAGCCTACAATACAGCGCGTAGAACCATCTGTTAAGGTAAATACCATTTTTACGCTGTTTTCATGTACGCCGTCCAATTCAATTTCTTCAAAGCTATAGGTAAGGTTTGCTTTTTTAGCCAAAGAAAACGCATCAGCCAAGCGCTCGTCATCTTCGGCAAGACCCAAAACTCCAGCAAGCAGGGCACGGTCAGTACCGTGCCCTTGATAAGTTTGCCCAAAGCTGCCGTGTAGCCCAAAGGAAACATGGTTAAATGGAGCATCAATAATTGTGCGTGCTACACGGCCAAGCCGTGCAGCACCCGCTGTGTGAGAGCTGGAGGGACCAATCATAATAGGCCCAATTACATCAAAAAGGCTTACGTCCATTTTGTTCTCCTGTTTATTTATGCGGCAGCTTGTGAGTTGCTTTCGTCGTTTGCGGTGTTTTCCGCAGGTTCGGTTGAAACAGTGGGTTCAGTGGAGGGAGCAGCTTGTGAGTGAGACAAGCGCTCTAAGTCGGTACCGGCTACAATTTCACTGCCGGCGTCACCTACAAAGTTAATTTTTACCGTATCACCTACGTTTACAATTACGCTTAGGGCTGCATCTGCGGCGCTAACGGCATAATAACTGTCAGAGGTATCCAATTTAAAGTAATAATAGGTGTTGCCCTCAAGTACGGCCTCGCGTTTTTCTATTACTATGCCTATAGCCTCGGTGGTGGGCGCTGTGCTTTCTGTTGTAATGTTATTTTGTAACAGTAAACGGCGGTAATTGTCTTGACACTCTATTACGGTTTGACCTGTGGCAACTACTTGATACTGACGCACATTTACCATGGCATACATTTTAACAAGGCCGGCAGCGTCCTTTAAAGCCATAAAATAGGTGGGTTCGCTGTTTATGTTAAGCAATAGCGGAAAAGTAGCAGAATAGCCTAAATGCTGTACCACACCTTGTGCAGAGGACATTGCAGAATATTCCTCGGCGCCTGCTACCTGATAATATCTTGTCTCTTTGGTACGTTGGTTTGCCAAAATAAAGCCAACGTTAGACTGGTCTCCGCCTACAGAGGTAACACCTGTGTACATGTAAACATCGTCGTCCATTGCAATATAATTATAGCCGTCAGTAGTAACGGTTACACCTTTTTGTCCCAACAGAGAGTTTAAAAAACCGTTGCTATACTGTCCGTAATAGTCATATTGTTCCATAATTAGCTCTGCGGTGTATACACGGTCTACCCATGTGGGTACGTCTGCGGCAGGGTAGTATGTGCTCTCACCGTTAACGGCATTAACCAAAACCGCACCGTCTATATCGCGCCCGCCAAACAGACCGATACGCATCGTTACGCGCGGGCAAATCCAGTAGGGATCACCATTGTCATCAATTTCAAAAATGGGAGAATCAAACATATATGTGGGATAATTAAAACGCAAATGGCGGTATAAATTACGCATAAAATGCTCGTCGGTAGTATATTTCATACCTTCCTCTAAGCGTACAACCTCCACGTTTTGTGTAACCATATCAATTAAAACATAGGCGGGAATACCGTTTTTACGGTTGTTTAGCCATTTGATTAAGTCGCCGTAAACAAGGGGGGTTACACGCATGGGACGGTCGTTATAATTTAGCTGAGAGTTTTGAGAGGAAACCTCAAACTGGCTAACCATGTCCGATAATTCGCCCAGCTTGCGGTCACCCAATTTTTCGGCGCTGGCACGGTCTAGCATGGGAATTTGGTCATATGAAACTTCTTGGACATCTTCGGTAAAATTGCCGGTGTTAATGGTAAGCAGGCTGCTGTAAGAACCGGCGCGCAAGATAACGCTGGAAGCCAAAGAGCCCACAGCAATAAGCACCAAAAATGCGGCACAAATAATAAGAGGTATTTTGCAATGACTTTTTACCTGCCGAAAGAAAGCCGCTTGGTCATCGGTACGCCATATGCCCGAAGTAATAATTGCGCAGCCGCAATATACGGCAGAAAGCAAAAAGAAAAAGAAATAAAAATCTTTATTATGCAAGTTAAGCGCCGGTAGTTCAAAGTAAAAGTATATAAATCCAAATACTATCGTAACCAAAAAGTTAACTAAAATGCGCTTAAAGCGCCCTTTCGGTCGATAGCTGCCGTTAAAGGGCTGGGTATTATCTTGCCTGTTTCTCATGGTTTACTCCTAATATCAGCTTAAAATGAAGCTGTGATGCCACAATTACGGCTCGCGGCGTGCCGAATTAAATATATTATAAAGCATTTTAACATAGTTTACAAATTTTGCACTATTCTAACACACTTATTTACAGTTTGTTTACATCGTGCTGTACGGTGGTAAAATTTTCAAA
>JAQUTM010000115.1 GCA_028694405.1 Oscillospiraceae bacterium
ATGGATAATTTGATCATAACTGCGCTGTAAAAAAGTAGAGTAAATTGCAACTACAGGCAACAAACCTTCTTGAGCCAAACCTGCTGCAAAAGTTACCGCGTGTTGCTCTGCCATACCTACATCAAAAAAACGTTTTTTATGCTGCTTATAAAAAAATTGCAGACCTGTACCATATTTCATGGCTGCGGTAATAGCGCAAATTTTTTTGTTATTTACAGCAAGCTCAGCCAATTTTTGTCCAAAAATATTTGAAAAAGAATCAGCCGGAGAAATATCAGGATTATTGGTCTCGCTGGATTCAAAAGTGTCAATCGCTTCGTGTATATCAAAAGCAGAAACACCGTGAAATTCACCTGGGTTTTTCTCCGCAGGTTTAAATCCTTTGCCTTTTTTGGTAACAATGTGAATAAAGAGAGGTCGGTTTTGTTGCGCGCGCGCATTTTTAAAAAGAGCAAGCATTTCCTCTATATTATGCCCATCTACAACACCGACATATTGAAACCCGAGTTCTTCAAAAAAAGTGGATTTTTCATAGATACATTGGCGCATAAGTGTTTTCATGTGCACCAAAACATCTTTTACGGCATGGCCAACGCCTGACAAACCATTCAAAAAACCTTCTATATTTTTTTTTGCATGATAGTATCGGGGGCTTGTCCGCAGAGAGGTAAAATAACGCGCTAACGCCCCTACATTTTTAGAGATAGACATTTCATTATCGTTTAGAATGACAATCAAATTATCTAAGGTATCAATATTATTGATGCCTTCGTAGACCATGCCGCCGGTAAATGCACCATCACCAATAATGGCAATAACTGTGCCAATCTCCCCTTTTAACTTCTTCGCCCGTGCTATTCCAATGGCGGCGGAGATAGAAGTGTTGCCGTGGCCTGCGTTAAATGCATCATATTGACTTTCTTTTGGAGAAGGAAAGCCGGACAGACCGCCCTTTTGTCGAAGCGTGTGAAAAAGATTTTTACGCTCGGTAAGAATTTTATGCGTATAGCATTGGTGTCCTACATCAAAAACCAATTTATCTTGTGGCGCATGAAATACTTTATGCAGAGCCAATGTTAAATCTACTGTACCTAGGTTAGAGGATAAGTGCCCGCCGGTTTGAGATACGCTTTCGATTAAAAAGGCTCGTATTTCTTCGCTTAAAGTGTTTAGTTGAGAAACATTTAAAGGCTCTAAGTCCTTTGGACTGTTTACTGTATCTAAAATACGCATTTGTACCCCTTCTTAACTACATTGGCAGCGGAATAAGTACGCCAATTAATATACCAAGTAAAGCACCGCCCAAAACTTCAAAAGGGGTATGCCCCACAAGTTCTTTTAATTTTTTACCATTTGGCAAGAAATTGTTATCTGGATTGTCATCATTCATCCAATCCAACAAAATTTTATTTAAAATTTTGGCTTGATTTCCTGTTTCACGGCGTACACCCATTGCGTCGTACATAACAATGCCTGCAAGTAAAAAGGCGATTGCAAATATAGGAGAATGTACCCCTACAACTTTAGCACAAGCAATAACCATAGAACACACTAAGGCAGAATGGCTGCTGGGCATACCGCCGGCGCCAAAAAGACGCTCGGCATCAAATTTACCTACAATAATGTAATTGATTAGGGTTTTAAGGGCCTGTGCCGCTATCCATGCAAAAGCTGCAACACATAAAATATAGTTGCCGCTAAACATTTTTGCTATCATGTAAAAGTTCTCCTTAATTTTAGCTTTTTCTTAAAAGAAGAGAATGTGCCAAATGATGTAAAAAAGCAGTATCATATAAACCAAAAACAGCGTCCAAAGTATTACAAGTGCGTGTTGTAATATTTGCAGCTAATTCTCGGCTTTGGGTCAATCCCTTTAAAGTTATAAAAGTAGTTTTACCGTTCTCTGCATCGCTACCAATAGGTTTGCCCAATTCTTCAGACGTAGATGTCACATCTAAAATATCATCAATAATTTGAAATACTAGGCCAATGTCATAGGCATAATTTGCTATTGCCTGCCGCTGTGTAGAATTGGCATCTGCAGCAATGGCACCCAGTTGGGCAGCTGCATTAATTAAATCACCTGTTTTGTGGCGATGAATAGAACATAGCTGTTGCTCATTTGCACCATGCTTTTCATAATACAAATCCAGCTCCTGCCCATAAACCATGCCTTTTGCACCGGCAGCCATACTAAGTGCTTGTACCGCACAAGCTACGCTTTTTGAATTGTCTGTAGCGCAGGAAATTACCTCAAAAGCAGCGGTAAGCAGCGCATCGGCCGCCAGTAGTGCCGTGGATTCTCCATAGGCGATGTGACAAGAAGGCTTGCCACGGCGAAAATCATCATTATCCATACAGGGCAAATCGTCGTGTATCAATGAGTAGCAATGCAGCATTTCCACGGCACAGCCAAAATCCACAGCAGTAGCTAAGTTGCCGTTTAGCATATCACATACAGCAACACACAAAACAGCGCGAATACGTTTGCCGCCTGCTAAAAGGCTGTATTTTGCAGCCTCCCCTACCTTTGAAGAAGATTCAAAAACGCCATCTGCAAGTTGAGGCAGACGCTCTTCTATCTTAGCAAGATATTGTGCAAACTGTTGCTCATAAGTCATCTTGATCGTCCTCCGTTTGCGCCGAATCTAGCTTTCGGTCTATCTCTTCAATCGTCATTTGTGTATCCGCTAATTGTTTATCGCAATAGACAATCAAATCCGCTGCTTTGGCATAAAGCTTCACAGCGTCTGCCAAACCGGTTTCCTCTTGCTGCATTTGCGAAAGAATAGTATCTAATTGAAGGATGGCGGTTTCAATATTTTTAGGTTGTGCCATTTGTAAATCCCTCCTCCTCTTTGCTGTTTACCGTACAGTTAAGTGTAAAGCTGTCAAACTTTACATCTACATTTTCGCCAATTTTAAAATCAGTAAATTTAGTTTTGGGTATTTTATTTTTACACACAACGGCATAGCCGCGCGCCAGTACATCATAAGGGTTTAAACTGCCGCATAATGCCGTTAAAGCTGCAAGCTGTTGCTGCTTTTGTGTCTGCTTTTGCAAAACTTCACGCTGTAGCTGAACAGATATGCTCCGCAGCTGTGTTTGGATAGCTTGCATTTTCTTTTTGGCTGTAAAAAGAGCACTGCTTTGCTTCGCAGCTATAATATCATTATAACACATTTGGTGTTTTTTATAGAGCGTTTGCCGCATATTTATACATATTTTTTTATAGTTTTCGTTAACCGCTACAAAATCCGGTACGGCAAGTTCTGCGGCTGCGCTGGGTGTAGGGGCACGCAAATCGGCTACAAAATCCAAGATTGTAAAATCAATTTCATGGCCAATGGCAGAAATAAGCGGGGTTTTACATGCAAAAGCAGCACGCGCTATTTTTTCATTGTTAAATACCCACAAATCTTCAGCGCTGCCGCCACCACGCGCTACAATTATAACATCAGCTTGGCAAATTTTGTCTAATTGTGTTATTGCCTGCGCAATTTCCGTGGCTGCCCGTTCCCCTTGCACCGTAACGGGAGCCAATAGAAAGTGTGCCATGGGCCAGCGCCTGCCTGTCACGTTCAAAATGTCTTGCAAAGCAGCCCCGGTTTTACTTGTTACCAAGCCGATTACTTTAGGACAAGTCGGAATAGGCTTTTTGTATTTAGCATCAAAAAGGCCCTCTGCATCTAAGCGCTGTTTTAGTTGTTCAAAGGCAAGCTGCATTGCGCCTGCTCCGTCCGGAAACATATCTTCCACATATATTTGAAAACTGCCGTCTCGTTCATATAAAGAAATACGGCAACGCACAATTACGCTCATGCCGTTTTGTGGTGTAAAGCTAAGTCTACGGTTATCCTGTTTAAACATAACGGCTTTTACGCAGCATTGACCATCTTTTAAAGAAAAATAGAAATGACCTGTTTTATAGTGATTTACAAAGTTAGATATTTCGCCTTTAATGGCAACATCAGTTAAAACGGAATCGCTCTCTAAAATGGATTTTACATATCGGTTAAGCGCAGTAACGGTAATTACGTTAGCCATTGTCCACCTCTCCGGAGGCAATAACAGCAACACCCAAAGCATTATCGCTGGAAAACTCTCCTGAAACAAAATAGGTGTTTTCCAAACGCGTCTGCACATACTGATGAATCAAGTCGCTGCTCATTACGCCCCCTGCACAAACAACAGGTAATTGCGGATATTGTAAACGGGCATTTTTAATTATTTTTGCTATAGTTTCGGCAATACAAAGAAGGCAGTATTTAGCTACATACGCATTGTCTTTCCCGTCCAGCAAAAGCTTTTTACACTGATTTTCTAAACCGCTTAGACTGCAAACAGTATTTTTTACACTTGCCCTTGGTTTTATCTTTTCCTCACATTCTTGCGCTATACGGGAAACTTCCGCTCCAGCCGGAAAAGCAAAGCCCATCGCCACGCCTACTCGGTCCACCGCTTGCCCTGCATATAAATCAGAAGTGTTGCCGACAATCTCTCCAATTTGCAAATTATGGGTATAGAGCAATTCGGTTGTTCCGCCTGAAACGTGAAAAACCAAAACAGGTTGTTGGAACAATGTGGGGGTATTGCACGCAAACAGAGCAGCGGCAATATGCCCCTGCTGATGTGTAGTGGTAATAAGCGGCAAGTTTCGGGCAGAGGCAAAAGCAGATGCAAAGCTTACGCCTGCTAAAAAGCACGGCATATAGCTGCCTTCTGCAGGGCGCGGTTTTTCGGATACTCCTACTGCAGCAATTTGCGTTAAATCTACTTTTTGGGCAAGCTGCTGTAAAAGCTTTGGCAGTGCAACGGTGTGGTGAAAAAGCGCATCGCTTTGTCGCAGCCCCAGTTGACCTTGCTTTACAGGCAAAAATTGTTTAAGCATAACTAAAGGCTTGTTTGCTACAGTATCGAAAACAGCTAGAGACGTTGCGTAATTACTTGTGTCTACCCCTAGGGTTAACATTCCGAAAGCTCGTCCTTTTCGGTAATGTCTGCGGTATCAATGCTTTCACGCGCAATACTGCCCAAAACGCCATTTACAAACTGATAATCTGTTTCGTCACCATATTTTTTTGTTAAGTCCACCGCTTCATTAATTGCAATACTTACCATATCTTTACCGCTATACAGCATTTCTGTTACAGCAAGCCGCAATGCGGTGTAGCTTACACGAGGAATACGCTCTGGCTGCCAGCCTTTTAATTTGGAGGCAATCAGCATATCAATTTCAGTTTGATGCTCTTCAAAAAGACCGATAATTTTTTTACCGTAATCATCTAATTGATTTTCTTCTTTTTCAATGGCGTTCTCTATAATTTCTTCTAGTGTCGCATTTTTAAACGACATTTCAAACATTGCAAGAAATGCATTTTCTCTGGCTTTTTTTCTGCTCATCTTTAACCTCTTAAACTTCTTTTACTAACAAATATCGACTGTTTTACGAGAAAAAGAAACCCTCCTGCAAAAGTTGCGGGAGGGCATTCCATTACTCTGCATCTACAGAAGTCTCCAGCGTAACACCGGTTACAATAATGTTTACCTTTGATACCGTAATGCTAGTCATGCTCTGTACAGAGCTTTTTACGTTTGTTTGCACCTTTTCACACAAATTTGGTATTTTACTGCCGTAAGCAATCATAAGGCGGACGGTAATTTCGGCGACATCTTCTATTAACTCAACCGTGATTGGCTTTTGAATATTTACGCGCTTATTAAATATACCTTTAACGCCCATAGTAGTGCAGGATACATCTGTTACGCCCTCAATTTCAAGTGTTGCCAATTTGGCTATTTTCTCAATAACATCAGTAGAAATTTGCAGGCTGCCACCGATAGCATCTGAATTTTTTACGTCCATGGATATTATCCTCCTTTAAAAGCCCGGCGTGGGCCGTACTGCAAACAAGTTGCAGATTTGTTTTCTTAAAATCAACTGCTTATATGTTATTATACCATTTCATTTGCAATATAACAACTATTTTACTTCTACTATTGTTATATTTTTAGCGCTGGTTTCTACTTTAGAAAGAACGATATCTCTTATTTGACTAACTTGCTCTTTGGTTAAAGAGCTGCTTTTGGTTTTAACTGCAACGTCAACTTTATCGCCATTGATAAAAACAACACACTCGCTAAAGCTTTTGGCTTTAATTAAAGATTCAATGTCACTTTCGGCTGCAATGCTGTCAATAATAGCTGTTAAATTTGCCGTTAATTCTTCTTTTTCGGTAGAGGTAAGTTTAGCACTTTTTAAAGATTTTTGCAATTTATCCAAAGCCTCATCACGCGTTTTTGTGCGGGTAAGGCGCGCTTCTTCAAAATAAGCCTCGGCACTGTTTCCGTCAGCGCTTACCAGTTGGGCATCTCCGTAATTTTTATTAGCTACTTCTTCCGTAATTACATCAGTTTGCTCGGCAGCAACCTCTGCAGTGTTTTCGCTGGTAGCTCCAACTTCAGCGGCGCTGTCTCCTGTAGCTGTTGCTTGTGCTGCGCCGTCCTCTACCGAAAGAACTTCAGTGGCGGCTGTAGGTTGCCCTGTTTCCAGTTGCTGCGGCGCGTCCGCTTTGGCATATTGCCAATTTAAATATACCGCTACCCCTAAAGCTACTACCAGTGTCACCATCGTTAATTGTCTTCTGTTTCGTGGATTTTTCATATTGCACCCTCCGCTATATCATTTTTGTAACGCATATTCTGTTTGTAGATACACCTAAAACTGTCGATACAACATCAGTAATGCGTTTTACCACTGCAATGTCATCACCGCCGCTGCATACTACAGCAACCCCTTTTACTTCCGGTTCCAGCTTAGTTTGCACCAGCGCTTGTTTTCCGTCTGTACCTTCTACAAGAATGTAACTGTTTTCGTAACTAACACGTTCGCTTGTATTATCCCCTCCTGCCTGCGTGGCAACATCCGTGTCAGATTTTTCGGTTTGAGCATAAACGTACTCTTCGCTGTTTTCTAAAGTAACCATTACTTGCACGTTGCCTGCACCTTCAATATTAGAAATAATGGCTTGCAAACGAGATTCTAGCGAAAGGGTGTAATCCGACGCTGATTGCGCGGTGGTTTGAGTGGCTGACGTTGGTTGCACTTTATCTGCTTTATCAGTGCCTACTATTTCAGATAAAAAAATAAGTAAAATACCCAGTAAACCTGCAACAAACAGCCAGTTCTTTTTTTCAGTTAAAAAGCTTTGCAGCTTTTCCGTGTACTTTTTATAGTCCAGCTCTTTCATATGCTTCTCCTGATTGACGTACTAGTTAAATATAACAGTAACTTGCGCACCTAAGGCTTCCTGTATATTATTCGT
>JAQUTM010000116.1 GCA_028694405.1 Oscillospiraceae bacterium
CAAAAGCAATCGTAGCTGCAGTTTGGCCCAGCAAAGCAATACATGCAATAAAGCCCGGCAAACGATACATCAAAATCATGTATGCAGCAACTAAGATAAACGCAATAATGCCGGCCATAACCATAACTTCCAAAGAACGGCTGCCTAAGGTAGGACTAATGGTGCTGTAGCTTTCTGCGCTTAAGGCAAAAGGTAACGCACCGGCATTGATTTTATCCGCTAAAGCTTGTGCCTCTTCCAAGGAGTCACTGCCTGTGATGATAGCTTCACCATCTGTGATTTGCACCTGTACAAAAGGAGCACTTATCATGGTGTTATCCATCCAAATGGATATGTAGCCATTACCTGCCAAACGGCCTGTGGCCTCGGCAAATTTAGCCTTACCGTCATTGCTCAATTTCAACTGTACTACATATTCTACACCGGAAGTGCTGCTTGTTTGCTGACGAGCGCCTGTAGCACTTACAACATCTTGGCCTTCCAAAATAATAGCCTCTGCTGTAGTACCGCTTGGTGCGCCGGCAGAATCGCGCTCATATCCTTCTCGGAAGGTAAGCAACGCGGTTGCACCGATTTCTTCAATGGCAGCTTCCGGATTAAAGGACGCCTCGTCCTCTTTCCATGGGAAACGAACGATAATACGGTTTTTGTTATAGTCTGTATAAACTTCATAATCGGTAATGTTTAAGTTTACCAAACGCAGTTTAATTACGCTTTCGGCTGCTGCCATTTGCTCGTGAGTTGCTTCAGCACCGTCAGCCGGCATAAAAGTTACATCAACGCCACCACGAATATCAATACCAAAACGAATATCGTCGGCGCCTTTCACTATTTTGTTTTCAATGTCACCATAATATGTGCTTACGCCAAAAAAAGAAGTATAGGCGAGTGCAAATATTAAAATTGCAACAATGAAAAACCAGGCTTTTCCTGTTTTTTTCATGAGTTTCCTCCCGAATATAATATTGTAAAAGGTTTATTAAACCATTTCAGGACAACATTATTTATTATAATGAAAAACCACCCTATAGTCAACTAGACAGGGTGGTTTTTCTGAGACAAGCCAAAAATATTTTTTATATATAACTCAAAATTATGCTTCTAACAGTTTTTCTACCGTTGCCAAACGCAAGCAAACACTCAACAAACGTGTAGCGGTTTCCAGTTCACTGATAGGCGGATAGCTGGGAGCAATACGAATGTTGGAATCCTGCGGGTCCTTGCCGTAAGGATACGCAGCACCCGCGCCGGTTAGCACAACGCCTGCATCTCGGCACATGGCTACAATGCGCTTTGCTGTGCCTTCCATTGCATAAAGGCTAATAAAATAACCGCCTTTCGGATTTGTCCAATGTGCAATATCTCCGCACGAAGCCACTTCCTCGTTTAACACCTCTAACACTTTGTCAAACTTTGGCTTTAGCAACGCGCTGTGTTTTTTCATATGCTCGGCTACGCCTTTTGCATTTTTAAAATATTTCACATGGCGCAACTGATTGATTTTGTCAAAGCTGATTGTCATGGGAAACATATTGCGTAAAATGTAATCAATATTATTTTTGCTGGAAGCCATAGCTGCCACACCGGCACCCGAAAATGTAATTTTGCTGGTAGAGCAAAACTCAAATACCATATCCATAGTACCCGCTGCCCTGCACTCTTGCAAAATATTAAGTAAGGTGTCGGGGGTATCAGTAAGATGATGTACGCAATAGGCATTGTCCCAAAAAATTTTAAAATCACGAGCAGCGGGTTTTAAATTGGCAAAGCGACGCACTGTCTCATCACTGTAGGTGTATCCATCTGGATTAGAATACATGGGAACACACCAAATGCCTTTAATTGTGTCATCTTTCTCCACTAAATTTTCTATAATGTCCATATCCGGTCCGCTCGGTGTCATGGGCACAGTAATCATTTCAAAGCCAAAGTATTCCGTAATGCGAAAATGGCGGTCATAACCGGGAACCGGACATAAAAATTTATTTTTTGCGTTTTCTTTCCATGGTTTTTCGCTGTCGGGATAACCGTTGCGATAGCCAAGTTCAATTAAATAATACATCAACTGTAAACTGGCATTGCCGCCCACAATTACTTCATCGCTTTTTACGCCCAACAGCTCTGCAAAAAAGCGGCGCGCCTCGGGCATTCCCTCTAACACGCCATAGTTACGGGCATCAATACCTGTTTCCCCGATATATTCTTTGTTATCCAACAAGTCCATAGATAAATCTAACTGTTCCGGAGAGGGCTTGCCGCGCGACATATCCAACTTTAAATTTAAGTGTTTAAATGTTTCATATGCTTTTGTTAGGGTCTCTTTTTCCTCTGTTAACTGTGCTTTGCTCATTTCTAAATAGTTAATCATACACTTTCTCCCCTTACATGTTTTACACCTATAATATGCAAAACAAAATCCCCCGTCCCTAATAGACGCTTTATAAATTTATTATAATATAAGTTGCCTTTTTAGACAAGATAGCTATTTAAAATACAGCAAAAACATACAAATATCAAAGGGGAAACTCGCAAATATGTTTCACTTTAACAACAACTGTTTTTGTGTCAAGTACATTTCATCTCGGTAACGTGTTAAATTGCCTCTATTGTATTTCTCTCTATTTACAAAAAACGTCGTAAAGTTACAAGATTTTATAAATTATTTATAATTAGCGCAGCACCCGAAATGATTAAAACCACGATTACTACTTTTTTAGCCACCGATTCATTTAAAAAGCTGCCGCTCTTAATTCCCAAATATAGGCCCAGCAACATAACAGGCAATAGTATAAATGCCTGTTGTACGGTGTGTAAGGTTATAATTCCTGTAATAAGATATAAAACTATTCGAAACGTATTTTCAATTAAAAAGACCAAGCAGAGATTTGCTTTGAAAGAGTTGCTGGTAGTGGTAACACGGCTTACATATGCAGCCAGCAGCGCCCCCACACCGTATATTCCGCATAAAACACCTGATACAATTCCGATTATAAATAAAATTGTTGTGGATTTGGCAGCCTGCTGTTTAATGCGGTTGCGTAACAGCATTTCCACACCCATGGCAATCACCGCAAATCCAAATGTAATTTTTATCCACTTAGGGTGAATATTTTTTAGCAAAAACACACCCGGTATACTCCCTGACAATACCATTAGCGCAAGCGGCAGCCACACCTTAAAATTCAAGTGTTTGCGTTCTCTCCACGCCAATATAGCATTACTGGGATACCCCAGCACAATCTCTACAGGGGAAATGTTAATATTATCGGTTGTAAACCCTAAAATGCTTGTAAACACCAAAGTGTTTGCAAATCCGCACAACCCTTTTACAAAAAATGCCACCAGTGTGGCAAACACTAACCAATACATATTCTTCTCCTTTTATGCCTTCACTTTTAAAAGAAGCCGCACAAAAAGCAAAAAAGTCTGCGTTCGGCTTTTTCTATTAACAGTTTTATTAGGCAAAAGCCATTTGTATAAATAATATATAAGTTATTGTCTCTCTCGCTATCGAAAAAAGTATATTACATTTCTATTTATATAAGATAAAATTATAAATCATAAAAACCACATACTTTCACAAAAAGCATCTGTATTCCAGTTTAATAAGCTTTTAAATATAAAAAATTATATCCTATTTAATAACAACAGTGCAATTATAATCGTTTATAAACCGCCTTGTTTCTTTTTAACATTGTACATTAACGGTTTGTAAAACAAAGTCATTATTACCTTGCTTTTAATTTATACGCAATATACTTTGTTTACTTATCACTTACTTGAAAAAACATTTTTAAATTATCCCGCATTTAAGGCTAAAATAATTTAAAAGGTACAAAAATCCGTACTGGCAGGCTATCTATTGGAATTCAGGAGGGTTTTAGCAACAAAGTTATCTATAAAAATTTTTCCTGACAAAAGGTTTGATTTCATGCAGTATGCAGAATCTTATTTACATAACGAATCCACATACTCCTTATCTTTCCTAAACAGTGTCCAGGGCATTACGCCATGAATGAACAGTGCGCGAAAAAACCAATAAAGTGATGCCATACATACAAACAAGCACCGTGGGCAAAACCACGCTGTTGTATATTGGCAAACGTGATTTCTTTTTTTGATAATAGAAGTTCGCAAGTTGAAAATGTGGACAAATGCACCTAACGTAAACAAAATCCAAAGTGCGGTTTGTATGACAAAGTTAGCAGGGAAAAAACCTGCAAACAGCAACGGAAAAGAAAATGTGTTTTCAAAACATAGCACTACAGCCTGTATCATTAGCTGTATAGCGGTAATGGCAAGCCCTATTAAAGGTAAAATTCTAACAAACCCCAGCATAACACCGCTTCCAATACCCACACCACCTAAAAATTTTACATCTGCTCGCTCACACCAAAGCTCATATGTCTTTAAGGCTAATCGGCATTGGTTCCCTTCATAAAAGCCACAATTTGCAATGGTATACACACTAAACTTATATTTTTTTGCTGTAATATACTGCTCCATTTTTTCTAAATATTCCAGTGTGGTAGAAGGAACAGAATCAACATAAACAGGCGTTGCAAAAACAAGAACATCTATTTTATCAAGCTGACGGATAGCTCTATTGTAATCAAAAGCAGAACGCAACAATATAATTTCAACATTATGTCCTGCAAGAAACAATTTCAGTATTTTTGAAAAATATAAAGATGTACTAAAGGATTTTCTTGGGCTGGTTGATAAAATCAGCACGTCCATGTTTGCACCTCCTTTATGGCATCTTGGGGACAACCTGCGAAAACAACCTGATGTTTCTCCGAATGAAAATTAAGCGCAACGGCAGAAATCAAGTTTTCAGCTTGCTCGCGTTCCTTTTCAGACATTTCATCACCGTTATAAAATATAACTTTAATTTCAGGATTATTTTTATACCGTTGTTTATGATGGAGCTCCTTGTTTTTCTTTACAAAAAACGGAAGCACACCGGGAATTACTCTGTCTATTATACGTTTTATATTTGCAGAAAAACCACCATACAAGCCTTTGCAAATAATGATAATCTCGTGACTGTTCAGAAGCTTTGTACCAATATGCTGCATTTTATCCGAAAAAGCACAAGTACCGGGATTTTTAAGCCAACACTTAAAGCAACCCGTACATTTTGCTACAGGAGCAGCTGCATTAATCAATGTATACTCGTTTACGTTAAGTGCACCAAGCGTTTCAAAAAAATCTTTACTTTCTATATCATATAGAATATATTTCATATGCCCCCCTAAAATAAATGCCGCAAATTAAAAATGTTAAAAATCTTTATTGGCAATTATAGCACAAAAACAGAAAGCCGCCAATCTTGCGATAGGCGGTTTTAAACGGTTGTAAAATCATAAAAAAACCTTTTTATAAGCGACGGAAACAGAAAGGAAAAGCTATTTTTTATTGTATGCCTCAAAGCCAACAATGGCCAAGCCGATTACTAATATAAGGACAGAAATAATAAACGGACCAAGCATTTGTGTTCCCAGAAAAGACCCCATGAGTCCGCCTATTCCGTTGTAATCCCAAGGATTAAGTGCTGCATAAATAAACGAAAATGCAGCAAATATCAATCCGGTTATTGTAAGTAATACACCAAAAATAATTTTTTTCATTATCTTCCCTCTTCCAGCCACAACGTAAATAACTTTTGTTATATTATAACATAAAACAAATCTTTAAACAAATCTTTCGTGTCTTTATAAGCATATTTCATTTAAAACGTACTTCTTGCCTATTTACCCAAGGCATATCATAGTGCGCCAATGAAATATTATGTTAAACATTGTGCTCTGCCATCGGCGCCTTCCGTCATATTCAATGATTTCTTTATCTGTAAACCGTTCCATGGTAAAGCGGGTAAATTTTTACACGCCTTAAAATGCAAAGAAACCGCATTGCTAAGCCATTTCTGGCAAATCAATGCGGTTTTTCCTTTGGCGGAGAGAGAGGGATTCGAACCCTCGGTGATGTTTCCACCACACACGATTTCCAATCGTGCGCCTTAGACCAGCTCAGCCATCTCTCCAAGTTATTCGGTTTTTGCACTCAAATTTCGAGTGCCTATTTATAATATCTAATTTTCTATAAAATGTCAATAACAAATTTAAAAAAATTATTTTATTGTTATATTAAATAACTCTTTTTTTGTTTTCCTGTAGGGTGTGCCAAAAAACGCTAAGTTTTAATCTGTTTCCTTTTTAATAGCCTTTTTGTGGTATAATGGAAAAAACATTTTTAAGGAACGTACAAGCGATTCCTCCTGTTTTCTGCTTTCAAAAAATATTTTTTAATTAATTAAATTTTTAACAAAGGACGGTTGTTATGAACATTTATATTTGTGTAGGCAGTTCTTGCCATTTAAAAGGTTCTTTTAACATTATTCAGCTGATGAAAGAGCATTTGGCGGCACATGGATTAGAAGAAAAGGTAACTTTAGCCGCTTCTTTCTGTTTGGGAAAATGTACCCATGGGGTAACGATTAAAGTAGATGATGAAATTATCACAGGCGTTTCACCTGAAAATTTTGAAGAAATTTTTAATCAATATGTTTTAGGAGCACCTAACCATGAATAAATATCTGCAGCTAAAAAAATCTAATTGCAAGAATTGTTATAAGTGTATTCGCAACTGTCCCGTAAAAAGCATCAAATTCAGCAACGAGCAGGCTAACATTATTCCTGACGAGTGCATATTGTGTGGCATGTGCTTTGTGTCCTGTCCTCAAAACGCAAAAAAGGTGCGTAATGACGTACCGTGTGTAACAGAGCTAATTGCCGGTGGCAAAAAAGTAATTGCCAGTGTAGCCCCCAGCTTTATTGCAGAGTTTAACACCACAAGTTTTGAACCTTTGCAGGAGGCATTAAAAAAGCTGGGCTTTTTCGCCGCAGAGGAAACCGCAGTTGGCGCTACTATTGTAAAAAAAGAATATGAAAAAATGATAGCCGATGGCAAGCATGATGTAATTATCAGCAGCTGCTGCCACAGTATTAATACTTTAATTCAAAAATATCATCCCGGCGCTCTTCCCTATCTGGCTGATGTGCTAAGTCCCATGCTGGCACACTGCAAAGATATAAAAGAACGTTACCCTGACTGTGCAACTGTTTTTATAGTGCCTTGCATTTCTAAAAAAGAAGAAGCAGACCTATATGGTTATACAGACGTGGTACTTACCTTTGAAGAA
>JAQUTM010000117.1 GCA_028694405.1 Oscillospiraceae bacterium
TCTCCGGCAGCCACACACTACAGGCCATTGTAACAAAAGCATTGTTGCGTAAAAGGCTGTCATTATGAACACACTGTGCCATAATGCCTTTTCCGCAGCCTGCCTCGCCTGTTAATAAAATGGGGGCGGCAAATTTAGAAATACGCTTTGCCAAGCTAACCACAGCGGCAGATTCTTTTCCCGCGCAAACAATATTATCAAAATTGTAACGTGCAATAAAACCGCGTTGATAAAGTTCTCGGCGCAGCTCGCTGCTCATCTCAATAATCTGCTGGCTCTCATGAAAAGTAAAAATAGCTCCTGCGTTTTCTCCGTCTACCTGTACGGGAGCAATGTTCATCAATACAACCTTGCGGCGAATATCCAGCGCAAAAGCGTAAGCCTCTTTGCCCGTGTATAATGCATCTTCTAATATTTTCTGGTTCAGTCCGGGTATAATGTCCATTATGTGACAGCCTATAATGTCCTGTGGTCGCTGTTCCAGCAAATCATATGCCACACGGTTCATACGCTGTAAAACGCCCTCATGGTTTACCTGCATAATGCCGCTGGAGGTATGGTTTAGCATGGCATCAATCTCTGCACTGTTGTGCTTTTCCAAATCGATGGCATAGCACATATTGGAGGCAATGCGCAGAGCATCGCGAATACTCTCTACGCCTGCGGGAATAAAGCGGGAAGGTATTTTATATCGAGAAGCGGTTCCACACACAATGTCACCGCCCACCACGCCTTGGCAGCCCTCTTTAAGTGCCTTGGCAACCATATCGGGCAGCTCTGTTTGGCTCTCTACCAAATAGCTTTGCAGCTCTACCTCAAACAGTTCATTAAAGTGAGAGGTATCCTTTATCATATTGGCAAAGCCAACCAGACCAATGCGCGGACAGGGAATGTTAATTTCTTTTTTTAATTGCAAAATAACGCCTGCAAGCTCTTGGGTAGTAACGCGCATTTCTACCAAAGGAATATGCACGCTGCGCTTTACGGCACTGGCTTGGGTGCCGCGTGCCACAATCAACTCGCAGCCCTGCTGTACCAGCTGAGCCGCCCTTTGTTCAATTTCGTTGGTATGGGTGTATTCTATCCACAAAGGATTTATGTGTTGGTACTGGTTTACAATCGCTCTTGTTAACTCACACATATCCTCATAAGGCACTAATATTGCCACTTTTGCCATGGTGCGCCATCCTTTTCGTATAAATATATATGTTGAGTGTATCGCGGCAGCGCGGTTTCTGTCAAGAGGAGATGAAAAAGCTCTGCGGTAAAGCAGAGCTTTTCAACAAATTTATATTTAACGGTGTAACAACGCCACAGCCACATCATTAACATTGGTGCCGGTAGGCCCTGTAATAATCAGCCCATCACACGCCTGTAACGCGTGGTAGGCATCATTTTGGTTAAGCACCTCATGCACGTTTATCCCTTTTGCTTGCAGTGTGCTTTGGGTTGTGCTGTCCACATAGCCGCCTGCTGCATCGGTAGGTCCGTCTGTACCATCACTTCCCACACTAAATACTGCCGCCCCTGCAAGCTCTGCAATGCCCGGTGCCGCTGCCAAGGCAAGCTCTTGGTTGCGTCCGCCTAAGCCCTTGCCTGTCAGCTGTACTACGGTTTCGCCTCCTGCCAAAAACGCTATTTTTTTATTTTCTTGCCCATGGGTTTTTAATATAGATGCCAGCATACTGCCTGCCTCTTTGGCTTGGCAAGCCAACCGGTCCGTTAATATAATGGGTTCATAGCCTAAGGTTTCGCAAGCGCTTGCCGCAGCACTGCAAAGCTGCCGAACGCTTCCTGTAACTTGTGTAGTGGTGTTTGGCAAGCTTTTTGGTGTTTCATCATCAAGGCAAGCCTGTGCCCGCAAACTAAGGACAAGACCGTATTTTTTTACAATATCCCATGCCTGTGCGCCGGTAGACGTATCCGGATAGGCAGGCCCTGACGCAATCATATCCAAGGGGTCACCCAATATATCACTTAACACAATGGAAAACACCTGTGCCGGCGCACATAGCTGCGCAAAGCGTCCGCCCTTTACCGCAGACAGCCTTTTGCGCACTGTATTCATTTCTACAATATCAGCGCCGCACGCCAATAGCTGATTGGTGATATGCTGCAGTTCTTCGCCGGGGATAAGCGGTTTTTCAAACAGTGCACTACCCCCGCCCGAAAGCAAAAATAATACGGTATCCTGAGGCTGCAACCCCGAAACCAAATCTATGGCGGCTTGAGTAGCTAAAAAAGAGTTTTCGTCCGGTACAGGGTGGCCGCCTTCCAAACAAGTAAAGTTTCCAATAGGACCCATAACATGGTTGTATTTTGTTACCACTACACCTTTTTCGATGCGTGTGCCCAAACAATTGTAGGCGGCTTTTGCCATTTGCCACGCCGCCTTTCCTGCTGCCACTAACACAACGCGGCCTGCAAATTCTTTTCCTTTTAAAGCGCGCTGTACCGCTGCATCAGGTTGTACCGCTTTGATTGCCTGTTTTACAATAAAGTCTGCGTCTTTTCGCAATATATTGTTCATGCATTTCTCCTTTGGTTTAACATCTTTTATAAAGCAAAATGCCGCGCAAGAAAACTCCGGCACGGCATTTTTATTAAATTTACAGTAATCCGGCTTCTTTCATTGTGCTTTTAAAGCCTTCAAGCGCTGCTCCCTCCGGTGTGGGAAGCGTAGGCAAATACGGTACGCCTACACAGCGGCCACGCAAATTTGCCATATCCTTTGCTGCCACAGGAAAACTGGCAGCGTCCATAGAAAGACGAACGGGGTTTAGCTTAAACTGCATTTCAAGGCTTCCCTGCAAATCACCTGCTATGTATTTGTTGTAAACGCCGGTAATCAGCTCTGGCATAAAATTGGCCGCTGTACATACGCCGCCTACAGCGCCGTGGCACAGGCTGGCATAAAGCAACGTATCTTTACCGCCAAACACTTTAAAGCCAATATCTCTGGTGCGCCGAATAAATTCTGCAGTTTGGGTAATATCTCCGCTGGTGTCCTTCATACCCACAATGTTGGGCACGTTGCGTGCAAGGTCTTCTACCAGCTGTGCGCTTAGCGTATAATTTACACGTCCGGGGTTGTTATACAACAAAACAGGTGTATCGGATACACTTTCCGCAATGGTTTTAAAATGATTGTACAGCTCTGTATAGGTGGGCTTTAAAAACATGGGTTGCAGTACACTAACGCCCCAAGCACCGCACTGTACAGCCATTTTTGCCAAGCGGCAGCATTTTTTTGTGCTGATAGCGCCAATGCCAAAATACACAGGCACACGTCCCGCAGCTTGGTCTAAAATAATAGAAAGCCCACGTTGCATTTCATCTTCTTCTATCATGTAAAACTCGCCGTTGCTGCCAAAAGCTAAAATTCCCAGCACTCCGCCGTCAATCACATAATCTACTTGGTTTCGTAATTTGGCTTCATCTATGCGCTCATTTTCATCTATCGGTGTTAAAATGGGCACCACAACACCTTTAATAAAATCTGTATTCATGGCGGCTCCCTCGCAATTATCGGCCGATTTTGATATCGGTCAAGTATTCATAATATTTAGCAATAGCGCTGTGGTCATTGTCACCGCAATTACGGCCATGCAGCCATTGTAAAATTTCTTGTACCTCTGCTGTCATAGGCACAGGAGCGCCTACGGTATGTGCGCAGTCTAACGCGTTATTCAAATCCTTGATATGCAGGTCAATTTTAAAACCGGGTTGGTCGTTGCCTGCAATCATCATAGGTGCTTTTGCGTTCATTACCGTACTGCCTGCCAAACCGCCTTTAATAGCCTCAAACACAAGCTGTGGGTCAACCCCCGCTTTTTGTGCCAGAGTAAAAGCCTCAGCTACAGCTTGAATATTACATGCAACAATAATTTGGTTGGCAAGCTTTGTGGTGTTACCTGCACCAACGTCACCGCAGCGTACTACCGAAGCGCCCATCGTCTCTAACAATGCTTTGTGTGCGTCAAATACCTCTTGTTTGCCGCCTACCATAAAGCTCAATGTACCGTCGATGGCTTTGGGCTCGCCGCCGGATACAGGAGCATCTAACATCTCTATGCCTTTTTTGGCAAGCTCTGCAGCAATCTCTTTACTGGCTACAGGGTTAATAGAGCTCATATCAATAAATACCTGGCCTTGGTGCATAAAGTTAATTACGCCATCTTGACCAAGCATGACACTTTTTACATGGGGGCTGTTGGGCAACATGGTCAATACTACATCACAGCTTTTGCCAATTTCTTCTTTTGTTCCAATTTTGGCGCCGCATGCGGCTACTGCCTCTACGGCGGCAGTGTTTAAATCACTTACGGTTAAATCATAACTGGCTTTCAATATGTTTTTTGCCATAGGTTGGCCCATAATTCCAAGGCCTATTAAACCAATTTTCATTTTTATTTCCTCCTAATTTTTCAGCTTGCTATGGAAGGTATGATTAAAATCTCTCTGCGTGTTTCAGTATAAAAGAAAGCACCGTATGTAGCAATGTGCAATACTGCTAAACCTATTTCTATTGTTTTAGATAAATAATCAATATTTCAAAATATGAAATTATAATTTCTCTGAAATGAAATTTTAGTTGCTTTCTATTTTCTGTTTTTAAGCCTCGTCATATGCTTTTTCCATTGCCTGTCGACAAAAAAGTGCATTTTCGGGCGTGGTGTTTTCCAGTGTTGCATATACAAAGGGTTTTTCACGCTTTAAAAAACGCATTACTGATGTATAATTCATCTCACCTGTTCCGGCTCCAACAGATTTTAGCCCATGGCCCTCTTTTACGCGGATAAAATCTTTTAAATGTACCATCGCAATATCTGCACCAAGCAGCTCAATAAACTCCATAAATACTTCATCGCGGTTTTCTACATTTTCTAAATCCAGCAAATTTACGGGGTCAAACAAAACTTGTAAATTGTGGCTGCCAATTTCATCTAACACCGCGCGGCAGCGTTTTGCATTATATACAATATGCCGTGCCACCGGCTCAATAGCCAGCGTGACGCCGTACTGTTCGGCACAGCGTACCGCCGGGGTAAGGTTTTTAATAAAAGCTGAAAGAGCAGCGTCACTGCGACATTCCGGACAATAAGTATAGGTTGTGTTTGGCGCACCGGTTTCGGTACCAACCATACCGCAGCCTAAAAGAGAAGCAAACCGAATATGGGCATAATACTTTTCTAAAGATGCTTCAATAACCGTGTCATCGGGGTGTGCAAGATTTAAATAATTTCCCAGCACTGCAATATCCAATTTGTTTTCAGCAAACAAATTGCGCAAATAATTTGCATAGCCCGGCGTTAATGCACCGGGTGTACAGGGTAACTGCGGCAAAGCCTTACTTAACGCAAGGTGAGTGCAGGTGTACCCTTTTTGTCTCACCAAAGGCAAAAGCTGTTCCAAAGGCAGTTTTTCGGCATCATGTAAGCGTAAACCAAGTTGCAGCATATATAATCCTTTCGCTGTTAGGTAATAGGGGCGGGGTTAAAGATGCACAAGTCATTGTGGTAGCCGTACAAATCGCTGTAGGGCTGCTTAATTCCGCTTGCAACATCTAAAATAAGTTCAAATAACCGGGTGCCAATATCTGCAATAGTTGCCTCTCCTGTAGCAATAGGTCCCGCATTGACATCAATTAGGTCAAACCAGTGCTCTTTCATTTCATTACGGCTGCAAACCTTAATAACGGGTGCGGCAGCAAGGCCATAAGGCGTACCACGCCCTGTCATAAATACCTGCAAACCTATGCCGCTTGCCAGCTGGCAAGGGCCGCATACAATATCGCTTGCAGGTGTTGCCGCATAAATTAAGCCCTGTTTTGTAGGCTTTTCCGCAGGAGAGAGTACCTCTTCAATAGGAGCAGTACCGGATTTTGCAATAGAGCCCATGGCTTTCTCTACTATATTGGAGAGACCGCCCTGCTTATTGCCGGGGGTGGGGTTTGCATCACGACCTACTCCGCCTGCTGCCAAATAGTCGTCATACCAACGCATTTCAGCCGACAACTTGTCGCGTGTTGCGGCATCACGGCAGCGCTGTGCAATTAAATGTACGCCGTCGCGCACTTCTGTTACCTCGCTAAACATAACAGTAGCGCCGCCGCGTACCAGCATATCGGCCGCATAGCCCGCACTGGGGTTTGCGGTAATACCGCTAAATGCATCGCTGCCGCCGCACTGCATGCCAATCAGCAGCTGGCTTAGTGGCAATTCTTCACGGGTACGCAAATTCAGGCGTTGCAGCTTTTTATCTGCCATATCCAAAATTGCCTGCATCATAGCTGCTTGGCCTTTCCAATCTTGTAAGGTTAGGCAGTTTTCGTCTGTAATATCCTCTGGGGGTAAAATGCGGTCATAGGTTAACTTTTCACAGCCCAAACCCACTACCATAATTTCGTCGCCAAAGTTAGGGTGCCGTACCAAATTTGTAATTGCACGAATAGGTACTTTGGCCTCAGGCGCGTTAATAGCTACGCCACAGCCATAGGGATGATTTACCGCTACCACGTCTTCCACATTTGGATATTTAGGCAGCAGCTCTGCTTTAATACGCTCTACTGCACGGTTAATAACGCCCGCCGCACACTGTACGGTAGTTACAATACCCAGCAAGTTGCGTGTGCCCGCAGGACCGGTTTTATTGCGATACCCCAGCCAAGTTGTTTTAGTTGGCTTGGGTAAGCTTTCTATGGTCTTTATGTTTAACCCGTAGGGCATATCTGTCAAAGAAGGGCTTTGTCCCAAATGCAGCATATGCTCATTAATCCAGCTACCGGCCGTAATGGGGTTAATCGCCGTGCCCAAAGACACGCCGTAACGTATAATATCCTCGTCTGCGGCAATATCCTTTAGCGCAATTTTATGGGCTTGCGGAATATCCTCTTTGGTAATAACGCCCGGTAAAATTTCTGTGCCAGCAGCCAAATCGTTTACGGCTATTGCTACGTTGTCTTCCTCTTTAATTTTTATAAAAAGCGGTGCGCTCATTAAAATCCATCTCCTTTGGGCCTATCGGCGTAGCTGTTCGCTGACAGCCATCATACAGGCAGCTGCTCCGTGCTGGTTATCTATCATCTGTTTTTCGCTTAAGTAATAGGCGGGGGTACCGGTGCGGTCTGTGCGGTTATCGGGGCCTGCTCCTAAGCCGGCACTTGCACAAATGCCGTGCAGCTCCC
>JAQUTM010000118.1 GCA_028694405.1 Oscillospiraceae bacterium
CGTCTGATACCGATTTATATATGCCGCAAACCCAGCCACGTCCTTTTTATCAGGCGCTACACACTCTTCCGTTTGACTTGCAAACACCGCTGTGTTTAAATAGTGTTCTAAGCTTTGGTATTGAGCTTTGTGCAGCGTAAAGGCAGCCAATAGTGCAATTCCCCACGCGCCGCCCTCACCTGCGGTTTTCATTACCGAAACAGAGGTATTTGTCGCCGCTGCCATTAAGCGCTGACCAACGTCTTTTGTCTTAAACAAGCCCCCATGTCCAAGCAGCTTATCCAGCTTGACGTTTTCTTGCTCAAACAATATGTCTAATCCCAGTTTTAAAGTGCTCAAAGCAGCGTACAGTTGCATACGCATAAAATTAGCTAAAGTAAATTTGCTGTTTGGTGTGCGTACAAACAAAGGTCTGCCTTGCGTAAGATTGGTAATTGGCTCTCCCGAATAATAGTTATACGACAGCAGTCCGCCGCAATCTGCGTCGCCCTCCAAAGCCTTGTGATAAAGTGTATCGTACAACTTTGATTTTGCTACGTCGTTACCCAACTCTACAGCCAGTTCTGCAAACAAGTGCACCCAAGCGTCTAAATCAGAAGTGCAGTTATTGCAATGCACCATAGCCACAGGTTTTCCTGTAGGCGTGGTTACCATATCAATTTCAGGATACATTTTATCAAGCGGTTTTTCTAATACAATCATGGCAAAAATAGAAGTACCTGCAGAAACATTACCGGTGCGCGGCGCCACGCTGTTGGTGGCTACCATACCCGTACCTGCATCGCCCTCCGGCGGGCACAGCAAGGCTCCCGCTTGCAAGATACCTGTTGGGTCTAACAGCTTTGCGCCCTGTGGGGTTAACGTGCCGGCGTGCTGTCCCGCAGGTAACACCTTTGGTAAAATATCGGTCAATTTCCAGCCATAGTGTCTATCTGCCACCAATGCATCAAATTTGTTTATCATATCGGCATTATAAAAATTGGTTGTACTGTCAATAGGAAAAACACCTGATGCTTCTCCAACACCCAACACTTTTTGCCCTGTAAGCTGCCAGTGCACATACCCCGCCAACGTGGTAAGTGTGGCAATTTGCGGCACATGCGCTTCTTGATTGAGCATTGCCTGGTACAAATGTGCAATGCTCCACCGCTGAGGAATATTAAAGTTAAACAGGGCAGAAAGCTTTTCTGCCGCCGGCTCTGTAATGGTGTTGCGCCATGTCCTAAATTCTGTTAGCTGTTTTTCGTCTTTGTCAAACACCAAATATCCATGCATCATGGCAGAAAAACCCACCGCAGCCAATTTAGTAAGTGGCACGCCGTAATCGGCTTTTACCTGCGCTGCTAAATTTTTATACGCTGTTTGCAGCCCTTTCCATACGTCCTCTAAGTGATAGGTCCAGATACCGTTTTCAAAACGATTTTCCCAATTATAATCTCCACTGGCAATCGGAAGATTTTCTTTTCCTATCAATACCGCCTTTATGCGTGTAGACCCCAGTTCAATTCCCAATACAGCTTCACCGTTTTTAATTATGTGCGACACTTGTTCTTTTTTCATATAAGTACCTCTTGTGTACAATATTTAGTTTTTTCTTTAACTTGTATGTACAACTTGCAAGATAATAATACCGCATTTTGCAGTACACTACAAGGGCAAACGTTTCTAAAAAAGGAAGCTTACTTTTGTAGCAACCAACAAAATGCGGTAGCTTTTTTATTCTGTAGGCATACTCCACGGCAGCACTACAGACTGTTCTGTTTTATTTTCTAATATATGCAGCAGCTTTTCTGCGGCAATGCAACCTATTTGCTCTTTTGGATTACAAAGCGATAGAAACGGAACGGAAGTAAGCCGGGAAATGGTGCTGTTGTCAAAACTGGCAAGCTCAATTTTATCCGGAACTTTAATATTGTGTTTTTTCAATATTTTACTTACCTGCAATGCCACTTCGTCGTTATAGCAGACGACAGCTGTGCAGCCCTCTACCGCAGTCATGGTACAAGCTGTCAATAAGCTTTCACGATTTTCTGTGGTAAACCACATTACATGGTCATCTTCCACGGTAAGGCCTGCGCTTTGCAGCGCCTGTACATATCCCGCATATCGCCGATGACCTTGTATATCATCACTTTTAAAAATACCCGCTATTTTAGTGTGACCTTTTTTCAACAAATATTCACTTGCCATGCGGCCCCCTGCACGGTCATCTGCCACAACATAAACAGGGCTGGTTAAATCGGGATAAAACCCATTGATAAACACAACCGGCGTATTGGCTTGGCTAAATTGCTCATACAAATCTATATTCGGGTTAGGCAGCGCGGTTTTTGTGCCCTCTACAATTAAGCCGTCAATGGGTTTTTGCAGTAAATCCAATAATATACGGCGCTCGTTATCCACACGGTTTCGGGTGGCAGAAAGCATAGAGGTATACCCGTTTTTAGCCAAAACATGGTCAATCCCCTGTAAAATAGCGGGAAAAATATACTCTCCAATATAAGTGGTTACTACTGCAATATTGTTAGTGGCAACTTTTTTAGGCTTTGTACTACGCACATAAGTGCCGCTGCCCTGCACTCTTGTGGTAAGACCCTCGTTTTCTAAAATGCTCATAGCTTGGCGTACAGTCTGGCGGCTATATCCTGTCTTTGCCGCAAGTTCGTTTTCACTGGGCAGCTTTTGCCCGCACAAGTATACTTGTGTTTGAATGTCTTCACGCAGCTTTTGCGCAAGCTCGGCATACTTATGTTCACTCATCTTTTAAAGCTCCCTAATCTGAATTGTAAACTTCACCTTAATTGTATCATACAACTTTTCAGTTTCAATTCTTTTTTGCCCTTTAAGCAATAATTTGTATCTTTTTTTGTTTTATAAAAATAAATAAAAGATTTTGTTTCAAGACAGCCTTTAGCCCATATTGCCAAACAGCAAAGGTTAAACAGGTAAAAACATAGATAAAACAACTGAGATTAACCCGCATACCCCTATGGCAACGCCGCTCATAGCGCCCTGTACTTCGCCAATTTCTATGGCTTTTGTGGTACCCATAGCATGGCTGCACGCCCCAATGGCAAGGCCCTCGGCAACGGGGTTATCCACCTTAAATATTTTTGCAAAATGGGGGGCAAGCACTGCACCGCTAATACCTGCTATCAATACGCCCACAATGGCAATCGGCACCAGACCGCCGCGCCCTTGGGCAATTTCTATGGCAATGGGGGTTGTACAGCTTTTGGGCAGCAACGCAGCACTTATCGCTTTATCTATGCCCAACAGCTTACAGCCTAACGTAACGCTAACCATACTGGAAAGGCTGCCCATTGTACAGCCCACTAAAACGGGTAAGGCATATTTTTTAAGTAATTTAATCTGGTTATAAATATTTAGTGCCAATAAGGCAGTTGCCGGCGGCAGCAGCATGTTTAAAACATCTGCGCCCTTGAAAAAGTTTTCCATTGGAATTTGAAATACCTTTATAACCAAAATACACAAAATAATAGATACCAGCAGAGGATTTACCAAAGTTAGCTTGGTTTTGCGCTGTAAAACAGCGCCAAGCCGAAAGGTACCCAAACACAACACGATGCCAAATAAAGCAGAACCTGTTATTGCTTCTATCATTGCGCGTTCCTTTCCTTTTCTGTTTGGGTAGACCGGTCAACCAATTTCATGGTAGCCTTTACAGACCACGCTGTTACGGCGTAAACAATAGGCGTAGACAAAAGACACACCAAAAAAATAGGCAGCCAGTTAGCCGCCAAAATGTCCCAATAGCGCAACACACTTACCCCTGCAGGTACAAATAAAACTGCGATGTTAGCCAGCAAAAAACCGGAAACAGATTGTATCTGCACTGTTTTTAACACCCCGCTTAAAAGCAGTAACAGCAAAAGCAACATTCCGATAATGCTGGAGGGAAACACAAACGGTAACACGCTTGCTATTGCCTCAGCACAAAGGCTTATGCCCAGTACGATTGCGATTTGTGCCAGTATATTCATAATTATCCTCTCTTTTTTGCAAAAGTATCCCTACCCTCAGCACACTTTTATAATTATTTAAGCATTTTATATGCGTTTTTGCTAAAAAATACCTTGTATTACTATATTGCTTTTTTAAAAAAATTGCAACCTTTTGCCCCCTACGCTTCCCGCAAAGGCGGGTGTAAAAATATAATATTCCCTATTAAAACCGCTTTTTATTTTATAAATAAAGTATGCTGGTTTGACTTTAAAACTTTAAAAATCGGTTTTTGTTTTAGCTCTTTAAAGGGACTTTTCGGCTTGGTAATTTGTCCTATAAAAAGCATACTAAGCTTCATTTGCTCATATAGATATGGAAGAGGTATCTTGCAGCAAGGAGGAGAATGCATGAAAGGCGATCCCGATGAAAGAGCTGTACGGTTAGGAGAATATATTGTGGAAACAGGAGCTACCGTACGCAAAGCAGCAACAGTTTTTGGTATTAGCAAAAGCACTGTACATAAAGATGTAACCACACGGCTGCAACGTCTTAACAAAGATTTGTACGCCAACGTACAAGTTATGCTAGGCCAAAATAAAGCACAGCGGCATTTGCGGGGCGGCATGGCAACAAAAGAAAAATATCGAAAGCTGAAATAACCGAATAATGTTTCTTCTATTACAGCAAAAGGCACTGTTTTGAAATAACCAAAACAGTGCCTTTTATTTGTTTACCACAAAGCAAGCATATTTTCGTAAAGCGAAATATATTCTTTTGCCCGTGCGTCCCAAGAATTATTACATGCCATATCGCGCTTTACAAGTGTTTCCCAATTTTGTACGTCTGTATAGGCTGCTTTTGCCCGCAGACAAGCGTCCAACATATCATGTGCATTATAGCTTTTAAAAGTAAAGCCATTTCCAATGCCGTCACCGCTGTCGGTAATGGTGTCCTTTAAACCGCCGGTCTCTCGTACAATAGGCACCGTGCCATAGCGCAAAGCTACCATTTGTGCAAGCCCGCATGGCTCTGATTTGCTGGGCATTAAAAACATATCTGCACCTGCGTATATTTTATGTGCAACCTCCGGCAAAAAACCGATTTTAATGGAAAACTGCTGGGGGTACCGTGCTGCCAGCTCGCTAAAAAAGCTTTCATAGGTGTAATCTCCACTGCCCAGCATAACCATTTTTATGCCTTCCTGCAGCATATATTCTGCAACATGGCGTACCAAATCCAAACCTTTGTGGCTTACCAAACGCCCTACCATACCTATAACAGGGGTATCTGTATCCTTTGGCAGGTCGAACAGTTCTAATAAATCTGCTCTACACTCCGCTTTGCCCTTTTTTACAGTTTCTACACCAAAATTTGTTTTCAAATATAGGTCTGTTTCGGGGTTGTACTGTGCTATATCAATACCGTTTAATATCCCGTTTAACTTATAGGTACGCGCGCGCAGCAAAGAATCTAACCCATGACTGAACCAAGGGTCTAAAATTTCTTGTGCATAAGTGGGCGAAACGGTATTCACTTTATCCGCACACTCAATAGCAGCTTTCATATAGTTTACACAGCCCTCAAATTCTATTAAATAGCTGTCTTTGCGGTTTATGCCTAACGTGTCCTCTAGCATATCCAGCCCATATTTGCCTTGATATTGAATATTGTGGATTGTAAACAGAGTTTTAATGTTATAAAATTTGGGCAAATGCCGATAGTACAGATTGATATACAGGTTTACCAAGGCGGTTTGCCAGTCGTTGGTGTGTATTATATCCGGAGCATAATCAATGTAATTTAACATTTCCAAAGCAGCGCGTGCAAAAAAAGCAAAGCGCTCACCGTCATCATAAAAGCCGTATATACCGCTGCGCTTAAAGTAATATTCGTTATCTAAAAAATAAAAAATAACGCCTTCGTGTTCATACTGAAATACGCCGCAATACTGGTTGCGCCACCCTACAGCAACCGTAAAATTAGTTAAATAAGTAAATTTTTCCCGATATTGTGCAGCTATGCTACTGTACAAAGGCAGCACCACACGGCACTGACTGCCATTTTTTTGTATGGCATGGGGTAAACTGCCGCATACATCTGCAAGGCCGCCCGAGGCTACAAAGGGATAAGCTTCGCTGGTGCAAAACAAAATGTTCATGGAATCACTCCTTTAACCTGTATATTACTAAAACCGCCCACACAGCAAAGGCCATGTGAGCGGCATGTACGCGCAAAGAAATTTATTATACCTTGCCGCCTTTTCCTATAAATACGGGGTAGTTTTCGCTTCCGGAAAGTGTCTGTCCTGCGCCAACTGTAACATTTTTATCTGTAATTACATAATTCAGCACAGCGTTTTCCTCTACCACGGTCCCCTGCATCAAAATGCAATTTTTAACCTGTGCGCCTTTTCCGATTTTTACGCCACGAAACAGAACACAGTTTTCGATGTTGCCTTGTACAATGCAACCGTCACCCATGGTACAGTTTTTAACTTTACTATCCATAGCGTATCGCACAGGAGCTTCATCTCGTATTTTGGTGTAAACAGGTAATTTAGGCGGAAACAGTGCTTTTAAATTATTATAATCCAGCAGCGCCATGTTTGCCTCAAAATAGCTCTGCATATTGTAAATGCGGCTGCTGTATCCTTGGTATTCATATCCCATTACTTTCATAATACGAAGGCTGCGCGCTAAAACATCACGTTCAAATAAAGTGTAATTACGCATATATGCGTCTTTTACAATATCTATAAGCAATGTGCGGCTGATAACAAAAACGTCCATGCTGATATTGCGTTTACCAATGCGATAATCATTTATCAACAGCTCTGTAATACGCTGGGTAGCATCTATGGTGAGCGTAACGTTGTTTTTTGCAATTCCGTCATTCATCTCACATTTATTGTACACTACCGTTACATCTGCGCCGTGGGCACAGTGCTTTTCAATTATGTCATCAAAATCCAAATTGCAGATAATATCGCAATCTGCCAAAACTACCAGCTCTTCTTTTTGATGCTTTAAGTAATCTAAAATAGTGTGCAAAGCCTCTATTCGACCATGATATACTTTACCGTTTATAGCTCCATAAGGTGGAAAGATAGATAATCCGCCGCGTTTACGAGATAAGTCCCAATCGCGTCAGTTACCTAAGTGGTCCATTAAGCTTTGGTACTTTTCATTAACTATCA
>JAQUTM010000119.1 GCA_028694405.1 Oscillospiraceae bacterium
CATTACAAAAGTAAATGCTAAAGTTTCGTTTGACGGCATGCGCGCCAAAGATGCCTTGGCAACTCAGGTTGTAAATAACTTTTTAGATTATGTTGCGTGCGGCATCACCAATATTGTAAACACCTTTCAACCGGAAATTTTATGTGTTGGCGGCGGTATTTCTAAAGAGGGAGAAACTTTATTACAGCCTGTGCGGGAGCGTTTAGATAAAGAAGAGTATAACCGCACCGGTACCCGGCGTACAAAGTTGGTTACGGCACTTTTGCGCAATGACGCAGGAATTATAGGTGCAGCCTTGCTGGGTACACAAAAAAGATAACGACACAAATAGGAGAGGTAACATGGTACAAACTCAAAATCTGCTGAAAGAAGTAAAGGAATACAACATTGAAATAAGCAGCGACGTTGTACTAGCACCTTATACAAGCTTTAAAATCGGTGGCCCGGCAAAATGGTTTTGTTCGCCTAAAAATGAAGAAGAATTAAAAACAATTCTTTCCCTTTGCAAAAAATATAATGTGCGCTACTATTTTTTTGGACGTGGCTCTAACGTTTTATTTGCAGATGAAGGATTTGACGGTGTCATCATTCACATCGGTACGCATTTAAGCGATATTAAAGCGGAAGGCAACCACATCATTGCACAAGCAGGAGCACCTTTGGCGCAAATTTGCAACACAGCAGCCGAAAACGGTTTAGCCGGGTTGGAATTTGCCTTTGGTATTCCCGGTTGCTTGGGCGGCGCTGTATTTATGAATGCAGGCGCTTATGGGGGAGAAATGAAAGATGTGGTAGAAAGCGTAACTTATATAAATTACAATGGAGAAATAGTAACCAAACCTGGCTCCGAACTGGAATTTGGCTATCGCACCAGTTGTTTTCAGCATAACGGCGGCTGCATTTTACAGGCGAGATTATCTTTAGAAACAGGTGACAAAGCTGCTATACAAGAAAAAATGCAAGGGTACTTAAAAAGTCGCGCCGACAAGCAGCCTTTGGATATGCCCAGCGCAGGCAGCGCCTTTAAGCGGCCGGTAGGTGCTTTTGCGGGGCAGCTGATTCAAGAATGTGGATTGCGCGGTTTTTCTGTAGGCGGTGCGGCTATAAGTACCAAGCACTGCGGATTTGTAGTAAATACCGGTAATGCCACTTGTAAAGATGTGCTAACCTTAGCCGACGAGGTTTGTCGCATTGTAACAGAAAAAACAGGTTTTACATTGGAAAAGGAAATTAGAGTAGTAAGATAAATAAAAGCGTTTGGCAGTTAGCAGCTGCAAAAGAATTGAGTGTGAGATAATGAGTTTACTAATTGTTACAGGTCTTTCCGGCGCAGGAAAATCTTTAGCGGTAAATGCGCTGGAAGATATCGGATATTTTTGCATTGACAATATTCCACCCAGCCTATTAAGTAAGTTTGTGGATTTTTCCTTACAGGGAGAAAACAGTTTACAGCAGGTTGCAATGGTAATTGATATCCGAGGTGGTAAAAGTTACGAGAGTATGCGAGCTGCTATCGACCAGCTGCGAGACCGAGAAATTGATTACAAAATTTTATTTTTAGATGCACGGAGTGAAGTTTTGGAACGACGCTACAAAGAGACTCGCCGTCGTCACCCCATCAGCTTGCAATCAAACTGTCCTATTGATGAAGCCATCTGCGAGGAACGTAAAATTTTAGCTCCTTTATATGAAAAAGCAGATTACATTATTGATACTTCTATTCTCTCTACTTCTCAGTTGAAAGATAGAGTTGTTTCATTATTTGTAAAAGGCAGCCAAGGTTCTATGGCACTTAATATTTTAAGCTTTGGCTTTAAGTATGGTTTGCCCAAAGAGGCAGATATTGTTTTTGATGTGCGCTGCTTACCAAATCCTTTTTACATTGCAGATTTAAAGGAAAAAACGGGCTTAGACCATGAAGTATCGGATTATGTGCTGCAATTTGAAGAGGCCAGAGCTCTTTTGGAAAAACAAAAGGATTTAATTGGCTACTCTTTGCCTCTGTATGTAAAAGAGGGTAAAAGCCAGCTTACCATCGCTGTAGGGTGTACCGGCGGCAAGCACCGCAGTGTAACTTTTGCCGAAAAAATTGCAGATTTTACCCGCACCTTAGGTTTTATTCCGCTTATTCATCACCGAGATTTAAATCGTACTTATTAAGAGGTTATATGAGCTTTTCGATAGACGTAAAAAGAGAAATATGCGCACATGAAATTCACAAAAAATGCTGTGCCGTAGCTACAAGCTACGGCATTGCCTGTTTTGGAAAATATTTTGATTCTCGGGGATTGATATTTCATACCGAACAGGCTTTTATTGCCCAGTACGCCAAACATGCCTTTGAGCAAATTGGTGTGTTTGGGAAAATTTATGTTAAAGGCGGCGGGGAAAAACGATTGTATGAATATGCGATTAAAGAACCCGAACAAGTAAAAAAAATGCTGCATATTTTTGGACATACAGGTGAGGAGCCCAGTGTGCGTCTTAATAAGCATAATTTGCGTTGTGCTGAATGTGCAAGCCACTTTATAGCTGCCGCTTTTTTATGCTGTGGAACCAGCTCTAACCCGGAAAAAGAATATAATCTGGAATTTGTTTGCAGCCGCCATAATTTAATAAAAGACTTTGAAACTTTTTTAAAGCAACAAACTTTTTTACCAAAATACACCCTAAGAAAAGGTAATCACGTTATTTACTTTAAAGCGAGCGAACAGATTGAAGATATTCTTACGACTATGGGTGCCACAAACAGCAGTTTGCAAATAATGAAGCTGAAAGTATTTAAGGATTTTAGAAATAAAGCCAACCGCATAACCAACTGCGAAACCGCAAACATAGATAAAATTATTGAAGCTACGCAGGTTACCGTTCAAGCTATTGGATACTTAATCTCTAAAGATGCCTTAGCGGCACTGCCTGAAAACTTACAGCAAGTTGCGCTTTTGCGTATGGAAAACCAAGATATCAGTTTAAGTGAACTTGCAAAAATGGTACAGCCGCCCATTAGTAAAAGCGGACTGTCACATCGCCTAAAAAAAATCGAAACCATTGCCGCGACGATGCGAGAAAAGGAAAAAAATGAGTGACAAGCAAAACAACTTTACACACTTGCATGTGCATACAGAATACAGTTTATTAGATGGAGCCTGCCGTATTGACAGCTTATTTGAGCGCGTAAAACAGCTGGGTCAAACCGCTATTGCCATTACAGACCACGGTAATATGTTTGGCACGGTAGAATTTTATTTGGCTGCAAAAAAAGCGGGAATCAAACCCATTATCGGCTGTGAGGTGTACGTTGCTACGCGTACCCGCTTTGATAAAGTGCACAAAATAGACGGTTACAATCATTTGGTACTGCTGTGTAAAAATGAAGTAGGCTATAAAAACTTAATAAAGCTTGTCAGCGCAGGCTATGTGGAAGGGTTTTATAATAAACCCCGTATCGACCACGAGCTCCTTGAAAAACACCACGAGGGGCTTATTTGTTTGTCTGCCTGTTTGGCGGGTGAAGTACCCCAGGCTCTGCTTTCCGGAGATACGGAAAAAGCCAAAGAAAATGCTCTGTTTTACCAATCGCTTTTTGGTGCAGAGAACTATTATATTGAATTGCAAGACCACGGCATTAAAGAACAACAGCAAGTGCTGCCTTTGCTTATAAAATTAAGTCGAGAGTTGGGCATTCCCTTGGTTGCCACCAACGATGCGCATTATCTGGCAAAAGAAGATGCTAAAATGCAGCACATCTTAATTTGTATTCAAACCAACAAAACCGTTAACGACGATGATGTTTTAGAATTTGAAACAGAAGAATTTTATATTAAAAGCACACAGGAAATGTACGATTTATTCCGTATGGTGCCCGATGCCTGCGAAAACACCAATAAAATTGCCGATATGTGCGATTTTAACTTTGAATTTGGTGTTACCAAGCTGCCATACTTTGAAGCACCGGACGGACAAGATAACAGATCTTATTTTATAAATTTATGTAGATCCGGCTTGCAAAAGTATTATGGGCCAGAAGTGCCTGCTGCCGTGCAAGAACGGTTAGACTATGAAATTGAAATTATCGACAGAATGGGATACATAAACTATTATCTCATTGTTTTTGATTTCATCAATTATGCAAAAAGCAAAGGGATACCTGTAGGGCCCGGACGTGGCAGCGGTGCCGGCAGCTTAGCCGCTTACTGTATTGGCATAACAGGTATTGACCCTATACGCTATAACTTGCTGTTTGAGCGTTTTTTAAATCCGGAACGCGTAAGTATGCCCGACTTTGACATAGATTTTTGTTACGAGCGCCGCCAAGAAGTAATTGACTATGTTGTGCGCAAATACGGCGCCGACCATGTGGCACAAATTATAACCTTTGGAACAATGGCGGCACGAGGTGCCATTCGAGACGTAGCACGTGTACTGGAAATTCCTTATGCGCAGGCAGATACGGTGGCTAAGCTGGTGCCAATGGAATTAAAAATGACTTTGCAAAAAGCCCTCAAGGTTTCTGCTGATTTAAGAAAGCTTTACGAAACCGACCAAAAGGTGAAAGAGCTTATTGATACCGCTATTAAAATAGAGGGTATGCCACGCCATTCTTCTACCCATGCTGCGGGAGTTGTTATAACCCGAGAGGCAGCAAATGAATATGTGCCGCTAGTATGTAATGACGGTCAAATAGCAACCCAGTTTACCATGACGCGTATTGAAGAACTGGGTCTGTTAAAGATGGACTTTTTAGGATTGCGCACCCTTACGGTTATCCATGATGCACAAGAAATGATAAGACGGCAGACGCCGGATTTTTCTATAGAACATATTCCGCTAGACGATAAAGAAACTTTTGCCATGCTTAGCCAAGGGGCGGCTACCGGTGTGTTCCAGTTTGAAAGCAGTGGTATGCGCAGCGTGCTTACACGTCTCGGCCCACGCGATATTGAAGATTTAATTGCGGTAATTTCGCTCTATCGTCCAGGTCCTATGGACAGTATTCCTACCTATATTCAAAATAGGCATGAACCATCAAAAATCCGTTACAAGCACCCAAGCTTAGCCCATATTCTTGATGTAACCAACGGCTGTATTGTATATCAAGAGCAAGTAATGCAAATTTGCCGAGAGCTTGCAGGATATAGCTATGGGCAGGCAGATATGGTACGCCGCGCCATGAGCAAAAAGAAACATGATGTAATGGAAAAAGAACGGAAAAACTTTGTTTACGGCAATAATCAAGCCGGGCACGAATGTGTAGGCTGTGTGGCAAAGGGCATTCCCGAAAATATTGCCAATGAAATTTTTGATGACATGAGCAGTTTTGCCAGTTATGCTTTTAATAAATCTCACGCAGCGGCTTATGCACTGGTGGCTTATCAAACCGCCTATTTAAAATGTCATTATGAAAAAGAATTTATGGCAGCGCTGCTTACCAGTGTACTGGATAACACCAATAAAGTAATTGAATATTCTGGTGAATGTCAACATATGGGGATTTCTGTTTTACCTCCTGACATTAACATTAGCGGCAGCGGTTTTACAGTAGACGGAAACAATTTGCGATTTGGATTACTGGCATTAAAAAATGTAGGCAGCGGCCTTATACAAAGAATTATTACCCAACGAGAGGAAAACGGCACTTTTACAAGCTTTTATAACTTTTGCAGCCGTTTGTACGGTACCGAGCTAAACCGAAGAGCAGTGGAAAGCTTTATTAAAAGCGGCGCTTTAGACGGTCTTGAAAAAACACGGCATCAAATGTTAGAAGGACTAGAAGGCGTTTTAAAAAGCGTAGAGAGCGAAGCAAGGCGCAATGTTGAGGGCCAGCTGAACTTTTTTGAGAGTTCCGGCAACGGGGAAATGGGCGAGTACGAACTAAAATTTGTACCCGAATATTCTGTATCAGAATTGCTTAAAATGGAAAAGGAGATTAGCGGGTTATATCTGTCCGGCCACCCTTTAAATGCATATCGAGAGATAATAGAAAAAATTTCCACCTGCAATATTTTACAGTTAACAGGTGAAAATGGAAAAGATCTTGATAATTCCCGTTTGACCTTGGTTTGTGCGATTGTGCGCACCAAATATTTAACCACCAAATCGGACAGTATGATGGCATTTATGACTGTGGAGGATTTAACCGGTACACTGGAGGTTATCGTTTTTCCCAAAACGCTTTTAGATTGCAGCGAGTGTATTGTAGACAACGCCGTAGTTGTAGTAGAGGGACGCGCAAACATAAAAGATGATGACGGTGCCAAGCTGATAGCCGAAAAAATTGTTCCTATCGACAACTATGAACCCGAAAAATTAAAAATAAACACAAAAACCGAAAAATATGGTCTATATCTGAAAATTCCAAGCAGACAGACACAAATGTATAGTCAAGTAACCGATTTACTGGATATTTTTAAAGGGAATTTACCGGTTTATATGTATTTTGAGGACGTGGAAAAGCTAATGTTAGCTCCAAAATCCATGTGGGTTTTAAATAATGACAAACTTTTTGGCGAATTACAGGATATATTAGGAGAAAAAAACGTCGTTATTAAGGATTAGCAACATTTGTCCAGATATTGTGAAAAAATTTTCAATGTTTCACATCTTGAAATTTAGCAAATATCTAATATAATAAACAAAGATAGAGTTTTGTAGGAAAATTTATTGGCAACGATATGGAGGGTATTGATATGTCTGAAATTAAAACAATTGGCGTGCTTACTTCCGGTGGTGACGCTCCCGGTATGAATGCCGCTGTTCGTGCGGTTGTAAGAACTGCTCTGGCAAAAGGCTTTCGCGTTATGGGCATAGAGCGTGGTTACAACGGCTTAATAAACGGTGATATACATGAGATGAACCTGCGCAGCGTTTCCGAGATTTTATATCGTGGCGGTACAGTTTTGTATACAGCACGCTGCTTAGAGTTTGTTACCTTAGAGGGTCAGCAAAAAGCTGCTCAACGTTGCAGAGAATTGGGAATTGATGCGCTTGTTGTTATTGGTGGTGACGGTTCTTTCCGCGGTGCAAAAGATATGGCTGCACA
>JAQUTM010000003.1 GCA_028694405.1 Oscillospiraceae bacterium
ATAATGACAGCCTTTTACGCAACAATGCTTTTGTTACAATGGACTGTAGTGTGTGGCTGCCGGAGACGCTGGACACCATGCTGTTTGGAAATTATACAACACGCCGTGACGCAAACGCCTGTATGGCAGAGCTGGCACAGGGAGGCACGCTATATTTACGTCATGTAGAGGCATTGCCTTTTGAGACGCAGTACAAGCTGTTAAGTTTAATCCGCGGCAAATTTTTGCACAATGGCTCTAATCAGCCTGTAGCCGCCAATGTGCGGGTAATTGCCTCAACTACGGTAAATTTGTTAGCAGCAGTAGAACGCGGAGATTTTAGAAGTGACCTGTACTATGCCTTAACTGTGCTTAGTATAGAATTGCTGCCCTTACGGCGCAGGCGCGAAGAAATTGCTCCCTGGGCAGACTACTATTTTTCTGAATGGCAGGAGCGTTATAAGCGCTATATTCACTTGACACAAGATGCGCGCCGCTTTATGCAAGAGTATGACTGGCCAGGCAACTTAGACCAGCTTAACAGCGTGTGTGAGCGTATTATTTTGCTTACGGAAAAACGTGACGTTGACGCTGTGTTTTTGAAAAAGCAAGTACAGCAAATTGCTCCAAAGCGCTTGCCGGGAACCGAGAAAATAGTGCTTTATAAAGACGAAAAAGCGGTACAAATTACCGAGCTGCTGCGCAAACACCAAGGCAACAGAGATAAGGTAGCAACCGAATTGGGTGTAAGTAAAACTACTTTATGGCGCTACATGAAAAAATATGGCATAGAGCAAGACTATTCTTATTAAAAGATAAACGGTTAAGTGGAAGCTTAACCTGAAAAATACAGATAAACCACAAAACAAAGCCCCGCATTTTGATGTTACACAAAATGCGGGGCTTTTAAGTATTATAATGAGATAAAGAGGCTTAGCAAAAAAAATAAGTTATACCAGCTGGCGACGTCTGCGTTCTTCCTCTGCGGCTTTGTCCTCTACAGGATACCACATGGGGTCGATAAAGTTTACACAGCAGCTTTCTCCCTGTGCAAAAGTAACGCGGTGAGGTGTTTGAACTTTCATTGTTTGGTCGCCTATTTGTACCAGATATTCTGTGCGGTCGGTTAAGAAGATGCGTTTTTTAATAAAAGTTTTATAGCCTTTATTGCCCGTTAGCTCAATGGCGTTGGGGCGTGTGGCTAAAATCATCTCTTCCTCTGCATTTGCGGGAATATCCAAATCAAGCGGGTTTTCCATATCACCCTTTGCGTACACTTTTCCGTCTTTGATTACCACGTTTAAAAATGTACTTTCGCCCAAAAAGCTGTGAACAAAACGATTGATGGGCTTATTGTAAAGGTTTTCCGGTGTATCAATTTGCATGATACGGCCCATATCACAAACCATCATTCTGTCAGACAAAGCCATGGCTTCTGATTGGTCATGTGTAACAAAGATAATGGTAAAGTTAAACTTGCGCTGTAATTCCTTCAGTTCAAAGCGCATGCTTTCACGCAGCTTGGGGTCTAAATTGGAAAGAGGCTCATCTAAAAGCATAACCTTGGGATTGGTAACAATAGCGCGTGCCAAGGCAATGCGCTGTTGCTGGCCGCCGGAAAGGTCAGAAGGATAAACATCTTCCAAGCCTTGCAGACTTGTGTGACGCAGAGCTTCTTTTACACGTTTTTCTACATCTGCGCGGTTTAATTTTTGAATACGCAATGGGAAAGCAACGTTTTCAAACACCGTCATATGAGGCCAAACGGCAAAGGCTTGGAACACCATGCCCAAACCTCTTTCTTCGGGCGGTACATAAAGGTTTTTGTTTTTAACAGAAACAGGATTTCCGCAAAGGTGAATTTCACCCTCTGTCAAGTCTTCAAAGCCTGCAATCATACGAAGTGTAGTAGATTTTCCGCAGCCGGACGGCCCCAAAAAGGAAAAACATTCGCCTTCGTATACTTCTAAGTTAAAATTATCAACGGCTACAATATCGCCAAGTGTCTTAGTGGTAAAACGCTTGGTTACATTTTTTAAAACAACCTGTGCGTCCATGCATTAAACTCCTTTTCTGTCTTTTGTAATAGCTGTTACAATGGTGTTGCACACAATAATCATTACAATGGCAACGGAGCCCAAAGCGGCAGCCTGCGGCATCATGCCTGCATCACGCAGAGAATAGATTTGCACGCCTAATGTTCTTGTGTAGGGGCCATACAACAGTACAGAAGTTGTTACCTCGCGCATGGCCGGCAGGAAGATTAAGAAGAAACCGGATACCATGGCGGGCCGAATTAACGGCAGGGTTACGTCTTTCAGGCTTTCTGTATGAGAAGCGCCGCATGTGCGGGCAGCTTCCTCCAAAGAGGGGTGAACCTGCAACAGAGCAGCAGAGGAAGTTTTCATAGAGAAGGATAAATAACGTGCCAAATAGGCGATTAGAATAATCCAAATGGTGTTGTAAAGGTTTACGCCCAATTTGCCGGACCAAGCTAAAATTACGCCGATAGCCAGTACGGTGCCGGGGATAGAGTAGGGCAGAACCGATAAAACTTCCAAAACGCCTTTGCCGCGTGGTTTGATTTTTTGTACAACATAAGCAATAAGTGTACCAAGGAACATACAAATAATACCGGCAGCAATAGATACAAACAGAGAGTTGCTGATAGAATTGAAGGTACCGCTGCTTGCAAATACTTTGGTGTAATTGGCTAAAGTAAAGTTTTCGGGAATTAAGGGTAAGCCGTAAGCTTTAACAAGGCCAACTAAGAAAATCATAGCCAGTGGAACAATTACGATTAGAACCAGTGTTAAAACAGCCAGTACAAACAAGGGAATACGAGCGCCGCGCAGTTTTATAAGGGTAGGACGCATACTTTTTCCCTTGATGATATCATAACTACCGGAACTAAGCACTTTTTTCTGGATAATAAGTGCCGCGGCAACTACCACAACCAGCATAATAGAAAGTGCCGCGCCTTGGCGTATGCCTTCAAAGCTGCCGCCGGAACGAGAAATTACAGCATATATCTTAGTAGGTAAGGTGTAAATGCCTTGAGAGAAACCAAGGATAGAGGGAACACCAAAGTGTGCCAACGAGCTAATAAGAATGAGCAAAGCACCGGCAGAAATAGCAGGTGTTACCAGTGGAAGTGTAATTTTACGAATAACAGTACCTTGACGGGCACCTGCAATTCGGGCACATTCCTCCAGTTTGGGGTCCATACGCTCAAAAGCACTAACTACCTGCATAAATACAAACGGAAAGTAATAAGAAAGCTCTACAAACACAATGCCGCCAATACTGTTTATATTAAACGGTGCAGAGGAAAGGTTGAAAACGTCTACAAACCATTTGTTTAAATAACCGGAGCGACCGTTTAACAATAAGTCCCATGCCATAGCGCCCAAAAAAGGAGGGAACATGTAGGGTATGTTAAACAGTGCACGCATCAGCCCTTTGCAGGGAATATCGCTTCGACCAAGCAGCCAAGCGTAAAATACACCCATTATAGTACCTAAAATGGTAACCAAAACTGCAATCTTAATGGTGTTCCACATAGATATTAGGTTATCTTTTTTTGATAGCTGCTCGCAAATTAAATCCAAAGAAAATTTGCCTTGGTCAAAAAATGCATTGTAAACAATCATGAAGATGGGAACGACAACGATTACAAGCAAAAGTATAAAGCTTAAAACTGTCATTGCTCCGTCCAAACTAAAGTGCCTGCCGTCTATGGCCGCAAGGTCACGTTTTTTTCTTTTTAAAGAAGCAATCATGATTTTAGGCCTCCTTCGCTTCGTAGTAATGTGGATTTAAAAACTTTATGCCTACTTCACTGCCTTCTTTGGCAACGCCTAAGCATACAGCGTCTAGGGTGTTTTGCTGAACGCGCAGTTCTTTACCGTTTATGTCAATAAAATAGTCATATTCGCTGCCCAAAAATACACTTCTATGTACTTTGCCGCGTATAGGAGAATCGTCGTCAAAAACAATATCGTTAGGGCGCACGCCAACTTCCATTTTTTTGGTTTTGTCCATATCGGGCAAGGTATCGGTCCATATTTGCTTCTTCCCCTCAAAATCTAAATAGCACTGTCCGTTTTCAAACAGCATAGGGATAAAATTAGATACACCGATAAATTCAAAAGTGAAGCGGTTTGCGGGACGCAAAATAATATCTTCATCATTACCTAGCTGGCATAGACTGCCGTTTTGCTCCATAATGGCCATTTTGTCGCACAGCTGCAACGCAGACTGCTGGTCGTGGGTAATATAGAGAATGGTGGTACCGATATTGCGCTGAATTTCCCGTATTTCCAATAGCATCTGCTCGCGCAGCTTTGCGTCCAGATTGGTGATGGGTTCGTCCATTACAATCAATCCGTCGCTGCTTACCAGTGCGCGGGCAATGGCAACACGCTGTTGCTGTCCACCGGAAAGCTGGCTGGGCAAATGGTTGGCATACTCGGTCATATTTACTTGAGCTAAGGCGTGCATCGCACGTTTTTCAATGTCAGCCTTGGCCATATGGCGCTTTTTCATGGGATAGCATACGTTTTCTTTTACGGTCATATGCGGCCAAACGGCATAATCTTGGAATACGATACCGATTTTACGGCGCTCGGCGGGGATATTGATGTGTTTTTCGGCACTGAATACACAGGTTTCACCCACATAAATAGAACCTGTTTCAGGTTTACTTAAACCTAATAAACAACGAACCAAAGTTGTTTTTCCACAGCCTGAAGGACCTACCAAACACAAGATTTGGCTTTCCTCAACAGTGAGAGAAAAGTTTTTTAAGATGTAATTGTCGCCATAGCGAAAAGATATATTATCAAATTTAACGCTTGCCATGTTTCCTCCCGTTTTTGTATAAAAAGACAGCAGCGGATAAACAGGTGATTACCCGCTGCTTTTAAGCTACTTTGTTTAAATTTTAAAACACAAAAAATTAGTTTATGCCAAAGATTTTATCAAATGCGGCGCTGTTCTCGGCAGATTTTTCAGCCATAACGGCTAAATCTGTAGGCAAAGCTTTGGAAGCAATGGCAACAACATTTGTATCACCTTGGTCGATGTCGTTTCTTACAGAGATTAAATTATTGGAAACCAAAACTTCTTGGCCCTCTTTAGAAAGGATAAAGTCGTAAAGCAATTTGCCGTTGTCCTCATTGGCACAATTTTTTACAAGACCGATGGGGCTAAAGATAGAAACAGTATCTTTAGGGAATACAAAGGCGATAGGAGAACCTTCTTTAGAAAGGTTTGCAGTAACGTAGTCTAGGCAGATACCAACTTTGTAAGCGCTGGCAGCAAGTTGATTGTGGCAAGCTGTTGTGCCGCTTTCTAGGTAGCAGCCGTTATCTTTTAATTTTTGAACATAGTCTGCACCGTATTTTTCGCTGCTCATAATAGCATTCATCCAATATTTAGATGTGCCGGAGCTGCCCGGGTCAGTCATAACAATTTGGTCGTTCCATTTGGGGTCTAACAAATCTTCCCAGCTTTGAGGAGCTTCCTCGGGAGTAACCAAAGCTGTATTATAAGAAATACCCATGTTCATCATACGAGCGCCGGTATAATAACCGTCTGCATCAATATAAACGCTATCGATGGCAGCTGCTTCGGGAGAAGTGTAGGGCTGCAAAATATCTTGTTCTTTAAAGGATACATAGTCAGCGGGGTCACCAACCCAGATAACGTCAGCATCTACTTGGCCTGCTTGTGCCTCAGTAGCAATTTTTGTAATTACTTTACTGGTGCCTGCAAAGTAATACTCCATTTTTACTTTGGGGTATTTTGCTTCAAAAGCTTCTTTAATTGCAATTAATTGGTCTTCCTGCATAGAAGAGTAAAGCATTACGGTACCGCTGGCGTCTGTGTTCTGGGTAGGTGCGGCAGCTGATTCTGACTCTGCAACAGCAGAAGGAGCAGCGGAGGATACAGGAGCAGCTGTATTACTGTTACATGCTGCAAGAGACAGGCCTGTGATGATTGCGAGAAGGATTGTAACAATTCTGGATTTGTTTTTCATGTGATTACACTCTCTTTCTTTTTTCTCCTAATGTTATATTTTTCTTTGCAAAGGAACAATTTTGTAAATGTGGGATTGATTGTTCACTTTGCATATTTATTATAGCTTGAAGGATTAAATAATGTGAAGTTTGAATACACTAGAACCGCTGTGAGTATAAATTTTAAACTTTTTAAAGGGGATTGACATATTTTTACTATTACTTTAAGCTAAAGAGGTACAAAGTCTTTTATACATATTGACAGAAATAGCTAGGAGTATAAAATGAATAGAAAGTTAAATTCTATAAAAAATATACTGCGCCGTCGTTGGATGGCTGTTTTAATTGCTGTAGCAGTGGTTCTTTTTATATTTTTAATGCTGTTTACTTCCTTTGAAAAAATAACCATACAGGCTCTATCACAACTTAACGGAGAGTTTGTAAAACAAGTAGACACAATTTCTGCCACATCTTTGGATATGATTTGGAACTCTGCTATGCAGATTTACTACTCCTCTTCTGTACGCATATTGCGCACCAGCAAAGAGATGACCAACGCACAGAGGACGTTAGGACTGCGCGATTTAGGCAATTTTGTAAGCAGCTGTACTTTTTTAACAAATGCCATGATTTACAATCCTACAATGGATTACATTTTTACGTCTGACAGTGACCACCCCTCTGCACCGGTAGACAAATTTTATGATAGCACAGCCGCCTCTCTTTTAACAAATGCAGATACGCGCAGCTTTTCTGTTTCGGAAAAGAAAGTGGGAAGAAACGGAGAGTATTACTCTTTTGTTTTTTATGAGGCAAATGAGCCTTCCAGCGGTGTGCTTTTATTAAATGTAAGAGCCAAGTGGTACGAAAGTCAGCTGTTGGGTATCTCCTCGGGAGACAGCTGCGCAATTTTAGATGCCAGCGGAAAAGCTTTGGCTGTAGGCAGCCACGAAGTGGGACAAGCAGCTGAAGAAATTTGGCCTACGATTATAGAAACCTGCGAAGAAGACACGCCGGGCTTTATTTTAGATCAACGTACCGCACAAGGGTGGATGTACTGTAAACTGAAAAATTCCGGCTGGCTGTATTTGCGCTCTTTTAACGCAAATACAATCGTACCATCTCTTACAAAAATGCAAAATATCGTTTTTATTATATTAACTGCGGTTTGCGGCGTTTTGATACTTGGAGCAGCTTACACCTTTATAAATCTTTACACACCTTTTAATGCTGTGCGGCAGGCGCTTATTAATGCAGGCGAGACAGCAGGAGAAGTTTCGCAGCAGGTTGATGACCTTTTAGAACGACAGCGCGAACAGAGGCTTTTAAGGCAGTTTAAACTGATTTTAGAAGGAAAGGCACAAACAGCAGTTCCGTATCCCATATCTCTTATTTTAACAGATTGTGCTCAAGTGCAGGAGATACGAGATAAAATAGGGCAAAGTATGGAGCAATTAGCGGTCAACAGCGATTTTGGCAGTGCCATTTTGCTGTTTGGCGCATCGGAAGAAGAGACAAAGCAGCTTTGTGAGGAAATGGTACAGGCTTTTTCCTGCCACTGTTTTTATGGGGCGCCGCGAACAAACGCTCAAGAGCTTGTACAGTGCCGAGAAAACTTAAATGAACTTTGGCAAATGCGCTTTTTGTACGTTGGCCGAGATGTTTTACCCGAAAGCACTTTAAACAACCATAATGTACCTGGGTTTCAGTCAAAGGACTGCGCTGCGCTGCTTGCCGCTTTACGCAATGGACAGTTGGAAGAAGCACGCTTGTGCTGGCAAAACATATTTTCTATTATTCAGCGCTGCCGATTTGCCGATTTGCGCTTTTCGGTGCGTTATTTAATCAAAAGCCTGAACAATCTTTATAAAGAATTTTCAACTGAGCCACTGAATTTGTCGCCGGATATTATAGATACCATTGAAAATGTAAATCAGGTTACTGCCGCAATGGACGCCGCGTTTGTGCGCATCGTAGATGCGGAGGAAAAAGAGCGCATGAAACGGCTGGACCAAATGGCACAGCAGATTATAGAATACATAGAAATGCAATACGCGGATAATTTGCTGTCTGTACAAGAAATTGCCGATAAAATGGGTATGAATGCGGTATATTTGGGACGTCTTTTTAAAAAAAGCACAGGTATTTCTATTAGCGAAGCCATTAACCGACAACGTGTAGAAAACGCAAAACGCTTACTGAGAGAGACAAAGGATTCCATTGAGGAAATTGCACGTCAAGTGGGATTTGATAATGTAAAATATTTTTTTGTGGTGTTTAAAAATATAGTAAACTCTACCCCGAAAAAGTATCGAGACGATATAAAAGAGCAGCTTGTTTAACAAATTGTTTTGATATTAAAAACGCAACAAAAGAAAAAGCCAATTTACTTGCTGTTTAAAGCAGGTATATTGGCTTTTATTTTGTACGAAAAGTGAATATTATAAATAGATACAAGCAAAAAACAAAGTTTTGATACAAAGAGTTATATTTTTGTTGAAACAACAAGAAGTTGAAGAAATTTTGAAGATGATTCTGTTCCGTAGTAGTCTGAAAAAGTGCTCTCCACTTTCATACTACGCGCACTAAAAATTTCTGCAATTTCTTTTGCGGAATAAAGGCGCGTGGGGTCTCCGGCGGGAATGTCGGGTTTAGAAAGAGGTGCACCATAGGGAATATCGCAGCCGCCAAATAACATTCGTCTGCTTGCAGGGTCCCAGTCAAATTGAGATAAGGCAAGCGCCTCTTTGCCGGCTTCCCAGTTAGCACGCGGAAAGTAAAGTTCGGCGTGTTCAGCATTGCAAATATCCATAAAATGTTTGCCGCCAACTTTTAATGCATTAGAAATTGTATCAAAAATTTTTAAATTTTCCGCGTCATTTTCTAAGTATCCAACTGCTCCATCTGCTAAGTTTAAAACTACGTCAAATTCATTTTTATAAGAGAGGTTTCGAATATCTTCCTGTATAAATTGAGCATTTAACCCATTTTCTTTAGCGGTTTGCGCGGCGTCTTCAATATATATTTTTGTAATATCTACCCCAACAACCCAAAAACCTCTTTTGGCAAAAGAAAGTGCGTGTCGGCCATACCCGCAAGCCAAATCGAGTATGCGTTCGTTGCCTTTTAACTGAAGTGTGCGGATAATGAAATTAACTTGATTTTCGGTATCTTCTGTCCAAGATTGATTTTTTACATCTAAAGACCAACCGTGCTTATACCAATCAGAATTTTTTGCCTTCATAAAATCTCAACCCTCCTGTTTTGGCTTTTTATTAACAGTTTTAAATTTATTATATTACAACATTATAAATGTTAAAGCTTTATTTTGTTTTTTAAATTATCTTAAAAAGCTAAAATGGTATCCATTTTGCGTAATATATAATAATTTTGTACGGAAAAAGATTTTTTTGATTTTTATTGCAATCAAAAAAATATTTTAAACAGCGCTTTTAAGAACTTAAACCAGACAAAAAGCTGCTAAACAAATTATAGCTTACTATAAAATTTGTGGTAACTTTGCTTTTTCGTTTTATAAAAAGATAAAAAGATGTAAGAATAATAAAACAATTTTATGGTTTGTAATATTGGCAAGAAAAAACAAGAATTATTAAAAAATAGGGAATAAGAAACCGTTTTCACAGGCATTATATTAGAAAATATGTACAAAAATAACACACATATATTATTACTAAAGTGAAAAATATATAAAATGCTTGACATTTTAAAAGAGTTTTATTAGACTAAAAACATAAAAGATATGGAAACGGTTACACCACCATGCTAGGAGTGAAAAAAATGATAACGATAACAGATGTAGCAAACCTGGCAGGTGTTTCCAAGGCTACGGTATCCCGTGTATTAAATAATAGTGGTTATGTAAACGAGGATACTCGTAAACGCGTGGAACAAATAGTAAAAGAAAACCACTATGTGCCCTCCGCCAGTGCCATCAAATTATCTAAACAGGAGTCTACTGCCATTGGCGTAGTCGTACCCGAAATTGACAACTTGTTTTACGGTGATGTTTTACACGGCATTACCGAAATTGCTGACCAACATGATTTATCTCTGGTGTTTTTTGATACACAAAACAAGGCAGAAAAAGAGGTACGTGCCTTACATACATTAAGTCAACAACGGGTAAGAGGGTTAATTTTGGCTCCGGCGGTAGATTATTCCCTCAGCTCGCTTGGCAGAGAACTACGAAAGCAGCTGAAAGCATTGGATATTCCCGTTGTTATCGTCGACCGTGATTCTGAAAATATGCACTGGGACGGCGTTTTTTACGAAAGCTACCAAAGCTCGTATCGCGCCGCACAAATTTTACATAAAGCGGGACACACCCGCCTGGGCATTATTACAGGTGATTTGGCACTGAAGATAGGTCGAGACCGTTTGCAGGGGTTTCGGCAGGGCGTACTGGATAATGGCTTAGAGCTGCGCGATGAGGACATTTTTGAGGGTGACTTTTTAGAGGAACGCGCTTATGAACTAAGCAAAAAAATGTTTTTAAGCGGAGATTGGCCAACCGCTGTGTATACCTGCAACAACCGCACAAGCTTAGGCTTTTTAAAGGCTGCGCGAGAGTGCAAAATACGCATTGGCAAAGATATTGCCGTAATTGGAAACGACCGCATTGCTATGATTGATCAGTTGGGTATTCCTTTTAGCTGTGTGTATCGAGATAATATTGAAATGGGACGCATGGCGTTAAAAATGCTGTTAGAGCGCATTGAAAATCCCACAAGACCACGCAATATTTGTATGATTCCCTATCAGGTTCATCTGTGCGGTACTGAAAAACTAAATCCATAAGTTAGTGCTTTGATAAATTAAAGTTTGCTGTAACAGTGTTTTGTTACAGCAAACTGGTTAAAATTGCACGCTTACTATTATTTTTTTAATAATATGTAACCGGTTACATAAAATAAAATTGGTTTCCTCTTTTGTTAAAACCCTCTGCAAACACCTCTGTAAAATCTTTATATGTAACAGTGAAACAGTAAATGAAAGCAAGGAGTAGAACGGCAATGATTTATAAGAAAGTGGCAAAAATTAAAGAAGAAATTTCTGCAGTGGGCATTGGATGCTGGAACATGGGCGGTGATTGGGATTCTTGCGAAGAGCAAAATTCTATCGACATTATTCACGCGGCTATGGATTTGGGCATCAACTTTTTTGATGTTGCACCTGTATACGGCTGGGGTGTATCCGAAACTGTGCTTGGAAAAGCACTGGCGCAGGATAACCGACGCAGCAAGGTGATTATTGCAAGTAAGGGCGGTCTTTTGTGGAACGATAAGCACGAGACCACAAACAATCTTTCTAAGGCAAGCCTTTTAAAAGAGATTGATGAAAGCTTACGCCGTCTGCAAACCGATTATATTGATATTTACCAAATGCACTGGCCCGACCCAAGCGTGCCTTTGGAAGAAACCGCTGAAGCGCTGCAAATTATGAAGGACAGCGGCAAGATACGCTATGTGGGACTTAGCAATTTTGCACAGAGCGATGTAGAAAAAATGATGACGATGATAAGTGTAGATTGCCAGCAAAGCTTGTACAATATGCTGGAGCGCAACCCTGCAAGCTATCACGGTATTCCCCTTGACTACCGCACCGAGGACGAGGTTTTGCCTACTGTACGCAAATATGGGCAAGCATTTTTACCCTACAGCCCGTTTTTTCAAGGCTTGTTGGCAGGTAAGTTTTTAAAGGGAATAGATTTTTCAAGCCACGACATTCGCAATGCAAACCCCAAGCTGGTTGGCAAAAACTTTACCGTTTACTTAGAGGCTGCACGCAAAATAAAAGCGTTGGCAGACGAGATAAACCGCCCCATGAACGAGCTTGCGCTTAACTGGCTGCGGCAAAAGCCGGAGGTTACTTCCATCATCGGCGGCGCCTCTACCGTGCAGCAGCTACAAGACAATATTTGCTGTACCACATGGGAAATTACGGACGAACAAATGCAGAAAATAAATGAAATATTAGTCCCATTTAAATCAATGGGCTAGGGAGAAAAGAGTATGCCAAGCTATTTAATTGCCCACGACTTGGGTACCTCGGGCGACAAAGCAACCCTTTTTACGACTGATGGTCAGCTTGTAAAAAGCGTTACATACACATACGATACCCATTTTTTTAACAGCACCTGGGCGGAACAAAACCCCCAAACTTGGTGGCAGGCGCTGTGTGAAAACAACAGAATACTTTTAAAAGATATTGATGCAAAGCAGGTGGCAGGCGTTGCATTTAGCGGGCAAATGATGGGCTGTGTGGTAGTAGATAAAAACGGTACTCCTTTACGTCCCGCCATTATTTGGGCCGACCAACGCAGCCAAAGCCAAGAGGCATATCTGCGCAGCAAAATGGACGAAACCGAATTTTACCATATTACGGGACACAAAATAAGCGCTTCGTACAGCATTGAAAAGTTGATGTGGATACGCGACAACGAGCCTGAAATTTACAGGCAGATATATAAGATGTTGCAGCCAAAGGACTATTTGATTTATCGTCTTACAGGCAGCTTTGTCACCGACTTTTCTGATGCATCAGGTACCAACTGTTTGGATTTAAACCGTTTAGAGTGGTCAGACAAAATATTGCAAATTGCCAACATTGACAAAGATTTGCTTACACCGGTACTGCCTTCTACCCATGTGGCAGGTGAGATAACACCCTCCATCGCGGCAGAATGTGGCTTAGCAGTGGGAACCCCCATTATTATTGGCGGAGGCGATGGTGTTTGTGCGGCGGTAGGCGCCGGTAGTGTACGCAGCGGAGATACGTTTAATTATCTTGGTTCGTCCTCTTGGGTGGCACTTACAAGCGACACCCCAATTTATGACCCACAGCTTCGCACCTACAACTGGGCACATCTGGTGCCGGGTAAATATTCTCCCAACGGTACCATGCAGGCAGCAGGCAATTCTTATCACTTTATAAAGAAAACACTCTGCAAGGATTTAGAGCTGATAGCAAAGCAGCAGGGCGGCAGTGCCTACCGATTGATGGATAACGAAATTGCCGCATCACCCGTTGGCGCAAACGCGCTACTGTATTTACCCTATATTTTAGGTGAGCGCAGCCCGCGGTGGAATAGTGAGGCACGAGGAGCCTTTATCGGCTTAAAAATGGAGCACACAAGAGGAGATATGCTGCGTGCATGTGTAGAGGGCATATTGATGAACCTATGTGTGATACTGGACGTGTTTCGCAAGGAGATGGATATTACCTCTATAAACGTAATCGGCGGCCTTGCAAAGGGAGACCCGGTACGCCATGCCTTGGCTGACATCTACGGCGTAAAAGCAAACCGGTTAAACTGGCTAGATGAGGCAACCTCAATGGGAGCTGCTGTTGCGGCGGGTGTTGGAGCAGGCGTGTTGGCAGACTTTACGGCGATTGATAAATTTATTCAGGTAGATGATGTTATCGAGCCAAACTGGGAAAACCACAAAAAATATAATGAGTTAAAGGCAATTTTTGATGAAAGTTATTTTGCCTTGCTAAATACATATCACAATTTGGCGAAGTTTTAATAAAGGAGAATTTACAAATGGACATTAAAACCTTAACCGCCGCGCAGCTTGCCGGCATGATTGACCAAACCCTGCTAAAACCCTATGTAACACTAGACGAATTGAAGGCACACTGTGAGGGTGCTGCTAAGTACAAATTTAAAACAGTGGCAATTAACAATGCACCGGTACCTTTTTGCAAAAAGGTGTTAGAGGGCTCGGGTGTGCTTTGCGATGCCGCAGTAAGCTTTCCCTTGGGACAGTGCACCATTGAGACAAAAGTGTTTGAAACTATTGATGTAATCGAAAAAGGCGCAGGCGAGGTAGACTATGTAGTAAATCTGGTAGAGCTGAAAAGCGGCAACTGGGACTATGTAGAAGAAGAGATGACCAGAATTGTGCAGGCGTGCAGCGAGCGCAATATTACCAGTAAAGTTATTTTTGAAAACTGCTATCTAACAGATGATGAAAAAAGACATCTTTGCGAAATTGCACTGCGTGTAAAGCCAACCTTTATCAAAACCTCTACAGGGTTTGGCACAGGCGGCGCTACAATAGAAGATGTAAAGCTGATGAAAGAATGTGTGGGCGACAAGCTTAAAATTAAAGCAGCAGGCGGCGTGCGTACAGCTGAGCAGGCACTGGCTATGATTGAGGCAGGCGCAGACCGTATTGGCACAAGCTGCGGCATCGAAATTGTAGAAGGCTTTACGGCAATGCAGCATCAAAGATAGGAGATGCAAACCGCATGAAATACGGTATCTATTATGCCTACTGGGAAAAAGAATGGGGCGCCGATTATACGGTGTATGTAAAAAAGGCAGCAGAGCTGGGATTTGATATTTTAGAAATTTCTTGTGCAGGATTGTGCGACATGACAGCACAGCAAATTGAACAGCTTTGGCTTTGCAGCCGTGAGTACAACATACAGCTAACAGCCGGATACGGCCCTACAGCACAAGAAAATCTGGCATCACAAGATGCGGACATTGTGCAAAATGCCTTTCGTTTTTGGCAAAAAACCTTTGCGGTGCTAAAGGCGTTACATATCACACAGGTGGGCGGCGGCTTGTACACCTATTGGCCAGCCAACTACGCTGCCCCTATTGATAAGCAGGGCGATTTACAGCGCAGTATTCAGAATATGAAAAAGCTTGCAAAAATGGCAAAGCAATACAACATTACCCTTTGCATGGAGGTGCTTAATCGGCACGAAGGATACTTAATTAACACATGTAAAGAGTGTGTGGAATATGTAAAAGCCGTAGACGAGCCCAACGTAAAGGTAATGCTGGATACCTATCATATGAATATGGAGGAAGATGACCTTTACGATGCTATTATTATGGCAAAAGGGCATTTGGGTCACGTTCATGTGGGAGAAAACAATCGCCGTTTGCCGGGGCAAGGAAAACTTATCGATTGGCAAAGCATTGCCGCGGCACTCCACAAAATCGGCTATGACGGCACTGTGGTAATGGAGCCGTTTGTGCTAAGCGGTGGGCAGGTTGGTACGGATATTCGAGTTTGGCGAAATTTGATAGACAGTCCCTCGCAAGCGCGTTTAGATGCAGATGCAGCAAAATCGGTGCAATTTTTACGCAGTGTTTTTGAAGATTTCACCTGCGCCGAACAGCAGCTGCCTATGAAGAATCTTGCACATGTAGGACTGTTTATTACAGATATGCAGCAGACGGTAGCGTTTTATACCTCGCTGCTTCAGTTTAACGTTATTTGGCAAAACACAAATCCCTCACCGCAGGGTGATATACAGGTAACATTTGTACAAAACGGAAATTTGATTTTGGAACTGGTACAGTTTCCTGTGCCGCAGCAGCGAGGCGACGGTTGGTTTGACCATGTGGCAATTAAGGTAAAAAACTTAGACACGGTAATACAAAAGCTTCAGCAAAAAGGAATAACCTTCGAAGAAGGCACACGAGAAGATGCACCGCAGGTATTTGAAAACGGCTCTCGCTGGGTACTGTTTCGCGGCCCCGATAATGAGCATATAGAGCTGAATGAGGTACTGTAATTAAGGTAGTAGATGCCCGTCCGGGCATTACAAATGATAATAATAAAGGAGAAACGACTTATGAAAAAAGCACTTGCACTTTTGCTTTCCCTGGCTATGGCGCTAAGCTTGGCAGCTTGTGGCAACTCTGGTAGCACCGCAGCTTCCACACCCGCTTCTACAGCATCCGATACTGCACAAAGCACCGCCCAATCAAAAAATGTTAATGTAACATGGGTATCCTGCTCTACAGAATCAGAATTTTGGCAATATCAAGAGCTTGGCATCCGTGCTGCCGCCAAGGATATGGAAGCCAAACACGGCATTACCGTAACGGTTTCTACAGTTGGCCCTGCAACCGAGGCGGAAACCGAGGCATACATTCGCGCATTTGAAAATGCTATCGCCTCCAAACCCGATGCTATCATCAGTGCAACTCAAGTACCAGATTCTACACGCAACGTGTCTAAAGAAGCCATGAACCAAGGTATTGTTGTAAACTTTACAAACTGCGGCCTTGAAGTTATGGATTCTACCGAATTTGCCGATTGCTACAACCAATTTTACACAACCGTTAGTGCAGACGTTGGCGATTTGGCAGGCAAAATTATGCTAGAGCAGCTTGAGGCAGCCGGTATTCCCTTAGAGGGCGTAATTGCAATGGAATTTTCTAACGTAAACCCTGCCCTGCAACCTCGTATGGATAACTTTAAAGCTTATGTTGAGGCAAAAGCACCCGGTATTAAAGTATTGGATACGCTTTACAACAACAACAGCTTAGAGCAGGCACAGGCTGACATTGAAAACCAAATTGCAACACACGGCGCTAAATTGATTGGTATCTACGGTGCAAATAACATCTCCGTTGACGGCATTGCTCTTGCAGTTGAAAACGCCGGTATTGCCGATAAAGTAGTAACCATCGGTGTTGACTCTGACCCCGTTGAAATTGCCGCTTTAGAGGCAGGTAATCTGGATTGCATTATTGTTCAAGATGCTTACGGCCAAGGCTATGCTTCTATGGTAAACGCCATTGAGACCATTATGACAGGTAAAAACCCCGAGAGTGCCCAAAAAATTGCTATGGCACCCGAAGCTGTAACCACAGCTAATATGAAAGAGGCAAAATATGCCGCTTTACTAGACCCCACTCTGCTGGCATAATTAACATAAATGTTCTGTTTACATTCGGGCGCTATGTCGCCCGAATGTAAATAAATAGAGAGGCAACCTATTTTAAAGTGCTGTTTAGGGCTGTCGCCATAATCTCTTATAAAACGCACCCGATAGGTATTACAGAAAGGAAAGAGCAACGTATGGATGACAATATCCTGTTGAAAATTGAGGGTGTCGTAAAAACCTATCCGGGTGTTCAAGCGCTCAAGGGCATTACGACAACAATTAAGCAGGGCGAAGTGCGTGCCCTGGTTGGAGAAAACGGTGCAGGTAAATCAACCCTTATTAAATGTATTATGGGCGTAGAAACACCTACCGAAGGAAAGGTTGAAATAAACTGTGACGGCGTGTGGAAAAGTGTCAAAAATGCGGTAGAGGCAAAGGCATTGGGAATGCACGCAAACTATCAAAATGTAAACATAGCAAAAAATTTAAGCATAGCCGAAAACTATTATCTGGGCCGCCTGCCAAAAACAAAGCTGGGCACGGTGGACTGGACCACAATGTACGAAGACAGTCAGAAGGTTATCGACAAGTTTCAGCTAGGGGTAAACCCTACCGCCACCATTGCCTCCCTGCCTGTGGCATTGCAGGCTATGGTAACCATCAGTAAAATATCGGTAAACGAAAATATTCGTCTGGTTATTTTTGATGAGCCAACGGCTTTGCTGGAAAATGATAAGGTCGAAACTCTGTTTCACTATATTAAAGAACTAAAACAAGCGGGCGTAAGCATTATTTACATTTCTCATCGTCTGGAAGAGATTATGGAAATATGCGATACTGTTACCATTATGAAAGACGGCACATACGTGGAGACAAAAGATGTTGCCGAGGTTGATAAGGATTATCTTATTTCCAAAATGGTTGGGCGTGATATGGCGGATATTTATAATATACAACGCCAAAACCCGGGACAGGAATTGCTGCGTGTAGAAAACTTGAGTAACTCTAATTTTACAGATGTAAATTTTTCTTTACACAAGGGCGAAATTTTAAGCTTTTTTGGATTAGTTGGCGCAGGGCGCAGCGAGGTGATGCGGGCAATATTCGGTGTAGACAAAATTACCGCAGGCAAAGTGTATGTAAAGGGTAAAGAGGTACACTACAAATCACCTAAAGAAGCCATGATAGATGGCATTGGCTTTTTAACCGAGGACCGTCGAACCGACGGTTTGGCTTTACCGCAAAGCGTAGAACTTAACACCAATATGTACTCTTACGACATGATTAGCAAGCTGGGTGTTATTGATTTAAAAAAAGAAAAGCAGCGAGCTGAAGAGTATCGTACAAAAATAGCAGTAAAAACGCCAAGCGTAAAGCAGTGTGTAAATAACCTATCGGGCGGCAACCAGCAAAAAGTTGTAATTGCAAAGCTGCTGTGTCGTAATCCGGATATTTTAATTTTTGACGAGCCAACAGTTGGTGTAGACGTTGGTGCAAAAGACGAAATTTTTAAAATTATCGAAACACTTACAAAACAGGGCAAGGGTGTTATTATTGTTTCTTCCTATTTGCCGGAGGCAATGGGTCTTGCTGACCGCATGATTGTTATGGCGGAGGGACATATAGCAGGTACTTTTGACAATGAGCAGATGAAGCAGGTAGAGGAAGAAGACGTATTGCGCATTGCCTCTACTATATACGACAGCGAAAACGTTTCGGCGGAGGTAAAGTAAGTTATGAGTCAGTCTACAAAAAATTTGGCGGAACGCAAAAGGTCTGCCGAGCTGAAAAAATTATTGATGCGCACCGAAATTTCAATGGTACTTATTATTGTATTGTTGTTTTTGGCCGCTACCTTTGGTACAGAAAACTTTTTAAGTGCATATAATCTTACTAACATTTTAAAACAGTGCGCGATTATCGGTGTTATCTCTGTTGCACAAACCTACATTATCATCACCGGCGGCATAGATATTAGCTGTGGTGCTATAGTGGGTATGTCTACCTTAATGGTGGCAATGGGTCAGGCACGCTGGGGTATGGGCGTTTTAGGCTCTATGGTTGTAGCGCTTGTTGTAGCCATTGTATGCGGCCTGTTTAATGCAGTGTTAATTCACGAATTTAACGTTCCCGCATTTGTTGCAACTTTGGGCACTCAAACCATTTTGCGCGGCCTAATCAAGGTTATTTCTAATGGCGGTACCGTTTCGGGGCTAAGTGCCAAGTTTTCCGCATTTGCCAGCGGTAGCACCTTTATGATTCCCAATCTTGCTCTTATATGGTTTTTAATTGCCATTGTCGGATTTTTAATTTTGAAATATACAGTGTTTGGACGCAATTTGTTTGTTTTGGGCAGCGGCTCCGAGGTTGCTAAACTAAATGGTATATCTATTCGCAAAACTACCTATGCAGCATATGCATTTGCCGGCCTTATGTATGGCGTTGCAGGCATTATGCTTGCCGCACGCATTAACTCGGCCATTCCTACAGCAGGTGAGGGATACGAGACAAACGCCATTGCCGCAAGCGTATTGGGTGGTGCTTCCTTAGCCGGCGGTCAGGGCTCTATTGCAGGCACATTGCTGGGTACTATGCTTATTATTTTAATTGATAACGTTGGTACACAGTTTGGTATTCACTCCTTTGTTATGCAGGTTATCACCGGCTGCGTAATTGTAATTGCTATTGTAGTAGACCAAGTTAAAAAACGCAAAAACCGCTAAACACAATAAAATACTTTTTTGTAAAAACAGTTTAAATACGGCAGCCGTGATACATTTCGCGGCTGCCGTATTTTGGGTTTAAACAACTATTTGATTTTGTTGCGGTTATAAATAAAATTTTGTGCTTAATTTCTGTACAAAAGTCTCTCGGCACTTTTTTAGTTTTTTCTGTAGCGGTTAATATTTGTACGTTACTCTATTTTAAACATTTTATTTGTCGGTGTGGTTTTTGGGGGCTATGCAAACATAAAAACGGCTACCTCTAGGGAGTGCTTTTGCACCTTTGAGATATATTTTATTTTAGCGGGTATCGCGGCATGGCTGAAGAAACCTCCATAATGTTAACTATGACTTTGCCTGTTAATTTTCATTTTTGCTATAAGGCAAACTCCGTTGGTGATTTTTAAAAAAGATGACATATTTTTTAGGAGAAAGGCGAAAGGCAAAGTGCCTACCTGTATAAATAGAAAGATTTCCTTTTTAATAAGCGACGTTTGGCATGGAGCAAACTTTATTTTATGGGGGCAATTTATAGGTTTTCATCAAAAAGGTGTTTTGTACTTTATGCAAAGTAATAAATTAAAAATATAAAAATTTAAAATAGAAAACAATTTATGATAAAAATAAAAAATGTCATCGGTATTTTTACCGATGACATTTTTAGCAAAGAAAAAGAGATTCAAACCAAGTTTTTCTTGGTTTTAGAAAAATATTTCAAGTCAACAAATTTTTTTATCGCCTTGGTGTATTTGCTTTTGGTGTTTATTTATATAAAAGCTGCTGAAAGTAGGATATTTTTTCTTCATCTTTCAGTGGTGCGGATTCCATTTTCTGATTGAAATAGTACATCATTTTGCGGTCGGCTTCAAATTTATCCCACGGTGTGCTGTCCGGCAGAGAAAACCCTTTATTTGGGTTGCCGTTTGCAATAAAGTTACACCACATGGTGTGCATTTGCTCGGCAACAAATCCGTCATATTCACCTTCCGTTAAGCCGGAAGCGGGAATGGTGTCAAAGGTGTAAAGAATATCTACGGCATGATGCGCGCCCAATTCTTTCATAGGATAGTTTCCGTCAGGCATAAAGTCAAACTGATAGCCGTATACGGTGTTTCCTTGGTTTGCAAGCTCTTGCATCATTTTAATAGTGCCTGCTTTAAAATAGGAGTAGGTTACAAGGTCGGGGATAAGCGCAAGACCCTCAAGACCTTGATTTTTATAGTAATCTTTAACTTCTTGTGCTTTTTCTTTAAACACTTGGTCAATAAACCACTCGGCACCTTCTGGGGTAGAGGTCTCTGAAAGGAAAACCATGCCTTCGTTTTGATTAAAGCCCATGAGATATTCTGCTTTATTATACTCTCCTTGCTTTAGCGCTTCTTCCGGGTTTTTGGGAAGCACCGCTCCATCTAGGGTTGGCCAAAAAGCGAGAGGCGCCGATACCGTTACATCAGATGAGAAAAAGCCTGTTTCCCATAGCTGATAGGCATCACACTGACGCAATTTTTCCAAGCCCTCAGGAGAATCATCAGCTCCAAATTTTTCGGCAAATTTTCTAGAGGCTTCAATCGATGCTTCAAGGTTTGCTTGTGTATATGGCATAGACACTTTGTTGGAAAGTAAGTTTCCGCTTTGCATAACGGCTCTTTTAAAAAGCCCTTTTGCTTTGGGGGACATAACCAAATTGGTTACAGAGAACGAGCCGGCAGATTCACCGCCAATAGTAATTTGCTCGGGGTCACCGCCAAATGCAGCAATATTTTCTTTTACCCATGTCAGTGCCGCAATTTGGTCCAGCGTACCCCAGTTACCTGTGGTACCATATTGTTTCATCAGGGTTTCCAAGGCCAAAAAGCCCATTGCGCCCAGACGATAGTTTATTGTAACTAAAATAACATCTTTATTTACAAATTCTGTACCATCGTAATAATTCATGGTGCCACAGCCATTAAAATAACCACCGCCATGAATCCAGAAAAATACAGGATATTTTTTGCCTTCGGATTTTTCGGGTGCCCATATATTAAGATACAGGCAATCCTCGCTGGGTTTGGTATTGACGAGAATTGTTTCCATTTGTGTTGCACTGGAACCAAATTCTAAACAGTCTTTTACATCGTCCCAAGGCTCCATCTTTTGTGGTGGTGTAAATCTTAAATTGCCAATGGGCGGTTTGGCGTAGGGTACGCCTTTAAATACAGCAACACCGGACGCAACGGTGCCTCTTATCTTTCCCTGTTTTGTATCTACAATCATTGTCTGATTTGTTTTTTTGTTATCCATATACTTTGTGCTTTCCTTTTCTTTAACTGACATATTTTAATGTATGGCTTGTATGTTATTAAAAACACACAAAGCCACCGTCTACGGGAACTGTGGTTCCGGTCATATTACTGGCCTCATCACTTGCAAGAAACAAAATGACATCTGATACTTCTGTCGCGGCTGCCACTCGTGCCTGTGCCGATACAATTTTTGGCGGACATATCGGTTTATCGGACGGAGTAGTTTCTTTTGCTTGGGCAGCTTTTTTGGTTGAAAGAAATGCAAGTGCTTCTTGATACATTGGAGTGTCGGTTGTTCCCGGATTAACGGCGTTAACCCGAATACCGTATTTGGCATAGTCCATAGCCATATTTTTCGTAAGTCCACTTAACGCATGCTTGGAAGTTACATAGGCAGAGTGACCGGGAAATCCCGTTAATCCTGCAACTGAGGATACATTGACAACGCAAGAGGCTCCGCCTTGTTCAATCATATGAGCTAATGCGTAATGAGAGCAAAAAAATGCGCTATAAACATTACAGGCCATAACTTCCATAAACATCTGTGTACCCATTGTGTGTACCGGTGCAGGAATTCCTGTAATGCCGGCATTGTTGATGAGAACATCAATTCGCCCGTACTTATTCCAAGCAGTATCAATTAACTCCTTGCAATTTTCCTCGGCTGAGAGATCTAAAATTAAAAAAGTCACATCACTTGTGATTTTCATTAGCTTCTCAAGGGCTGTTTTACTCATTTCTTCCTTACGGTCAGCCAAAACCAGCTTTGCCCCTTCTTCAGCGGCTCTGTGCGCCGTAGCAAATCCAATGCCACCGGCGGCTCCGGTTATGACAAACACTTTGTCTTTAAATCGATTTTTAATTATATTAAAACCTCCCTTTAGTTAGTATTTCACAATATACACCTATTTATTTTGTCAGTTGTTATTAAAATGTAAATATAATAATATTAAATTATTAATTTGTGTGCTGATAGTTTTATGCAAACCAGAACGCTAAATCTTGCGGTATGCTTTTAAAAAGAGATAAACAGTCTTATTATCGCTGCTATTTAGTAAATAAAGTAATTACTTTAAAAGAGGTGTCCAAAAGTCTGAAAATTATGCGGTTTTAATTTTAGAATTTACAAACTTTCGTTTATTTGAAGGAAGAGAGCGCTTAAAATAAAAACAGCAACAGTGCAGTTTAAAGCAGTTGAATGCCATAAAAATTTTAAATTGCTGTTAAAATTACCGTAAATAATACTCTTTTATAAGCTGTGTCTTGGATTTAAGGGGAATAACTTACTGTGACTTTTTATTTCATAAGATAACCCCACTTTTTCAAATAAAATAACCCACTTAAGAAAGAAATCTGTCTAATTGTTATAAAAAAAGGATATTGCTATAATAAAATCACAAAAGCAACAGGGATTATATAAAAAGTTAGCCTAAAGGTTGCGTAAAATGATAGGAGGATACTTATGAAAAAAACAGCAATGCGATTTTTGAGTTTAGCACTTTTGGCGGCAATCTGCTTAACCGGATGCGGTAAAACAGCCAGTTCCGTTTCTCAACAAGCAACTTCTCAGCCAACTACAGCAACAGAAAAAACAAAAATTGTTTTTTGGACAAATCAACGCCATGATATGGAATATCTAGAGGCAAAAATTAAAGAATTTAATGACACCAACGACAAAAACATCGAAGTTACCTGTGAGATTATGACTGATAACTACGATAACAATCTGGAGCTTTCTTATCAAAGTAACCAAGCACCGGACGTATTTCGTGCCAAAAGCGAAATTGTGCCTTACATCAAAAAAGATATGATTATTCCCATTGATGAATTTTTGACCGAAGAAGATAAAGCTCGCTTTGGCGATACTTTGGGCATACAAAATATCAATATGTATGAAGATAAGTTGTATAGTTTGCCTGCATTTGGTAATAACTTCCGCCTGATTTATAACAAAGATGTATTTGCAGCTGCCGGGTTAGACCCTGAAGCTCCTCCCACTACAATGGAAGAGGTGCGCGAATATGCTAAAATCATTACAGAAAAACTGAGTAATCAAGGCGTATATGGCTTTGCCATGAACTTAAAGGGCGCATATAGCTCTATGTACCGCTCTGTAGACGAAGTTGCCCGTCTTTCCGACATGTTCTATTATGATTACAAAGAGGGTAAATACAATTTTAATGAATATGCAAAAGTGGTACAAAATTTTGCTGACATTTATGCAGACGGCTCCTTCTTCCCCGGCGCAGAAAGCTTAGATATTGACCCCTTGCGCACACAATTTGCGCTTGGCAAAATAGGTATGTATATGTCCGGCTACTGGGAGGTTGCAGTATACAACAGCCAATTCCCAACCGAACAAGAGTGGGCAGCATGCCAATTACCTACTTATGACGGCGTAGTAGACGGCGTAAACACTATGAACTCAGCTGGCCGCAGCTATGTAATTTCTAACCAGTGCAAAAACCCAGAAGCTGCATGGGAGCTAATAAAATTCCTTACCAGCGATGATTACATGGTTGGGTACCAAGCCGGAGGCTATGGCAATATTGTTGTGCCTAGCGTTGCTAAAATAGCAAAACCAAGCGAAATCTACGGTTCTAGTTTCTTTACACTTTCTGACACAGATTCTATCGAGCCTCTTGCACCAGAGATGGCAGGTTTGACCATTGAGGGGAAAACTTTCTATGAAGAATATGCAGCAGTTATTTTTGGAGAGGCTGATTTAAACGATGTAACAGAGCGGGTTACCAAAACCTATAATGACGCATTGGAAGCAGCAATTTCCTCCGGAAGTATGCAGCCCATTTTGAAATAGTACGACAGGTTCCTTGATGGTAAATTTCATCAAGGAACCTTTTTTTATACAGCATTTATCATTGAGATAAAATCAGTAGGTTTTGTAACATGAAAAACCAATGTGAAAAAGGTTTGATATCTTACAAATGGAGGAAAGGAACTCTTATTATCATGAAACAAAAATGTGCCAAATTAGGTAGGCAAATCAGTCAAAATAAAACCGTTTATTTTATGCTGTTGCCCGGTTTGTTTTTTTTGACTATATTTGCAGTGTATCCCATTACATGGATACTTAAAAATATGTTTTACCAGTTTACATCTTACGGAGATTATAATTTTATAGGCTTGGAAAACTTTGCAAGGCTTGTTACAGACCCTCAGTTTTTTAATGCGCTTAAAAACACGATTGTATACGCGTTTTTTAAATTGCTTATAACCATTCCCCTCGCGTTTTTGCTCGCCTATTTTTTAAACCTGAAACTGCGAGGAAGAATGATTTACCGCACTGTTTTTTTTATGCCTACCATAATTAGTGTTTCGGTTATGAGCATGGTGTTTTACTTAATTTTTAACCCCTATAACGGTTCTGTAAACGGTATGTTACAGGCTTTGGGTATTATCAAGCAACCCATTAACTGGTTTAACAGTAAAAATGCAATGATTACAGTTTTAATTGTAGCTATTTGGGGTGCTATTGGTAATTACATGATTTATTTTTTATCCGGCTTACAAACCATTCCGCAAGAAGTATATGAAAGCGCAGAAATTGACGGTGCTACGGGTTGGAAAAAACTGCGTTACGTTACAATCCCAATGATGGCTCCCATTACGCAAATGGTTATTATGCTTGCGTTAATACAAGCTTTTAAAGATTATGAAAATATTTTGGTACTTACTGCGGGTGGACCAAACAATAAAACAGAAGTGCTTTATTTATACATTTATCGATTGATGTTCCCCATGGGAGATTCTATGGGAAATGTAGTTTTACAATACGGTTACGGTGCAACGGTTGCTTTTGCAACAGCTGTTTTGGTAGGCGTAATTACAATGCTGTATTTGCGTTGGACTCGTAAAACAGATGACACATTTTAGGAGGAGACAACATGAGTACAAAATATAAAAAATTGCTACAAAAATTGATTGTATATGTGTTACTTACATGTGTGGCAGCAGCATTTATCTATCCTGTATTGTATGTAATATGCGGCAGCTTAAAAACCAACATGGAGATGCTGGCAGGCGGCAGCCTGCTGCCTAAAAGCTGGCAAATACAAAACTATGCAGAAGTATGGGAAAAAGCGAATTTTGCGCAATATACTTTTAATAGCTTATATATCTGCTTTTTTTCTACTTTAGGCGCTGTAATTTTGTCTGCACTAACTGCGTATTGCCTGGAACGCTGTAATTTTCCAGGCAGAAAAATAATAGAAAAAGTTTATTTGGCAACTATGTTTATCGCTTTGGGCTCTGTTACGCTGCGTCCGCTTTATCTGTTAGCAGTAGAAGTAAACCTGCAAAATTCTCTTTGGCCTATCATTTTAATTACCATTGGTGCACAGGGTACAAATGTGTTTTTAATTACTAAGTTTATTCGTGGATTGCCCAGAGAGTTAGATGAAGCTGCAATTATAGATGGCTGCGGACCTTTTAAAATATTTTCTCGTGTTTTACTGCCCTTGTTAAAACCAATTTTAGCGGTAGTAGCATTGTTCCAATTTCGTCTTTCTTGGAATGACTATATTACATCTTCTGTATTTACCATGACACGTCCCGATTTACGACCCTTAACGGTTGGTGTGGTACAACTGAAATACGGTGCTTCTGCCGCAATGGAGTGGCACTTGATGATGGCAGGTGCAGCGGTTTCGATTTTGCCCATGTTATTGGTGTATTTTGCTTGCAACAAATACTTTATTTCGGGTATTACAGAAGGGTCGGTAAAGGGATAAAAATATGGAAATGACAAACTTATATATAAAAAACTTGATAAAAAAGATGACGCTGGACCAAAAAGTTGGGGCAGTCCTTACACTGGGTTTTGCAGGTACGGTGCCGCGTCCGCATATTTATGAATTTGTAGAAAAATATCACTGTGGGGGGCTGCGTCTTTCTTGTGATATGCGCACCTTTGGCAGCTATGTAAACCCAAAAAGCGCTAAGGTGGTTGTTTCGGTAGAAAACGACAATGGAATTAAATATCGAGGTGATGCACCTGTTTGCACAGCCAGCGAATACAAAGCTGTTTTAGACGACTTACAGGAGGCTGCACGCAAGCGTCCGCTGGGGATTCCTTTGCATTTTTCTTATGACCAAGAAGGCGGGACCAGTGCCGATTTTTGTTTTGGAGGCGTAAATTTATTTCCAAAGCCCATGGGGATTCGCGCTACAAATGATGCACATTTAGCCTATGAAGTGGCGTGTGCAGTGGCAAAACAAAGCAAAGCGGTTGGGTTTAACTGGATACATTCCCCCGTTCTGGACGTATGTTCTGAACCCAAAAACCCCGAAATTTATACACGCGCTTATTCAGACGATGCAGAGGTGGTTTCGGAATATGCTCTTGAAACATGCAGAGGCTTTAAGCAAGAAAACATGATTGCCACAGGCAAACACTTCCCCGGCAGAGGTCATTCTGATATAGATGCGCATTTTGAAGTGCCTGTAATTGATGTGGATTATGAAACCTTGCAAAAAAGAGAGTTACTGCCGTATAAGCGTCTGATAGAAAAAGGTTGTTTGCCTTCTATTATGATTGCGCACAGTATCTTTCCTGCTATTGATCCCGACAATATTGCAACGGTATCAAAAAAAGTGGTTACAGGTCTTTTGCGTAATACGCTGCATTTTGACGGCGTAATTACAACAGACAGCATGACTATGGGAGCCATTGCCACTCGCTATGGCGTAGCAAATGCATGTGCTTTGGCGCTGGAAGCAGGAGCCGACTTGGTTTTGATGAAAGCAGAAACCGATTTGGTAAAAGATACTATAGATGCGATTAAAGATTTTATACATACAGGGCGCATTACAGAAATGCAATTAGAGGAAAAAGTATATCGCATTTTAAATTTAAAATACGAATACGGAATGTTTTTTGATAACACCAACCATGATGAAATGCCCGAAAAAGTTTTGCAAGACCCTGCTATTAAAAATTTGGCAAAATTGGTGGCCAGACGTTCGGTAATAGTTGCAAAACAACAGGATAGCGCATTGCCGCTTTGTGCAACCGAAAACGTATTGGTAGTGGAACAAAAGGTAAAGGGTTATAACAATACCCAGTGGCATTCCGGTATTTTATACGAAGCAATTTTAAAATACAACCCCAAAGCCAATTATGTGGAAACATCTTACACCTACGATGAAGAGGACAAATTGCGCATTTTGGCAAAGGCACAACAAGCCGAAACCCTTGTATTTACAAACTATTTTATAAGAGGAAGCCTATGCAATAAAGACTGGCTGGCCGATTTTATCGGCAATACAAATAAAAAAGTTATTGTAGTTACCAATACGCCTTTTAACGAGATTTCTATTCCCGAAAACGCAAGCAATGTGGTGGTTACATTTGCAACCTCACCCGAAAATATTAAAGTTACCGCAGGTGTGTTATTTGGAAAGATATATCCGGAGGGGGTATGGCCCATTGAAAAAGCGATACTTTGATTTACTGAAAAATTGGTGCGACAGCTTACTGGAACTGCAGGTATGGGATACAGGACAAAAGAGATTAGACGGGGGTATTTTGTGCCCTGCCTGTATGAATATGCATGGCCGTACCTCAGAGCTGGTGTATCCGCTGCTTTATTTAGCAGAAGAAACAGGAGAAGAAAAGTATCTTGTTGGAGCAAAAAGACTGTTTGTGTGGGGCGAAAATCTTTTATGTGACGACGGCAGTATGTACAACGATGCACAAAGCAGCTGGAATGGAATTACTGTTTTTGCAGCCGCGGCTCTGTGCGAGGCTTTAGGCAAGCATGGCACGATGTTGGATAAGGATACAAAAGCGGATTGGGAAAAACGTCTTACAAAAATGGCAAAATGGATTTATAAAAATCTTACCATGGAGTTTGTAACCAACATCAATTATCATGCAGCCTGTGCAGGTGTTATGGCGCTTTTGGGTAAATATTTTGCCTATGCGCCCTATTTGCAGCGTGCAAGAGAAATGGCGGCTTCCTGCCTTGCGCATGTTACACAGGAGGGCTTACTTTATGGTGAGGGCAAGCCTATGGACAAAATAACACCAAAAGGCTGTAGACCTGTAGATATAGGGTATAACGCAGAAGAGTCGTTGCCGCTGTTATTGCTTTATGCGCGGACAATGCAAGATGAACAGGCTTTGCGCCAAATAAAAGAAATGCTGCACCGACAGTTATTGTTTATGCTGCCTGACGGCGGCTGGGATAACAGCTTTGGCACCCGAAACTTTAAATGGAGCTATTGGGGCAGCCGTACTTCAGACGGCTGCCAACAGGCATATGGAATATGGGGCAACAAAGAGCCCGTTTTTGCAGAGGCGGCTTTGAGAAACTTGGAACAGTACAAAGCGTGTACCCACAATGGTCTATTGTATGGCGGGCGGGATTATTACCGTCATGGGGAAGCTGCGTGTATCCATCACACATTTAGTCATGCCAAGGCGTTGGCAACTGCACTGGACGCCGGTGTTACACCATTTAAAAGATGTCAGCTGCCCTCGGATAATATGCAGCCTGTTCAATATTATCCAACGTTAGATACCTATCGTATTCATATGGGCGATTTTATTGCTGATGTAACAGGATATGATTTTGAGTATTTAAAGGGCGGGCATACCTCCGGCGGTACGTTATCTATGCTGTGGCATAAAAAGTTAGGGCCTGTCATTATGTCTTCTATGGTGGATTATAGCTTATATGAAGCGCACAATATGCAGCTTTCCACTCAAACAGCTTGCTGCGGCAGTTTAACGCCGCGCATATTTACAGAGATAGAAGGTATCACCTATTCAAATTGCTATGATTATCAAGCTAAATTAAATATGCAACAAAGCCAAGCGTGCATACAGGTAATGGTAGACGGCACTTTGTGCACGGTAGACCAAAAAGCGGCGGCTGCTCCTATAGGGTACAAAATTGTTTATACTTTTACAAAACAAAAGGTTTGTATAGAAATTCGGCTTACCTCTGCATACACAAAAAATGTGTTTTTTGCGTTGCCGCTTATAGGCAATATAAAGCCAACTGCCTCCAAAACGCAAAAACCTGTCTTTAATTTAGCGGGAGGATTTGAAGCACAAGAGCACTTATATGAATTTAACGCAGCGGGAGAACTATGTGTAGAGCTTGCTACAAGCAGTTAGTTAAGTTAAAATAGTTTATAAGAGGTGACTTAACTTATGAAAATGGCATTTGCTACTTTAAAAATGCGACAAAAAATTATTGTGGTAGTGGGAATATCTGTTTTTTTGGTATGGGTTGTAGTTGTTGCGGTAGCAATGTCCGGTATGCAAAAAATTTACGATAAAAAGATAGATCGTATTATAGGGCAAACAGTAGAGCAGACCTCAAAATATGTAAGCAGTGAATTGCAAAATATTTTAAACTTGGTGCACTATAGTGTTTTGGACGACCGTATGCAAACAGCGCTTCGCTTAGATGTAAATAACAATCCCGCAGTGTATGCCCAAGCACAATCTGCAATCGCACCCATTTTAACCCAGCTGCAAATACAAAACGCCTTTATAGAATCCACAGGATTGGTTTTAAAGGGCGAACTGTTTTTGGGAAGTAATTATCCTATTAGCTATGACACCAATTATTTAGTAGAGCGTGCGGAACAATCTCGGTTGGTATATTGGGCAGATGAGCCTATTTTAAATGCCAGTACCCGTCACTTGGTTCTGCCCATTGTAGTGCGGGTTCCCAGCGGAGATTTTTCCAGCGCCAACGAAGCCTACATGCTCATCAATATCGATGCAGATATATTGTTTTCTTATATACATCGCTTAGAGGAAAATTTGGAGTGCTCGTTGGTTTTACATAACAAAAATAATGTTATTTATGGTGATACACAGCTATTTGAAAACCGTTTTGGCAAGGACTATATAACCAATGACACCGAAATTGCCATTAATGACTGGTATATTGCCTGCATTATGGAACGAAAAGTTTTGTACGCAGACCGCAACCAAGCTATGATAAACATAATTATTATTTCTTTAGTGGTTATGAGTATGTGTATGCTGTTAGCGGTTTATGTTGCAAAAACCATAGCAAAGCCGATTACTGCACTGAGAGAAACTACCCAGCAAATAGAACAGGGAAATTTTGCGGTTCGGGTAAACTTTACGGCTAGAGACGAAATTGGAGACTTGGGGCGCAGCTTCAATGCTATGTCTCAAAAAGTACAGGAATATATTTCTATGCTTGAAAAAGAAAAACAGCAAGTTGAATATATGGAAGAACAAAAGCGCAAAGCGGAAATGCGTACTTTGCAGGCGCAGATAAACCCTCACTTTTTGTACAATACGTTAGACTCGCTTTATTGGTATTCTCTTTCGGGACGTAAGCAGGAGATAGGTTATATAGTAGAACATTTATCAGCTATGCTTCGCATTGGATTAAGCAAAGGCTCAGAAACAATTTTAGTGGAAAAAGAGATAAGCCATGTAGAAAGTTATTTAAAAATTCAAAAAATTATTTTTAGCGATAAATTTGACTATACACTTTTTTATCAGCCGGAGGTGCTTCGCTACACTGTAATAAAAATATTATTACAGCCTTTAGTAGAAAACAGCTTAAATCATGGTTTAAAAGATATGGTACAAGGCGGAAAAATAGATATAAGCGTTACAATACAAGACGATTACATGGTGTTTTCGGTAACAGATAACGGCTGTGGATTTGGAAATGTGACCCCAAAGCCGTATAGGGAATTTTCGGGGTATGCTTTAAAAAATATTCAAGAAAGATTAAGGCTGCATTACGGAGAAACTGCAAGGTTAAACATTGCAGACCAAGAAGACAAAAAAACAGTTGTGACGATTTATATACCGCTAAGTAAAATGTAAGGAGCTGTAAATGTTTAATCTGGTTTTAGTAGATGATAAAAAAGATGTAGTGCAAGGCATATCCGCCGCCTTAAACTGGGAGGCAAAAGGCGTATCCATTCACTCTTTTTATAATGGTGCGGACGCTTTGGCTTACTGCCTAGAAAACCCGCCGCACATGGTAATAACGGATATTTGTATGCCTCTTATGAGTGGGCTGGATTTAGCAAAGGCCGTTTTGCAGGTGCATAAAAAAGTACGGTTTATTATTTTAACAGGATACGATGATTTTTCTTACGCAAGAGCGGCTTTGCGGTTGGGTGTAGTGGAGTATTTGTCAAAGCCTGTGCGTATTGAAACCATTGAACAGCTGGTAGATAAAGAAGTTCTTTTGGCAAAAAACAGTGTTACCGAAAATTACAATCGCGTAGAGATGTGGCGCAAATATCGCAGAAGCTTACCCTCTTTAAAAAGCAAGCTGTTACAGGACTTGTTGAACGCCAAAGAAGAATTGAGCCAAGAAAAAATACAGGAGCGTTTTACAGAGCTGGAAATACCTTTGTCACAAGAAAATGTGGTAGCTGCCATAATAGAGATAGACTCAATTTTGGGGGCAGAAGAAGACAGAGATGTGCTTTTTTATGCCGTGGAAAATATAAGCAAAGAAGTTTTAAGTGAACAGTATATTTGTGACAGCTTTCGGTGCGGAGAAAACAGAATTGTTTTTTTATTAAATTATCAGCCGCAGGATAACAGCATTCTTACTTATTATCAGTTGTATAACCTTTTTAGCACCATACAAACACATTGTAGAAATTTGCTGGAAAACACGGTTTCGGTGGGTGTTGGCGGCTGTCAAAAAAGCTTAAGTGAAGTTGCGCTTTCTTATAATCAGGCTTGTTTTGCTTTGGAACAAAAGTATTTTAAAGGCAACCAAGCTTTGGTTACGCATCTTGATTTGCAAATAAGCGAAAACAGTAAAGCGGAACACACATATTTGCTGTTACAGCAGCAAATAGATGCTTCTTTGCAAAAAAAAGATATTGAAACGTTAAAATTGCAGCTGCAAAAGCTTTTTGATGAACTGAAAAAGCCGGGGCAACAAGAGCCTGTAAAAATTCGCGAATATTTGCTGAACCTTGCGTTGCAACTGTGCAAAGAAAAAGCAATCGCAGAAAAATTCAGCTGTATAGAAATATTGGAAGAATTTAAAAAGCAGGCTACACTGCAAGAAACCCAAGAGTGGTTTTTTGCACTGATTTCTTATTTTTTGGCGGAAACAGAAAAGCAAAAAAACGACATGACACAAAATATCTTAAAAGTAAAAAATTATATCTTTGCGCATTATGGAGAGAATATTTCGCTTAAAACAATGGCGGATTATATTTATATCAGCCCAACCTATCTCTCGTTTTCATTCAAAGATATATTGGGTGTAAATTTTAGCGACTATTTGGCAAGCGTGCGCATAGAAAAAGCAAAAGAGCTTTTAGAAACCACAGATTACAAGGTTTACGAAGTTTGCACTTTAGTAGGTTATAAAGATAAAAAGTATTTTTCGGATTTATTTAAAAGATATACAGGTTTTTTGCCCAAAGAGTGGAAAAGGAAGGACAGAGAAAATGAGTGATTGGGCTCAACATGTTTTTGAAAAATTAGATTTAAAATTGCAAGCCGAATGCAATCGTATGGGGGATAAGATTCCCTACATTGCACAAAACGGACAATATATACAAGATATGCGCCAAGAGAATTTATCTTGGTGGACAAATGGATTTTGGGCAGGTATGCTTTGGCAGATGTATCACGCTACACAGAATGCTGTCTATCAGCAGCAAGCGCAAAAAACAGAAATTGAATTTGATACTGCCCTGCAAAATTTTGAAGGCTTACATCATGATGTAGGTTTTATGTGGTTACATTCTGCGGTGGCGGATTACAGACTAACGCAAAATCCGCAAAGCAGAGTGCGGGGCTTACATGCAGCAACTTTACTGGCGGGCAGATATAACCCTATTGGTAAATTTATTCGTGCTTGGAACGGCGATAAAGTAGGGTGGATGATAATAGATTGTCTGATGAATCTTCCCTTACTGTATTGGGCACAAAGCCAAACTCAAGATAACCGATTTGGCTACATTGCACAGCAACACGCAGATACAGCCATGCGCGTGCTGTTGAGAGAAGATGGCTCTTGCAACCATATTGCTGTTTTTAATCCCGAAAGCGGAGAGGTAGAAGAACTGCCCGCAGGGCAAGGGTATGCCGAAGGCTCTGCTTGGTCAAGAGGGCAAGCATGGGCAATATATGGATTTGCGCTTTCGGCGTTACACACGGGAAAAGAGGCTTATCTTTCGGCGGCAAAAAAGGCTGCCCATTATTTTATTGCAAATATTGCCCAAACAAATTGGGTGTCTTTAGTGGATTTTCG
>JAQUTM010000120.1 GCA_028694405.1 Oscillospiraceae bacterium
CCACGCAGAACACAAGTTTAAAGTGACTCCGTCTTCTTTCTTCGTTCAAGGATATTTCTGATGATTGTATCTGGATCTTTCTCCAGTATCGCTCTCCTCTCCTTTGTCCAATCACCTCGCCTCATACACTTCCATTTCGGTAATAATACCGTCACAAGCAGCAACAATATCACACACTTCTTTGGTTAAAATAGGAGGTTTGTTGGTAATGTTGCCTGCCTCTACAATAACTTTTCCACGTACAAAATTTAAAGAGGCCCAAGCATACTCCGGCATAGACAATAAAATTTGTTGTTGTGCTATTTCCAAGTCTTCCTGTGCAGCTTTTTTGCCTGTAAAAATATTGTTTTGATATAAAATACGCTCTATTTGTGTTTGTTGTGCTTGCGGAATTTGGTAGTACACAATGTTCCATATAAAGTTTTCAAACAGATAAGGCAATAGAATAAAAAGAGCTGCACCAACTGCCAAGCCGTAGCGACCCTTTAATTTGTATGCAGTAAAGCAAATACCTTGTTTTTTTATACATTGCAGCGTACAATGACTTTTTCGCGCAAGCCTATGCAGCTTTTTATAATAGCGAGCCGGTACGCTTGCCGTAAGCTGAAATGAAACATTTTTTATATTTTGGATTGGAATGTTATTTTCCATACAACGGTTTAAAAACTGCTCACAACTTCCGTTTTTTACGCAAAATGTTACACTTCCCCACAACAGTGTCCAAAAGCTGTGCTTATTCACTTGTTATACCGCCCTTTTTATTTATTATAAATAAATCGCACATCAAAAACTGTGCCAGATACACTTACAAGATTTTTGCTTAAAGTATGCATGACTAATTTATCTCCCGTAACCGATACGCACACGTTACCCATATTAAACTCAATGGTATTTTCATCATAATAAGTTACAGCCTTACAATTTTCTAATTGAATATGCCCTTTTGCGTTTATTACTAAAAACGACTGTGTATACATATCAGTAGGAGGCATTTGAAATGCCTCCTTAACTGCATGAAACAGGGCATGCTTTTCCTTTACTTTTCTTTTTTTGCTCATTTGCCCCGCTCCTCTACTAAAGAAGTCATTCTAGAACATATATATAACAAAAGGGGGCTTCTTATGTATAAGAAAATTACAGAAAAAAGCTTTTTATTTTTTTTTGCGGCATTTGTGTGCTTGTTGGCATTGGGCATTTTTTTTAAACCGGCAGATGCTGTTGCCGCTATCGTAACGGGCCTTAAAAATTGTTATTATAAAGTTATACCTGCGCTTTTCCCCTTTTTTATTGTGACAGCTTTGGTAATGAACACACCTTTAAAAAATATTTTCGGATTTGTTTTTTTGCCTTACACGCGCCTGCTTAAAATAAACACACCGGCAGCCGCCAGTACGTTGCTGCTTGGCTTTTTAGGCGGGTTTGCCGTAGCGGGAAAATCCATCGATATTTTATACCGCACAAATCAGATAAATGAAAAACAGGCCGCTTTATTATTGTGCTGCTGTGTCGGTGCAGGCCCGTCTTTTGTAATAAGCAGTGTGGGATATTTGATGTTTAATAACCTAAAAATAGGAATTTTTCTGTTTTTAAGCTTAACACTTGCCTCTCTGTTTACGGGTGTACTTATGAAATTTGTATTAGGAAATACAGCAGAAGCTGTATCTTGGCATGAACCGCAAAATGATAGCCGCTCTTATTCTTCTGTATTTACAGGTGCAGTGGCAGGCGCGGTAGACAGCAGTTTGATTATCTGCGCCTATGTCACTCTTTTTACTTATATTTTAGCAGTTTTGCCTTTGCCCAAACAAGGCGTGACAGCGTTATTCTGCACCATCTTTTTAGAAGTAACCAACGGCTGCATCAGTGCGGCCCAATTTGGGAATATCTACTGGTGCGTTGGCGCATTAAGCGTATTGGGCTGTAGTGTATTTTTGCAGCTTCGCGCCTTGGTGAGTGAAAACATCAGTTTAATGCCTTTAGCTGTTTCCCGTTTTATACATCTACCTTTCTCTATCAGCATTTGCTGGCTTTTTCTACGTCTTTTTCCGCAAGAAATCTCCGCAAGTGCAAATTTTTCTTCTGAAGTGCTGCAAGAGCATTTTTCACTTCCTCCTGATTTGTGTTTGTTGCTTTTTGTATTTGCAGCGGTAGTAGCTTACGAAATTATGCCTAACAAGGTATTTACGAATACAAAAAAATGACCTATAATAATAAAGAAGGGACGTGAAAATCACATGGCCAAATACATACTTTTTGGAGCAGAGATTGAGCCCGCTTGCCAGTATTGTGAATATGGTCGTTTGGCAGCTGATAAAAAAATGATTTTATGCAAAAAGAAAGGCATTGTTTCCCCATTTTACAGTTGCAAAAAGTTTTTTTACGACCCTTTAAAACGCATACCGCGCCGGCAGCCGCGTTTACCTCAATTTACCAGAGAAGATTTTTTACTATAAAAAAACAGCAAGAGAATTTCATCTCTTGCTGTTTTATATTACGACAATATTGGTTGTACTTGAGATAACTGTTAAATCAGCATTTGGGCATTGTTGATAAGCGCATAGGTAAGCAAAAGACAATAACACCCCATAAAAATAATATACACGGTTCGCCGTTTAGCCGCTTTGATTTTTAATGAGCCTATTCCTATACAAATACACGCTACAGCTAACCCACTTACATCTATAAAAATGCGCAGCAGAGCAAATGAGAATTCCGGCATAAAAGAAAACAACAATTTAGATAGCGGAATACTGATAATATGTGTTACGGGAATGATTAAAACAGGTAAAAACATTCCAACCAGCTTTATATTGCCTGTGCGTACAAATACAATCAAAAATGCAGCCACCACCATAGCAATGATAGCTAAACTTTCTACTAACATGTTACACCCTCCTTTTTATTTCATTTTAATATAAGCTTAACATAACCGCAAGTGGTGTTTTACTGTTTATTTTTATATTTTCTCTTGACTATCAACAAAAAAACCTTATAATAAATAAAGTATCCATTAGCTTGTGTAGCACAGCTGGCAGTGCAGCTCATTCGTAATGAGCAGGTCGTCCGTTCGAACCGGATCACAAGCTCCAAGGCTTCTGTTATAATTAACAGAAGCCTTATTTTTTTTATAGCTTTCCCAAAAATGCAGCAACTTTCAATCCGGAATTATTTATTGTTTTGTTAAATATTGTATGAAGATGACATCTTGGTACTACTAAAAGCTGCGACATCAGCCCTGTAAATGTTCCCTCTTTTAAAACCAGATAATAGATTGCAGTATATTTCGCTAAATTCTGAAAATGCGAAACATACTGCAATGAAAAAGTCTCACTCACATTATTGTGAGTGAGACTTTTTTGATTATAAGCTTTGTGTTACTTCTACTGCTCCGTAATTACGCACACTCAATACATAGCAGCTGTTCGCACCAAATACGCTTTCCACTGCGGCAATGTATTCCTCCAAAGCGCTGTTCGGCACAAAAGCTTGTATGGTTCCTGCAAAGCCGCCGCCTTGTAAACGCCACGCTCCTTTGCCGTTTAACACTTTTTGAGAAACTGCAACACCCAAGGCTACACCTTGTTCGGTTGGCTTTTTAACGGCATAGGCGTTCTGATTATACTCAAAACTGGAATGTCCACCCTCTATTATCAGCTTTAAAAAATCTTCAAATCGATTTTCGCGTACGGCATTGCATAATTCTACAGCACGGTTACAGTCGGCAAAAAAGTGGATAGCACGCAGCACGGCACGGTCTCCTGTCTGTGTACGCACCTGGGCAATATTGGCAAAAAATGCTGTTTCATCTACTTCACGCAATACTTTTTTTCCAAAAAATGCCGCTACTTCTTCCATTTCAAAACGAATGGCACCATACTCCTCTGTCAAATCTGCATGGCTGCCTTTTGTATCTGTAATACACAAATTAAAACCATATTGCTCTAAATCAAAAGACACGTTTTCTACAATGGGATTTTCCGGGTTTTTAAAATCTATTGTAATAGCACTTCCGCAAGAGCATGCAGTTTGATCCATCAAACCGCTCGGTTTACCAAAATAGACATTTTCCGCGTACTGGCTTATCTGGGCAATTTCTACCGGACTAAATTTATTATTGTTGTATAGACCGTTAAAAACAGCACCTATTTCTACTTCAAAGGCGGCGCTGGAGGATAAACCGGAACCGCGCAGCACGTCACTTGTAGTATAGGCATCAAACCCGCCTATTTTACCGCCGCGCTGTACAATTCCTGCGGCAACACCTCTTACCAATGCAGAGCTTCTTCCCTTTTCATTTTCATGTATGGACAAGTCTGATATATCAACAACGTCCATATTATCAAAGCCTTCGCTTTTTACGCGCACAGTGGTATCCGAATTTAAAGAAACAACTCCGATAATATCTAAGCTTACAGCAGCAGCCATAACAATACCATGATTATGGTCTGTGTGATTGCCGCCGATTTCTGTACGTCCCGGGGTACTAAAAAAGGTAATTTCTCTCTCTGTACCAAAAAATGCCGCAAACTGGTTAATCGCTTCCATATAGCGGCGACGCTGTTTTTCAATTATGTTGGAATGGTTTGTATACAAATGTCCAAAAGCAGTGTCAAATTTGCCCTGTTCAATTAAACTGATAGCCTCATTAATTTTCAACAAAATCAGCCTCCTTTTTATTTACTTTTATTATAGCAAATACACAAAAAAAGTAAAAACTAATTTTTTGCGCTTTAACATGGACTTTTGTTTCTTTTTCTGATATGATATAAATAATATTTCACATATATGTAACCAATCTATAAACAGTATGAATGGAGTTGATTTTTTGTCCGCCACTTATAAAGAATCTTTTAAGCAGTCTAACATTGAAAATGTTGAGCTTAGCATTTATAACTGTGGTTTGCAGAGTTGTGATGCCGGTTATACATGGGGGCCCGGTGTGCGTGACCATTATCTCATTCACTACGTTGTAAGCGGAAAGGGCACCTACACTGTGAAAAATACTGTTTATCATTTGCAGGCAGGCGATGTGTTTTTGGCTAAGCCCTCCGAATTGATTACTTATTCTGCGGATAAGGACGACCCGTGGGAATATTATTGGGTAGGCTTTAACGGAAGTTGTGCTAATAAGCTGGTAGGCCGCTTACCCTTTGCCGAAAGTGCTCCTGTTCATCATTGTAAAAATGCTGAGAAAATTAAAGAAGCGCTTTATAGTATTTTTCTTTCTCGCGGGCCTGAAGTACGCAACGAAGTGCTCATGGTTGGATACCTGTATATTTTTATTGCCGAGCTGATGAAAGAAGGTATTACAACAGAGTCTCACCCCGCTACTTCCAGTTCTCAATATGTACTAAACGCCATAAAATATGTACAATTTAACTATTCTCATGATATAAGCATTGACGATATTGCTAAAGCCGTTGGCGTAAGCCGCAGCCATTTGTATCGTGTGTTTATGAGTAACGTAAATCAATCTCCTATCGATTATCTGACTTCTTACCGTATAAATGAAGCCTGTTCTTTGCTAAAAAAATCTCAACTTTCTATTGCGGAAATTGCGGTTTCTGTAGGATTTTTTGATCAATTTTATTTTTCACGGGTATTTAAAAAAAGTAAAGGTGTGCCCCCCAGCAAGTATATTGGCTCTGCTGCAGATGTTGGCACTGAAAAATAATATTTGGAGTTTTTGTTTCTTATGAAAAAAATATATGTACTGCTGCTCATGCTTTTCTGCGCAGCTTTTTACTTGGTAGGCTGCCAATCTCAAGAGCCTGTACCTACTACTGTTGCGATTAATACAACTGACCTTTATGTCGATTATACACCTCTTTCTCAACAAGAATTCACAAATGCCATTCAGCCCGATGAAACTTTAAATTTAGAGCTTACACACTGTGAATCGCGTTTGCAAATGTTAGATATTGCACAAAAAGCCGTAGACAGCGGTGCCGAAGCTTTGGTGGTTTGCTTAACTGACAGCGCAGACACGCAAGCTTTAATAGACATTGTACGAAAGAAAAACATTTCCCTTTTGCTATATGGACGTGCTCCTGATTTTTCTGTGACAGATGGGTACGATAAATGTTGGTATGTGGGAGATGTGCCCCAGCAGGCAGGCGAATTGGCGGGAGAAATTTTAGCACAGGCCAATGCAAATGGGCTTGTGCCTGACGTAAATGGAGACATGCTTTTGCAATATGCTATGCTTGAAAGCCGTCGGGGAGATTTTTATTCAGACAGTATGCGTCAATATACCATAACAGCAATAGAGGACAGCGGTCTCTTTACTTCTGAAATTTCAGTTTTTAATATTCCTTCCTTGCAAGCAACCCCCGCGGAACAGCCACAAAACGCCGTTGCCGAGGAGCCTTTGACGATGGAAACTTTTTGGGACGAAACTTCAGCGCAAGGTATAGCTGCCACAATGCTTGCTACAACAGAAAAAGATATTGAAGCTTTTATCTGCGCCGATACCAATAGTGCTTTAGGCGTTGTGACAGCTTTAGAAGAAGCAGGCTTTTACGGTGAAACCAGTGCCTATACACCTGTAATTGTCAGCAATGGTATTGATGATACACTTTTGTCCTATATCCAAGAAGGGAAAATCTTAGGCACTGTGGTATATGACAGTAAAACGGCAGCTTCTGTTTTAAGTGGATTTTTACATAATATTCTGAATTGTGCTCCTGTTAATGAAAACATGAACCTATACATAGACGCCCATAAAAGCGTATATCTTTCTTACCTAAAAGTTACCCAAGATAATCTTACAACCATTCAATAGGAGCATTTTCTATGCCACTTATAAAAAATTCTATTATTTCTTTAACAATAACAGCTATGTCTAGCGACGGCAACGGTGTTGGCCGTTA
>JAQUTM010000121.1 GCA_028694405.1 Oscillospiraceae bacterium
TTTTTAGAGGAGGCTTATTATGGCTGTAATAAAGCAGCTAAATGGCTGGCAACTGTATCTAATCAGCGGAGCCGTCATTTTGTTTGTTGGTGGGTTATGTACTTTATTTATTGTGCGCGCGTATCGTGCAGGTGCTGAAATTGGAATGGACAAAAAAATATTAAAGCGTGCCATTACCTCCAGTGCCACATTTTCTGTTTTACCAAGCGTGAGTATTTTACTGGGCGTTATTGCTCTTTCGGGTACTCTGGGTATCCCCTTGCCTTGGCTGCGCCTTAGTGTAATCGGTGCTTTGCACTACGAAACCAGTGTAGCTGATATTGCAGCACGCAGTATAGGGCTCTCGGGCTTAAACGCCGCCGAGATGACTTTGCGCGCTTTTACTACTATCGGCTTACTTATGACAGTTGGCATTATTTGGGGTATGCTGCTTACTATTTTTGGTTTGAAAAAATACTTATCTAAACTGCAAAAGCCCAAAAGCGGCAGCCGCAGCTTTGGCGATACCGCCATGACCGCCATGTTTATTGGTTTAATCAGTGCTTACTTAGGCAGCTACATCGGCACATTTACCTCCACAGGCAACTATATGCCTTTAATTGTATTGGTTGTATCTGCGCTTGTAATGGCTGTTTTTGTTTACTTTGTAGAGCGCAAAAAAATGGAGTGGCTTGAAAACTTTTCTATCGCCGCCAGTATGCTTGTTGGCATGACCGCTGCTGTACTAGTTGGCATATGGGTATAAAGGAGGAACGGGTTAACATGAACGAAAACGAAAAGCAAACTTATTTTACGAGTTACAATAATCATACCCATTTGCTGGGACGCATTGGATTAACCATTGGTTTGGTCATGCTGCTTGCCGCTCCTTTTGCCATGGGCGCGGTGTTGGGCGAAATGCCTGATTTTGCAGCATTTGCACAAGGATTTGCACAAATTGCCATAGTTTACATACCAAGCTGTATTGTTGAATTTTTAATTTATGCTCCCATGCTGGGCGCAGGTGCCAGCTATCTGGCATTTATCACAGGGAACTTAATCAACTTAAAAATTCCTTGCGCAGTTAATGCCAGGGATATTGCAAAAGCAGAGGCCGGCACACCTGAAAACGAAATTATTTCTACGCTTTCGGTTGCCACTTCTTCTTTGGTAACCATTGTTGTAATTGCCTTAGGCGTACTTATGTTGGTGCCCTTGCAGCCTGTTCTTTCCAATCCTATATTGCAGCCCGCTTTTAACAATGTTGTGCCTGCTCTTTTTGGTGCCTTAGCTTACAAATACTTCCGTAAAGGCATTAAAATTGTGGCTTTTCCTCTGCTTGCTATGACAGCGCTGTGCGTTTTTGTGCCTTCTGCAATATCCAGTGTAGGTTTTTTAATTGTTCCCAGTGGCGCTATCGCCATAGGAATCGCATGGATTTTATTTAAGAAAAACAAAATATAATAAGAGGTGTCAGATATGATTTTGTTATATATTTTATTAGCACTTTTAGGGGCTTTGGCGCTGTGTCTGCTGGCAGCTGTTGTGCGCACACTGGTCATGTCAAAAAAAGTTGCCTCGTACACGCCCACCCCGGACCCTGTCCGTACAGAAAAATATGCAAAGCAGCTTTCTGCCTTAGTGCAGTGTGAGACTATTTCTGTGCGCAACGAGCCCAATCCCGATAAATTCAGACAGTTTCACAAGCTGTTGGAAGAGATGTTTCCTCTGGTACATAAAAATTGTAAAAAAACTGAAATTGACGGAAATCTATTGTTAAAGTGGCCCGGCAAAAGCGCCCAAAACCCTATTTTGCTTATGAGCCACATGGACGTTGTGGAGGCTACCGGAGAATGGAAATACCACCCTTTTAGCGGCACCATTGCCGAGGGCAAAATTTGGGGCCGCGGTACGGGCGACACTAAATGCAGCTTGATGGCTTTTTTGCAGGCTGCCGAAGAATTGCTGGCGCAGGGGTATCAGCCCTCCTGCGATGTCTATCTTGCCAGCAGCTGTACAGAGGAAATTGGGGGTGACGGTGCACCTAAAATTGCTGCCTATTTAAAAGAACAAGGTGTACACCTTGCTATGCTGTGCGATGAGGGCGGCGGTATTATTGAAGAGCCTATTGCAGGCATATCCGGAAAATTTGCAGTAATCGGCGTTTTTGAAAAAGGCTACGGCGATGTAAAATTTGTTGCACAAAGCAACGGCGGCCATTCCAGCGCACCTAAAAAGGGCACGCCTATCCCCAAACTGGCAGCCTTGGTACATCACATTGAAAAGCATAATCCTTTCCGTGTTGCCTTTTCTCCTGAGGTTGAGGAAATGTTTCGACGTTTGGCACCTTATTCGGGATTTAGCTTGCGTTTGGTGTTAGGCAATCTTTGGCTGTTTAAGCCGCTTTTATGTCTGGTAATGCCTGCTATCAGTGCACAGGCGGCAGCCATGCTGCAAACCACTATTGCCTTTACTATGCAGAGCGGTTCTAACGGATACAATGTGCTGCCCCAGCATGCCAGCGTTTGTGCAAATTTACGTTTTATTCCACATCAAAGCACCGATGAAAGCTTGGCTATTTTAGAAAAGCTAGCAAAAAAATACGGCGTAGAAATGGAAGTTTTATATCGAGGGTATCCCTCTAAAAGCGTAGATGTCAATGGCAAAGCCTTTCAGCTTGCCGAAGAGGCTATTCATGCATGCTTCCCCGGTGCAGGCGTCACACCTTATGTGGTAACTGGCGGTACCGACGCCAGATTTTACGGTGATGTATGCGATAACTGTGTACGCTTTTCTCCTGTTATCTTTAGCCCAGAGCAGCTAAGCGGTATGCACGGCTTAAATGAAAACATATCCTGTGATGTATTGCCGGGTGCTGTAGATTATTACAAATACATTATCCAAGCGCAATAAATTACTTAGCGTCATCAAAGCAATTTAAGCCGCCTAAACAGTATATCTGTTTACAAACGTATAACTATGCTGCTTTATCTTTAAAAAGCCCATTGGAATGATTATTTTTTTACAATTTCAAGTAGCTATTGTTGTTTAAACACAAAAATTGTTAAAACTCCATAAGCAGAATATATTTATATTATAAATCCAATTTGTAAACAGCCGGACACTTTTGTTTTAAAGTGTCCGGCTGTTTTACTGTTACAGTATCTTTTAACAAATTGCGTAAAGCTTACCTGCAAAATTGCAAGCACAAAATTTATTTCACCTTCATACTATAAAGTACCATAGAAAGAAGGTGACTATATGGCAACTATTATTGCTCCTCCCTATTACGGTACTGTTTTACAAAATGGTTCCTCTGGCCCGGACGTTTCGTTAATTCAGCGCTGGCTAAACGGTTTACGCAGCAAGTGGCCCGCTATCCGCGCTCTTGTTGTAGACGGAAAATTTGGTTCTAACACAACGGCAGCTGTAAAAACCTTCCAAACAATCGTGTCCATCACTTCTGACGGAAAAGTGGGCAACGTTACTTGGAATAACCTTTATACAGAGTATGCCGTGCTGTACGGACCCAGCGAAATTTATCCCGGTACTTCTATGAAAAACGGAAACAACGGTGCAACTGTTAAAAGTGCACAAATCAAATTGCAGGCTACCGTGCCCACATTGGTTCCGGACGGTAAATTTGGTACAAAAACGCAAAACGCTACCCAGGTTTATCAATCTATCCACGGTTTAACAGTAGACGGCATTATCGGTAAAAACACATGGGCGTCTCTGTATTCTACAATGTAATTCGCTCAAACAGCAAAGACACCGCCTTTAAAAGCGGTGTCTTGTTGTTTTTTATAAATAAAAAAGATGTTTCACATGGATTTTTGAGGTGTAATATTGCGTACACAAAGAGTATTTGCCGATACGGTAAACTGCACTTCTATTTCAGCAAGCAAAAATCCATATACGCGGTTTATGTCCTCTTGGTAAGCAGGACGCGGGTCTTGCTCTAATATTTCAATCAGCGGTGTACGCAGCTTTTTAGGTACTAAGTCCAACAAATGTTCCGGAAATTCCACATTCAGTCTATAACTCTTTGTGTTTTCTGCAAAGCCGTTTTTAGCCTCAGGGTGGCTATCGGTAAACGAGAGATAAGGCTTGATGTCATAAATAGGTGTACCATCTAACATATCCGCCCCAAAAACATGAATCACACTGCCGTTATTTGCTGTATGCTCTACCCCACCTAAGCGCACTGAAGAAAGCCCCAGCGAATTTGGCCGAAAAGGCGAGCGCGTTGCAAATACACCCATTTTTTTGTTTCCCCCAAGTCTAGGGGGACGCACCGTAGGTGTCCATTCACTGCGCATTGCTTTGGAAAAGCCCCATATCAACCAAAGATGCGAAAACTCTTCCAAGCCGCGTAAAGCGTCAGCATTGCGGTAGGCAGGCTCAAATATTATAGTTGCTTCAAGAGAATCTATCAAACCGCTTTGGCGCGGAATACCAAATTTTTCGGCAAAAGCGGTGTGAATGGTAGCAATGGGTTTTAACTGTAAATCTGGGTTCATAAAACTCCTCTTTCGCTGTCTTTTATAATTTATTATAACACAAAAATTTACGGTTAAAAATCCATGAAACAAAAAACTGATTTTACAGGCTGCTTTCTTTTATTTATAAATTATCAGGTATATTTTTATGGCTTTTCTATTTACAAAATCACACTACTATGATATATTCTTAAAAAGACAAAGTAATTTTGCCTATATTTTACAGAAAGGATGTGCTTACTATGGGTTGGCGTTTAAGCTGTGTTTTAGTTACAAAAGGTAACATTTTTGCTGCTGACGGGATAAGTGCACCCTTTTTTAGCTTTCAGCCGCAAATTTGATTGTTTATAAAAATTGCTGCCTCAGCTATTATGCACTTATTCTTTTATTTAATATGCCCTAATTACAGGCATATTTTTTAACGTGCAGAATTTAGCTGCGGTTTTTTTGCGCCTTTTTTCAGGTGCTACCTTACAATTTTTTTAAACAACAGAAACGGATGAATAACAATGAATATAGAAAAACAAGTAAAAAAACTTTACTTTTTAGATTTTTTAGGGGGCTTTAACTTAACCGACAGCATATGGATGCTTTTGCTGGTTAGCCGTGGTTTTACTTTGTGGCAGGCAGGTATCGCCGAGGGCGTATTTCATGCGGTAAGCTTTTTATGTGAAATACCCAGTGGAATGGTGGCCGATTTGTACGGACGTAAACGCACCCTTATTGCCAGTTGGGCTGTATTGACTCTCTCCAGCGTGGTTATGCTGTTTAGCACTAATTTTGTGTGGATATGCATGGCCTTTGCCCTAAATGCATTTGGCTACAATTTACAGTCGGGAACCCGAGAAGCTTTAACCTATGACAGCTTACTGCAGACAGACCGCGAAAACGACTATTTAAAAGTAAGCTCTTGGCAAACTATTATTTACCGCACAGCTAATGCCATTTGTCGTCTTGTGGCAGGCTTTGCTGTTTCCATAGGCTACCAGGTTTGCTATGGTTTGCGCATTGTAACTACGATGGCGGCAGGCGGGGTTTCCACTACCCTTACCGAAGCAGTTTCCACAGATATTTCCGTCACCCAAGCTGCCCCCTTCCAAAACCGCTTTAAAGATTTACCCCGCAATTTATTAAAACAGACAAAAGAGACTGTCTCGTTTTTGTGCGCTACCCCTATCGCAGTTATTTATATGTTAGCCTCAGCAGGGCTTAGCGGGTTTATCATTATGACAAGCTTTCTTTTACAGGAACATCTCACCTCGGGCAGTTCTTCCTCGGTTTTTGCCTTAGGACCTCTGCTGTTTTTTGTAAGTCTGGGGGGAATTCTGGGGCCCAAGACCGCTATACTTTTGAAAAAGCTGCATCACCGAAACGCTGTACTTCTGACAGGCATTACGTCAGGTTTATTTATTGCCCTGTGCGGTACAGCCTCCCCGCTTCTTAGTGCTTTGGGTGGTTTCTTTATTATTTTATGCGAAGAAGCACTGTGCACCTTAACCGATGTGCGGCTAAACGATATGTTTCCCAGCGCCCAACGCGCTACCTTAAGCAGTGTGTTTTCTATGTGTTTCAGTTTATCGATGCTTATTGTCTCCCCCATCATGGGCTTTTTAAGCGATTTTTTTGGCACATCTGCCACATTTTATATTTGCGGCACCGCCGTTATGGTGTTTACCGTAAGCAGCCGCTTTATCTGGGCTCTGTTACAATATAAAAAAAGCCCAGCTTGCTAATTTTTTTATTTCTACTATTTACTAAATTAAAAAGCGTACTGCTGTAGCTACAGCAGTACGCTTTTGTCTTTATATTTACTGATTTTTTGGGCGGCGTTTTGCTTTTAATTTAAATATTTGCGTACTAAGCATAACGCCAAACGCAATGGCTCCTGCCACACTTAACATTAAAATAGCCTGCTCTACAGCTAAGGGTAAGTTTTTTTCTACAATGGCAATAATGGTTTGAAACGCGGTTATTCCCGGCACCAGCGGAAAAATACCCGGTATATAAAACATACTTGCAGGTGTTTTTAACTTACGAGCCAAAATTTCGCTATATGCATTTACTGCAAAGGCTCCAAAAAAGCTGGCTCCCACAGCGCCAAGTGTGGTAACAAAAAGGCTGTACACAAGCCAACCAAGTGCTCCGCCAATTCCGCAATAAATAATCTTGTGTCTGTCTATATTAAATAAAATTACAGGAAATACGCTGCCTAAAAAAGCTAACAGTACGGTTTTAATCAAATCTGCCATTTTTATGCTAACCTCCCATATAAAGTGCCACACCTACGCCTATTCCAACTGCGGCAATTACCATCAAAGCCTCAAAAAACTTACTTACTCCCGCAGCAAAATTGCCGTACATAATATCTTTAA
>JAQUTM010000122.1 GCA_028694405.1 Oscillospiraceae bacterium
TAAGCACATTGCCACAATAAAAAGTTAGAAATGCGTTTTTCCCCGCTGGGGCGTAAAATAAAATCAGGCTCTTTTTGTCCGGCCGTATACAAATTTTCTGTTATCATCTCTTCTGTAATTGCTGTAGGAGCAAGCTGTCCGGCTTGCACCTTCTCTGCCAGCTTTTGTACTGCTTGTACAATTTCAGCGCGCCCGCCGTAGTTTACGGCTATATTAAGTGTCATGCCTGTTTTATGTTTGGTACCCTCTTCTATCTCGTTCATCATATCTACAAGGTCAGGCTTTAGAGGCGTTCTGTCCCCTAAAAACACAACACGATTATTTTCTTTTTTATAGTCAAACGCTTTTATTAAATAATCTTTAAATAAGCGCATAATACTCTCTACTTCATTTTCCGGTCTCCGCCAATTTTCAGTAGAAAACGCATAATAAGTAACACTTTGCACGCCTAATTCATTGCAATAGCGCGTTATATCTTGAAACACTTCGGCACCGCGTTTATGCCCCATTGTGCGTGGTAACCCTCTTTTTTTTGCCCAACGGCCGTTTCCGTCCATTATAATACCAATGTGCAAACCTTTGGCAAGCTCGTTTATTTCTGCCATTATTTTAATACCGCCTTTTTCTAAAACAGTGCCGCATGTAGAATACATGCGGCATCTTTAAAAGTTTACAGCTCCATAACTTCTTTTTCTTTTGCTGCACAAGTTGCATCAATCTCTTTTGTAAACTTATCCGTAAGCTTTTGAATCGCCTCTTCTAAGCCTTTCAAGTCGTCCTCAGTAATCTCGCTGTTTTTCTTTTGCGTTTTAAATTTGTCAATGGCGTCACGTCTGATATTGCGCACGGCAATTTTTGTTTCTTCGCCTATTTTACTTACCTCTTTGCAAAGCTCTCTACGTCTGTCCTCAGTGGGCGCAGGAAAAACCAAACGCATAATACGGCCGTCATTAGTGGGGTTAATGCCGATATCACTGGTTAAAATTGCTTTTTCAATTTTACTTAGCATATTGGCTTCCCAAGGCTGAATGGTTAAAATACGTGCCTCTGTAACCGCAATAGCGGCAAGCTGGTTAATGGGGGTGGGTGTGCCGTAATAATCTACTGTAACATGATCTATAACGGCGGGATTTGCACGACCTGCACGAATAGTGGCAAGCTCTTTCACAAGATGGGCAACCGCACCTGTCATTTTTTCTTCATAGGGTTTTGTTTGTGCACTCATTATTCTCTCTCCATTTCTATCACTTGTTAAGTTTGTTAATGCAATATAGGGTTTATTCTGTTACTAACGTTCCGATATTCTCACCTGTAAGTGCTTTAACAATATTCTCAGGTTCAGAAATATCAAATACATAAATAGGCAAATTATTGTCTCGACACAAGGTTGCAGCGGTACTGTCCATAACTGCCAACTTATCGTTTAACACAGTTGTAAAGGTTAAGGTGTCGTACTTTACGGCATCATCAAACTTTTTAGGGTCTTTATTATAAACGCCGTCTACCATAGTGGCTTTAAAAATGATGTCCGCATTTATCTCAGCAGCGCGTAAAGCACTTGCCGTATCGGTAGAAAAGAAAGGATTGCCTGTACCGCAAGCCAAAATTACTACTCTCCCCTTTTGCAAGTGTCGTGTAGCGCGATTGCGAATATACGGTTCTGCTACCTGCTGCATTGTAAGCGCGGTTTGCACGCGTACTTCAACGCCCATTTGCTCTAATGCGTCTGCTACTGCAAGAGAGTTCATAACCGTAGCCAACATACCAATCTGGTCTGCACGGGTACGCTCCATCTCGCCGCTGGAACGGCCACGCCAAAAGTTACCGCCACCTACAACAATAGCAATCTCTGCACCCAGTTCTACAGCGTTTTTAATACCTTTGCAAATATTGACAATCGTATCATAATCCAGCCCAAAGTGTTTTTCTCCTGCCAGAGCCTCTCCGCTTAATTTTAATAAAATGCGTTTGTATTTTATTTCCAAACCCAACACCAACCTAACATTTTTTGTAAGAAGTCCCCCTACAGGTTACCCCATAATTTACTACAATACATTTTACAATAAAACAGCTTTAAAGTAAACCATAAAAGCGCAAAATGACGCAAAAGCTTTTGCGTCATTTCAATCAATCTTTATAATCCAAAATTAAGATTAAACAAAACTTGGATATTATCAGAGGTATACAGCTTGCCCAGCCGCTCCATTTCTTTGCTTTTTTCAAGGCTGTAACAGCGTATCCACCACAAATAGGAAAACCCGTCTAACCCGTTTTCATCATACACAAATTTTACTATTTCCGCTGCATCCTTTTGCATAATTTGCTTTAGTTCCTCTACCGCTTTTTTCTCGCTATCGGTAGTCGTGTTTTGCAAAGGCTGGTTTAAAACTAAATTTTCCACGTCTCCGCAAACCTTTACCTGCAATTTCATGTTTTTGTCAACTGTGTACCGCAAAGAAATATTTTCTACATCACAATCTACAAACACGTCTTCGGGCAGTTGCTCGCTCATGTGTATTTTACGGGCTTTACCGTTTAGCACCATTGCCAAAGGAGTAAAATCCTTTGCAATGGCGCCGGAAAGCACACCTTTGTTGTATAAAGTTAACCCTGAAATTTTTGCTTTCGCCGTTTCTTTTTCTAATGTTACTACAGGTAAAATGCCGTTAAAGGTACCTTGTGCAATATCACATTCATATACACGCGTGGTGTAATTTATCTGTTCTGTTTTGCTGGTAAGCAAATATTCCAAGCTTTTTACCATGTCGTCTGCATTTTCTTCTACTTTTGCCACGGCTTGCTCACTCTCATCAACAATAAATATTGCCATGTTAGGCCGCAACGCTTCTTCCCTTGAAAAATATTCCAGCACAGGTGTAATATTTTGCTTTGCTAAATCTGCTCCTATTAGCAAAAGTTCGTTTTGTGCATAAAACGGCTTCCGATTTTGTTTGGTCGTTGCATCGTCTAATGCAGCATCAATGGTAACACCTATGCCCTCATAAAGCTCGGCAATTCCCTCCGCTTTTGTGGTATCGGCATTTGGTTCACAAGAGTAAATTACAATAACAGCTTGGTATGCCTCTTTTACCTTTGACAGATATATCATTTTAACCACCGCGCGGTCACTTAGATTTATGCTTTGAGAACAACTGCACAGCGTACATAACAGCAGTGCGCATAAAAGCAGAAAAAAAGTTTTAAACTTTCGCATCTTTGTTTGCCCTTACCTTTTTTATTACATATATGCTTAACACAAATATTACCGTTGCACAGCGCAGCAACGTTTTCATATTGGTAATATGACACATATAGCAGCCAAAGCACAGGACACTTAAAGCCGCTATTAGGCCGTAAATTAATTTATCTTTATACTTTGGGGGTACATAAGGTTTTATTAAGGTTAAAGCTACCGCCACATTTGTAGTAATTTTAAAAATTGCCAACAACAGCCACACAGAAACATGTACGGCGTCTAAGCGGGTAAAAACAGATAAACTCCCAATACGCGCTAATGTATGAGCGGGTTGGCTTTGCAGCGAGGCAAAGCTGCCCAGCACCATCTCTGTAGAAACTGCTAAAACAATATAGGTGCCCAATAGCGTTAAAATTGTTTTAGAAAAAGCCTTTGCTTTTTCCCCTTTTGCCACACGCTGCGCCACTAAAAAAATAATAATTTCTGGAGGAAAGGATAAACTGCCAAATAAAGCTTTTGCCCAGTTTTCTCTGCCTGTAAATTCAAACTGCAAATTGGTAATTTTAAACTGACTGATATTGGCTGCAATCAGCAGAAAAAATGTACAGCAAAAAATTACCAAAACAACAAGTGACGCCCGAGCCACAGCTTCAATCCCCTGGGTAGCACCATAAGCTACAATGGCAAGTACAATCGCAATTAAAAGGACGGCAGGCATTTTTTTGTCACTTACAAACCTGTAATATCCCTCTGTCTGAATTATGGAATCCACAGCTGCAAGCAGTAAAATAGCCGCCGCAAACAGTTCCAACGCACAGCTGGTTGTGGTTTGCCATTTATCCAGTAGCTTTACAACAGGTAAACAAATCAGCAATGTAAATACGGCATCTAAAATTGCAAATACCACCATGCTCTTTGCCGAAAGCGACGAGACAGCTTGACTGGGCTTTATAAAAACCTCTACTATCATGGCAATATAGGTAATAAATGCAACTTGTTTAACGCTAATCTTATCCGTTCTCATTTTTCATCTCCGAATCCGGCTCCCGGCAAATCTTGAATGGTAAACCGCTTTTTAGAAAGTTTTTTCCAACTGGCTCGAACCAACCCGTCTTTAAAGACAGAACTGTTATACGGTGTTAGCGGCGCGGTGTACGGCACGCCAAAAGATTCGATACTGCATATATTCAATATTAAGAACAGACCAAGCGCCACAATACCGATAGGACCGATAATACCACCGGCTAAAATAAAAAGTACCCGTAAAATAATAATAGGTTCATAAAGAGAAGGTATTACATAGCTGGTAATGCTGGTTAAGGCTGCTACGACAATAATCGGCGTACCCAAAAGGCCCGCTTTAATTGCCGCATCTCCAATAATTAAGGCAGATACCAAGCTTACTGAATGACCGATTGGCTTAGGCAGCCGCAGCCCTGCTTCTCGAACAATTTCCAGCAAAAAATTTACAAACAAGGCTTCTACAAAAAGCGGCATAGGTGTCGCCTGTTCTGCTGCGGCAACCTTGTACAGCATTTGTGCCGGAAAAAGCTCGGGCGTAAAATTTGCAATGGCTACAAAAATCCCCGGCAGCAAAATAGCAATTAAAAAAGCTGCATATTTTAGTAAGCGTATAAAAGTTGCAAAGTACGGACGTTGTGAATAATCGTCCATGCTTTGAAAATTTTCGCTAAAAAAGGTAGGCACAATTAAGGCAAAGGGTGATCCGTTTACCATAATGGCAATTTTTCCTTCGCACAATTTGGCTGCTACTGTTTCCGGGCGTTCGGTATATCCGCCTACTGTAAACAGCGACAACGGGTGTCTGTCCAAAAAAGGCGCTAAATAGCCCGTATCAAACAGCATTTGCAGCTTTATTTTGCTTAACTGTTGTTTTACCTGTTTCAATAAGCTTTCGGGAACTGTATCCTTATGATAAAAAACAGCAACTTCTGTTTTGGTTAAAACACCGATTGTACTGGTTTCAATATATAAATGCTCGCTGCGTATCAAGCGGCGCACCAAGCTTATATTTACACGCAAAGGTTCGGTAAATCCCTCTCGTGAGCCCCTTAAGTTTCCTTCGCCGGAAGGCTCGCCTACCGAGCGATACTGCATACTTTGGGTAGATACCACAATTCCGCGCGTCAGACCCTCTATTAAAATTACACTGGTGCCGGCGGTTAAAAATTTTATTAAATTGGGGTAATCCGTGACAATATTTTGGTCTACAGGTATACTGGTACGTTTCCAAATATAAAGAAACAGCTCCTCTGCGGTTACCGGGTGCCGGCTCATATCATTTACGGCGTCCAGCATCATAATCCACAGCTTTTCCAGGCTGCTCAATCCTTCCAGCGTGCAAATACAACAGGCATGTCCCCCTATTGTAATGTCTTTCATGTAAAAATCTGCCGAGTCGCCAAAACTCTCTTTCAAGCTACGTTTTGTTTGAGCAATATTAGGCGGTAATGTTTTTTCCATCTTATCCCCTCCGGTTTTAAGTATGGCACTCACCGAATGTTTTTAGACAATTTTGCCTACACTAATGTAGAATTTTCAGGAGAGTGTAAAAATATGATTGTTTTTATAGTTCGAACTATTTTAATTTATATCATAATTATTTTTGCTATGCGTCTTATGGGCAAAAAGCAGCTGGGAGAATTGCAGCCTTCAGAATTGGTCTCCACCATTTTAATATCCAATTTGGCTTCTATTCCTATTGAAAGCACCGATATTCCTCTTGCAAACAGCTTACTGCCAATTTTATTGATTGTAAGCTTGGAGATTTTAACTTCAGCAATCTGTGTACATTCGCGCGGCTTAGCTACGCTTATTTCGGGGCGGCCTAAAATCATTATTCGTGACGGTGTAGTAGACCAAAAAACTTTAAAAACCCTGCGTTTTACCATTGATGATTTATTGGAAGCACTGCGCGCAAAAGACATTTTTGATTTGGACGAAGTGTGCTTTGCCATTGTAGAAACAAACGGCACCATCAGCATTTATAAAAACAACGCTGACAGCACTCCCACCCGCAAAGATTTAAATATACCTATGCCGCAAAACAAAAAGCCTTGTATCCCTATCATTATCCAAGGTGAAATAAACACAGATGCCCTAACCTATTGCGAAAAATCACAAAAATGGCTTGAAAAAACCTTAAAAAAAGAAAACATATCACCTAACGCTGTTTTATTGATGACTTGTAACGATACGGAAACATATAAAATAATAAAAAAAGAGAACAGTTAAAAGTATTCTCCCAAAATATTTATCAATTTTATATTAAGAGGTTTGCATGAAACGAATATACGCTGCTGTTTTTATTATAACTTTTATTATCAGCCTATGCATTTTCAGTAGTATTTTTATTGATAGCTTTACTACTCAAATGAATGAAATGCTTGACGCCGTCACACAGGCCAGCTTGATGCAAGACTATTCTGCTTTGCACCAAAATATTGCCGCTTTAGAGGGCTATTACAACAAAAGCAAACCTTTGCTTTTTTTATTTTTACGGCATGATTATGTATACAACACCAGCATTGCCATCTCTACAATACAGCCTTACAGTGTATTAGGCAGTGAGCGGGATTTGGCCACCGAGGTAGCGCGCGCAAAGGCTCAGATAG
>JAQUTM010000123.1 GCA_028694405.1 Oscillospiraceae bacterium
GTTGTGCAAAAAAACAGCCTCGTCCACGCCATAGCGCGCGGCGGCCGCTGTGTTAAAGCTGTAGGTCATGTTCTTCTCCTTTTCGTGCATATTTTGCGCAGTTTCCTTTTTTTGTTAAAGTGTCCGCTTTATGGTACTGTTTGTTTGGTATGATACTTCTGTACAACCCTTAAAATGAAAAAGCAAAGCCGATGCTTTGCGTGTAAAAACACTTTAACTTCACTTTTTCATCTCGGCACAACCCTATGGCGTGTGCTCTGCCTGTACCGGCTGCGCCTTTTAAAGAAAGGCTTTGTTGGCAAGCTGTAGTAGGCACAACAAATGTACATAAATAAATTTTTGATATTTTCCTTTTTGCAGTATAAAAAGGCTTGTGCCGGTGCCGCAGCAGCCTTATAAAAGCTTTGATTTACCGGCGCTACAGCAATTTTAATTTTAAAAACCTTTGCACCGCTGTAAAAATGCCGCCTGTACCACCTGTCAATTTATTCAACAATCACACATGGCGTAAAAATCGTAGGCGTTGTAGCTTTCTGCCTCGCGGTAACACTCACTGCACCCCACCACCTCGTCACATTTCGGCGCGGTGTATATGTAATCGTCCGGGCCAAGCTCCGTATGGCACACAGGGCAACGCAAATTGTCCTTTTGCGGCGGGCACACAAAGCTATCATTTTCCGCCTGTTGTACGCGCCATGCTTCCCAGTAGGCGCTGCGTTCGCTTGTATACATTATCGATTGCTCCTCTCTTTATAAAATAGTTGAAAAAGTAAAACTATCGTGCTATACTAAGCGTGTATGATTATAACTTGTTGCACTTAGTTTAACTTATTAAACCTTATGTTTCTATTATAGTACAAATAATTCAACTTTTCAAGTCTAAAAGTGCAACTTATTAAACTTTGGCATTTTGCCTAAAGACAGGAGCGTTTTCCCATGTTTTATGACAGATTTGAAAAATTATGCAAAGAGGCCGCTGTTTCGCCCAGCCGTGCCGCCCAGGAGATGGGCATTAGCAAAAGCACTGTCAGCACTTGGAAAAACCGTGGCCTTGTGCCGCGCCAAGAGCAGCTGCTTAAAATTGCCGCCTATTTTAACACCACCACCGATTATTTAATTGCCGGCACCGAAATCGTATCTGCGTTAACCAGCAAGGACGAAAAGGATATTGCCCATAAAATCAACGAAATTTTAGGTATGTTAGACAAGGGCGACGGTTTGATGTTTGAGGGCAACCCCTTAAGCGAAGAATCTTTAGACAGCATACGCGCCGCTATGGAGCTTGGTATGCGGGCGGCAAAACTGGAGGCAAAAGAAAAATACACCCCCAAAAAGTACAGAAAGGACGTATAACCTTACATGTCAAAGGAAATGGAACTGGTTCAAAAGCTGATAAAAAAGTACGGTACCAACAATCCTTTCCGTTTGTGCAGCGCCTTGGGCTATGCCGTGTACCATGTGCCACTGACGGGAGTTAGAGGATTTTTTCAACACTATGCACACAAAAATATTGTTTATCTTTCCAGCGATTTAACCGAGCAGGAGGCGGCATTTGTATGTGCCCACGAAATTGGCCATGCCCTTTTGCACGGCAAAGTTAACACCTTATATATGGCAACCGGCACCTTTTTAAAAACCACGCCCTACGAGCGCGAGGCAGACCGCTTTGCCATTTGCCTGCTATACCCCGACGACACCGAGCTGTTACCCTATTGTGACTGCTGTATTGACCAAATTTCTGCGGCTTTAAACCTGCCTCAGCAGCTTTGTCAGTGGCGGTGCAGCCAAGTTTCCCGCTGGGTATAAATGCCGCGTCCGGCTTTGGGCGCTTTACTTTTTTATGTTTGGGGGTAATTATTATTACCAAAAAAGTATTGGCAGCTGCCACTTTTGCCGTTGCCGCTCTGTGGCTTTTGGCGGGGCTGCTGTTTCTTTACTACGGCACCTCTTTTTGGCAAACCTGGGTCATCGCCCTTGGCACAACCTTTTACCACTTTGCCATGCGCTGGCTTGTGGGCGCCGCCTACCAAGGGCTGCTGCACAACTGTGTAGATTACACCCACCGCTGGTTTGCGCCAAGGCACTTTGAGCCAAAGCTGTATGCCGCTGTGCATATAAAGCGGTGGAAAAGCAGGCTGCCCGTTTACAACAAAGCATGGTTTCACATTGCCCAAGGTTGTTACGAACAGGTAGTAATGGCCATGTGCCAAGCCGAGCTGGTGCACGAAACCATTATGGCGCTTGCCTTTGTGCCGGTTTTGTTTGCGGCATACTTTCAGGCATTTTGGGTGTTTTTGCTCACCTCTGTCGCCTCGGCTCTTATCGATTTACCCTTTGTCATGCTCCAGCGATACAACCGCCCCCGGCTGCTTCGCCTAATGGCAAAAAAAGCCGCCTGCAAAACAGACGGTATCTCCTTGTAGCCGTTTTTTGCCGCAGCGTGCGTGTGCAAAAGCAAGCCTTGTTGTTGGCAAGCTGACGGTATGTCCGTTTATCCGCACCACACCCAACCAATTTACGAAAGGGCATTTTATGAAAAAACAGACAAAGCTTTACAACCTCATTTTCCCCGTATGGCTGCTGTGGCTTATCCCCATAACGTGGCTGGTTATTCTTCCCGCCAATTTTATCATCGATTTAACCGTTATTCTGCTTACCTTAAGGCATTTAAAGGTAGACGAGATAAAGAAAAAGGCAAAATCGGTCATTTTAAAAACATGGATTTTTGGCTTTGTTGCCGATTTTATCGGCACAGTAGGTATGTTTTTGGCCAGTGTGATTGATTTTGATTTTAACACGCCCATTGGAAAATGGTGGTACCAAAACATTTCAAACGCGGTGTCCTATAACCCGTTTAGCAGCGTGTGGGGGTTTTTGTGGGTTACTGTATGTGTGATAATAACCGCCCTGTTTATCTATTTGTTTAACTATAAAATTTGCTTTAAAAAGCTGGATTTGTCCCCGCCTCAAAAGAAGGCTCTCGCGCTTTCCATGGCTGTTTTTACAGCGCCGTATGTGTTTTATCTGCCCACCGCTTGGTTTTTTTAAGCCCTATCTCAACTTTTTTACCTGTAACGGGTATTGCACTCTCCCTCACATAGGGGTAAGGTGGCAAAATAATCTTCGTACCGCCTGTAGCGGTAATTGAAAATTACAGCCCCGCCCCGCTTGGCAGCCTTGCAGTCAAATCAAAGACAGCTGCCCTTTGCGGCAAACCCGCAAAACACCTGTGCCGGTGCCCTACAGCGGCAAATGTTTTATCTGCCCCAGTGCCGCTCTGCGGTGAGGCTTTGCTGTGTGGTTTTGCTGTGTGGCTATTCTGCACCCCTATATCCACATACCCCCTATAAAAGCGATTAACCCACACACAACAAAGCCGCTCTACAGTGGCAAATGTTTTATCTGCCCCAGTGCCGCTGTGCCGTATCGCTTTGCTGTGTGGCTGTGCTGTGCCGCTGTGCCGTATCGCTGTGCCGTGTCGCTTTGCTGTGTTCGCTGTGCCGTATGGTTTTGCTGTGTGGCTGTGCTGTGCCGTGTCGCTTTGCTGTGCCGCTGCACCGCTTCACTGTGTGGCTTCACTGTGTGGCTTTACTGTGTGGCTATTCTACACCCCCATAGCGCATACCCGTAAAAGCGATTAACCCACATACAAAAAAGCCGCCCCTGCAAGCGTTTTGCTGCAAGGGCGGCTTTTTTTGTCATAATACTGCTGTCTGTAAATAATTTTTAGGCGGTGGCGGTTATGGTCAGTTCGTCGTTTGCCACATCAATTTTAAGCAGCGTGCCCGGTACGGGGTTATCTGCAATAATCAAGCGCGCCACCAGGGTTTCTACCTTTTGCTGTAAATAGCGCTTTAGCGGGCGCGCGCCGTAAATGGGGTCATAGCCGTTTTCTACCACAACCGCCTTGGCGGCAGGCGTCATCTCTAAGGTTAACTGCTTTGCACGCAACCGCTTTGCAAGGTCTGCCACAAGCAAATCTACAATGGCGGTAATTTCTGTTTTTGCAAGCGGCTTGTAAAATACAATTTCGTCCAAACGGTTTAAAAATTCCGGTCTAAACTGGGTTTTTAAAAGCGCCTCTACCTGCGCACGCGCCTCGGCATGTATGTTGCCGTCAGCGTCAATGCCCTCCAAAATATACTGGCTGCCTAAGTTAGATGTCAAAATAATAATGGTGTTTTTAAAGTCTACCGTGCGGCCTTGGCTGTCGGTAATGCGGCCGTCGTCCAGCACCTGCAATAGCACATTAAATACGTCGGGGTGCGCCTTTTCCACCTCGTCAAACAAAATAACGGCGTAGGGCTTGCGGCGTACCGCCTCGGTAAGCTGGCCGCCCTCCTCGTAGCCCACATATCCCGGAGGCGCACCGATTAAACGGCTGACGCTATGCTTCTCCATGTATTCGCTCATGTCAATGCGTATCATGTTGTGCTCGTCGTCAAACAAAACCTCGGCAAGTGCCTTGGCAAGCTCGGTTTTGCCCACACCCGTAGGCCCAAGAAACAAAAAGCTGCCCAAGGGACGGTTTTCGTCCTGTATACCTGCACGGCTGCGCAAGATGGCCTCGCTCACCTTTTGCACCGCCTCGTCTTGGCCAATCACACGCTGATGCAGCACGCTGTCAAGCAAAAGCAGCTTTTCACGCTCGCCCTCCATCAGCTTGGTTACGGGTATGCCCGTCCAGCGGCTTACAATGCGGGCAATTTCGTCCTCGGTTACACGGTCTCGCAGCAGGGTGGTGGCGTTTTGCTGGCTTTCCTCTGCCAGTTTTTCCTGCTCCTCCAGCTCCTTTTGCTTTTGGGGCAGCTTGCCGTATTTCAGCTCGGCTGCCTTGTTTAAGTCGTACTCACGCTCTGCCTTTTCAATTTGGGCGTTTAGCTGCTCCATTTCCTCACGCAGCTTTTGCACACGGGTAATGCTGTCTTTTTCGTTTTGCCACTTGGCTTTCATGCCTGCAAAGGTCTCGCGCAGGCCGCTTAGTTCCTTTTGAATTTCCGCCAAGTGCTCCTTGCTCAGGTTGTCTTTTTCCTTTTTCAGGGCAGCTTCTTCAATCTCATGGCGCAAAATGCGGCGGCTGATGTCGTCCATCTCGGCGGGCATGCTGTCCATCTCGGTGCGCACCAAGGCACACGCCTCATCTACCAAATCGATTGCCTTGTCGGGCAAAAAGCGGTCGGAGATATAGCGGCCCGACAGCACGCTGGCGCTAATCAGTGCGGCGTCCTGTATCTTTACGCCGTGAAACACCTCGTACCGCTCCTTCAGCCCGCGCAAAATGGATATGGTATCCTCCACCGTAGGCTCTGCCACCAGCACCGACTGAAACCGACGCTCCAGCGCGGGGTCTTTTTCAATGTATCGGTGATACTCGTTTAGCGTGGTTGCGCCAATGCAGTGCAGCTCGCCGCGGGCAAGCATGGGCTTTAGCAGGTTGCCTGCGTCCATTGCGCCGTCCGTTTTACCTGCGCCCACAATGGTGTGTAATTCGTCGATGAACAAAATAATTTTGCCCTCGCTCTTTTTCACCTCGGCAAGCACGCTTTTTAAGCGCTCTTCAAATTCGCCGCGATACTTGGCGCCCGCAACAAGGGCACCCATGTCCAGGCTAAACACCTTTCTGTCCTTTAGGTTGCTTGGCACGTCGCCGCGCACAATACGCATGGCAAGTCCCTCGGCAATGGCGGTTTTACCAACGCCCGGCTCGCCAATCAGGCAGGGGTTGTTTTTTGTTTTACGGCTTAAAATGCGTATTACGTTTCGTATTTCGCTGTCGCGTCCAATCACGGGGTCTAGCTTATGGGCGCGCGCCAGCTCTACCAGGTCTTGCCCGTATTTTGCCAAAACATCGTAGGTGTCCTCGGGGGTGGCGCTGGTAACGCGCTGGTTGCCGCGCACGGTTGCCAAGGCTTCCAAAAACTTGTTTTTGGTTATGCTAAATTGGCTTAGTATCTGTTTTACGTCGCCTGCGGCGGTGTCAATCAGCGCAAGCAGCAAGTGCTCTACGCTTACATATTCGTCCTTCATCTGCTCGGCGGTTTTTTGCGCTTTTACCAAGGTTTGGTCCATCTCGGCAGATACATAAATCTTGTCTGCCTCGCGCCCGCTGCCCGTAACCGTAGGGATTTTATTCAGCGCCTGCGCCGTGCTTGCCAGCACATTGCCGGGCTCGTGGCCCATTTTCATAAACAGCTGTGGGATTAACCCGTTCTCCTGTGCCAGCAAAACATACAACAAATGTGCCTGCTCCAACCTTTGGTTTTGCCGCTCAATGCACAAATTTTGTGCCGCCATTACCGCCTCTTGGCTTTTCTCGGTAAATTTTGTAAAATCCATAACAAACTCCTTCCCACTTGCCCTGTGGCAAGCCTCATTCTAAAATATTGATTTTCTTTTTGGGGCAGCCCACAAAGCTTAACGCCGCTATGCCCTTGCAAAGGGCTGCCAAAGCAGCGCCGCCTGTACGCGCCCTAAAGCTTATACTTATAGTAAAGGTAAACTGTTTTTATGCTTTTTGTAAATATTTGTTACCGCCTGCTGCTGTGCGTTTTGGGGTAAAAAGGCAAAATAGGCTTTTAAAGCGCTGTCAAACACCTGCAAATATCCCGATATCGCCTGTCCCAGTGCCTCCTCGTCCATCTGCTGTATGCCTGCGCTTGCCTGCAAGGGCCGCGTAAAGCGCGTTGGCTCCATCAGACAGCCCGCTTTTGGCGCGCGGTTTGCCTCTTGCTCCAACCTACACCAAATGCGCACAAAATCTTCAAAATAAACAAGCAGCTGT
>JAQUTM010000124.1 GCA_028694405.1 Oscillospiraceae bacterium
GATAAATCATTACAATGCCAAAAGCGCATACAAGAATATGATAAACGGTTGTGCCGATTGTTTTCTTTGTTCTGATTTTCATTTTATAAGCCTCCCTCATATGCCCACAGTTTTTTGGTAGCAAATAAAACACCTGTCACTACACTAATAATAGCCAGCATAATCCACGCAAGAGCAGCACCATAACCGGTGTTGTAAAATTCAAAGGACTGCTGATACATATAAACAGTATAAAACAAGGTAGAATCCATAGGTTTGCCCTGCGTAATAATATAGCACTGTGTAAAAGCCAAAAATCCGTTAATCATTTGCATAACAAGATTAAAAAATATGGTGGGTGTAAGTAAAGGCAAAGTAATGCGCCAAAACTGAGAGCCTTTTTTTGCTCCGTCTACTTCTGCCGCTTCATACAAAGTAGAAGGTATTTGTTTTAAAGAGGCAAGAAAGATAAGCATAGAAGAGCCAAATTGCCAAACAGCCAAAATGATTAAAGTCCATATGGCAGTGCTGGTATTTCCCAGCCACGAAATACTTGTTTGAATACCAATGTTGCGTAAAATGCTGTTTATTACACCGTCCATTGCGAACATACGTTTCCACAAAATTGCAACAGCTACGCTGCCGCCAATAATAGAGGGCAAGTAATAAACCGCACGATAAAAAGCAGAAAGCTTACTTTTGCGCACTAAAATCATGGCAACCAATAACGCAAAGATAAGACGTAAGGGTACTGAAACCAAGGCAAAAAAGAAAGTTACGCAGATAGATTTTACAAATTTGGGGTCTTGTGTAAAGGCTTTGATATAATTTGCCAAGCCTGTAAACTGTGGCGGCGACAAAATATTATAATTGCACAAAGAATAATATAGGGAAAGTATCATCGGCACAACCATAAACAAAAAGAAACCGATGATGAACGGCGAGGTGCACACGACACCCGCTACATGCTCCTGATTGAGCCATTGGCCCAGCGTTTTTTTGCGCGCGTGTAGTTTTTTTTCACGCACAGTTGCTTGTTTTGAGCTCATAGACACATCTCCTTTTTCTATCAAAAAAATAACCGGCGAGGGAGGCTTTCCTCCACCCGCCGGCGTTAAAATTAACCTGCCAAGATGGCGTTGCCCTCATCAAATAATTTTTGGGCAGCTTCGGCAGCAGTTAGCTTGCCGTAGCAAACTTGCTCTTGTAAAGAATCATACAGTTTCAAAACTTCTGCAGAATTTTCAGGAGCAGCGGGGCTGATAGCCGAACAAGTTGGTGTAACTACATTGTTGATGTAGTCTGTAATTTTTTGCTGTAACGAATCCAGTTTAGGTGCCAAGGCATCTGCTGTTTTGCTGGAGGCAGGAATTCCGCGCTCTGCCAGCAAAATTTCATTACATTCTAAAGAATTTGTCCAGTAGTCCAAAATTTTTGCAGCTGCTTCGGGGTCTTTGCTGTCTACTGTTACAGAGAAAAATTGACCGGGTTTCAGGTAGTCGGATTTTGCAGGGTCAGCAGAGGGCCATGTGGTAATACCCAGTTCTACAACACCTTCTGCATCTGCAGCAGCTTGGAAAGCTGTTAACAGGTTGGAGTAAGCCAAAGTACACCAAGAACGCTGGTCTGCGCCGGAACCAAATACCAATGGGTCTTGCTCTACAGAACCTAATGTACGCTCTGCAAATACTTCGGGGCTAATCAACCAGCCATCTTTAATGCCGTTTTCGTAAATGCTAAAGTAAGGAACAAAATCTTCGGCAGATTTTGCGCCAAATTTGTTGCCGTCGTAAAGTTCAATGCTTTGAGCACGCATTGTGTAATCGATAAAGTTTTCGCCTGCACCGTAAGAAACATTTGTTTTCATACCGGTTTTTTTGTAAACTTCTTTACTTAAAGCGATAAACTCGTCCATGGTCATGTTATCTTTTACAGTAAAGCCGTTCTCGTCCATAAAGGTTTTATTGTAAAGTAGCGCCGGTGCATTAACACCAATGCAAACTGCATATACGCCGCCGTCTACAGAACCAGCTTCTAAGATGCCCGGGTCAATACCGCTAACATCTAGCACACCGGAATCAATATACGGTTTCAAATCAACCAAAAGGCCGTTTTCAACGTATTGCTTTAAGTATTTGTAGTCCATTTGTACTACGTCGGGTAAGCTGTGAGCAGCAGAAGCGGTTGCCAGTTTGTTCCAATAATCGCTCCACTCTGCAAACTGGGCGTCAAAAGTAACGCCGGGGTTTTGCTCTGCGTACAGGTCCAAGGCTGCTTGGGTACGCTCATTACGCGTTTGGTTGCCCCACCAAATAACCGAAAGGTTTGTGTTGCCGGCTGTAGCTGTGCTAGCAGACGGTGCTGTCGAATCTGTTGTAGAACCCGCAGGGGTTGCAGAGTTTGCGCCGCAAGCTACCAAGCTTATTGCCATTACAAGAGTCAGAATCCATGCAAATGCTTTTTTCATCAAGTACACTCCTTCTTTTCTTAAATATGGTTGGAAGACTCACTTTATCTTCCCGATGACTATATTATATATCAAGGTACGTCAATGGGAAAAGAACGGAAACCGTGGCACATTTAGAAAAAACCGACTTTCCTTTTTCTTGAAAGCCGGTTCTTTTATCTTTTATGCCTTACTTATTTATTTTTTGTGCATTTTTATATTAAAAGAAGCTTACCCTGTTAACTCCAAAGTACATTTTTTATGCGGTTAATCCAATCTGTCTGAGGTGCATAGCTACGCTGTGTCATCATTAAAAAAGTGGAATTTGCCACAGGACTATTATAAAAAGCAGTGCCAAGCCAACCGTCCCAGCCATATTCTCCTTTATCTGCCAACACAACACACTCCTGGGGTAAAATGCAATGGCGCATTAAGTTGCCATAGCTAAATCCCGTTTTGCGGGGAAAGCAGTTCCAAAACGCACGATTTAAATTGCTTTGTAGCTGTCCGCGCGTAAAAAAAGTAACCGTTTTTTCTGATAAACAGCGTACGCCGTTGTACACACCGCCCTGTAAAAGCATCGTTGCAAATTTAGCATAATCATCTAAAGTAGAAACCAAACCTGCTCCGCCGGATACAAACTTGGGCGGGTGTAGCATACTGTTTGAAACACCTAAATTACTATATGTAAACTCTACCAATCCTCTGTTATCATGGTCATAAGCTTTTGCCAAACGATGCTGTTTTTCCTGTGGCACAAAAAAATCGGTGTCATTCATTTCAAGCGGTTCAAATAATGTTTCTTTCAAAAACACATCAAAAGGTTTTTCTGCAATTATTTCTACGATTGCCCCCAAAACATCTGCACCGGTGCCATATTGATAAGAGTTTCCCGGCTTAAACGCCAGAGGCAACATTCCCAACCGATTGGCGACCATCTGTGTGGTAAACGCCGCGGGCGTCTCCATTTTATCAATTATTTCATCAAATAATTGATCTGTTGCGCGCTCCAAGGGCGTATTTTCATCACCGTACACAAGCCCTGATGTCATAGAGAGCAAATGGTTAATTGTCATGCGCTCATTTGGGGCTAGTGTTACGCCATCTACCTGTTGATTTTTAAAACCGGGCAGATAGTTTTCTACCGGGTCGCTCAAATCCAGCTTCCCCTGCTCCATTAGCTTCATTACGGCAAATCCCGTTATGGGCTTTGTCATAGAATAAATACGGCAGATAGTATCTCTTTGCATGGGTACGCCGCCAGCAATATCCGCAAACCCCGCTTGACCATAAAATTCCTCTTTTCCGTCTTGTAAAAACAGTATGCTGGCTCCGCCGACAATGCCGTTTTGTGTCATTTCATTTAAAATTTCCTGTACGCGTTGTTTTTTTGCTTCTTCCATTTTTCTGCTCCTTTATTTGCATGAAAGTGCACGTTTTTTGTTTTATTACCTAAACGCAAAAGAAAAATTTTTGCCCCTGTTTTTGTTCAGCAGGCATTTTTCTTCGTGTTTTACATAACCTTAAAACGAAATATGTAAAAAAGCGGCATTGCATCTCTGTAACAGTTTAACTACCAATCCGCTTACTAATACGGCTTTTTGCCGTTAAACCAACCGTTTTCTTTCCAGTATAAATAATCCGTTTGCAAAACCGTCCCCATTTTACTTGAATCATTTCCGGACAATTTCATAAGCTGGAAAATAAATCGCGTTTTTAAATTAACGCGAACTTTTTGAGTGCAAACTTGCGCTGCAATTTTCTCTGCTTTTTTTGTAATTTTTTCTTTTGTTTTGGGGGCAATTTCATTCCAATTAGTTGCTGCCACACTAGCGCCAAGGGTTTTTATGTAAGAGACACCCCAATAACTTAAGCAAGTCGTAATATCTTTTATTGCAGATTTGGCACCTGCACCTGCTGCGGTAGAAATTACTACAGCTTTCTTGTTAAACATCGATGGCTGCGGTCTATGAGGCATCCAGTTAACAAAAGTTAAATCAATAAAAGCTTTCATCGAGGCCGAGGCACGCATACAGTATGTAGGGGTCGTAAAAACAAGCACGTCGGCTTCTTTAACGGCGTCCATAATCACTTTCTTTTCCTCATAAAAAGGACACTTTTCTTCCGCCTGTAAGCATTGATAGCACCCTAAGCAAAAATGATTTAAATCTCTTGGCAAAAAAATTTCTGTTATTTCTTCAGGCGCAGCAATGTGCTGAGCCACGATTTCTCCCAAATGATAACTGCTTCCCTTGTGGTTTTGGCCATGAATCACTACTGTTTTCATAATTTTATCCTCACAAAAATTCAAGCTGACGTTTAGCGCCAAATTTACATTTTTATTTTATCATATTTTTAAAGTTTTAAAAGTGTAATTAACGGCGAAAGCGGCGGCTTGCATTTTGCTTCCCATTAACCTGCGCAACCTTTGCCGCTATTTAGAAAAACCGGAAAAGTGGAGCTGTGCTGTACTATAAAAAGAACAATGACTGTTACCGCAACGTGTTATTCTCTTTTGGCAAATTTGTGTGCCTCTTTGGAACAACTTTTAAACCTTGTAAAGTGGTTTTTCGTTTTTTTAATTGGAGTTGTTCTTTAAAATATTTAGCAACTACATAAAAAGAGCAACAGATAAAGTCTGCTGCTCTTTTTTATAAATCATATTTTTTAAGCTGACCTCTATCAAGCTATAGATTTTTTATTTCTCAATCAGCATATAACATGGCTTTTAAACATTCTCTTTTATATGTAAACTCATACTTTGTACTCTTTATACTTATACTTCCCTACATCAATTTTACTGCCTTTTTTAATAAAACTGTGCCTTTTCCCTACCAAAATACAAATCCGGTTGCCTTTCTCCTGTTTAAAAAAGTCGTTTCGTTTATTTTGCTAAGGCTCTTCAACAAGCAAATACTCATATCTCTCACCTTAATCCGCATCGCCTTGGACAGTTTTTGTTATAATCATATTCCTATTTAACTTTTGCCGTTCTGGATCAAGGCTTGCAGCCATGTGTGTGCTCCCTTTATTCTATTTTCCATGTTTAAAATGTTTTGATAATCTTTGGAACGTAGCGCCTCCGTCATACACAGTAAATCAGGAAAAATCGGCAGCAATCCTAAATTGGCAGCTACCCCTTTAAGCGTGTGCACATAATCAAATGCAGCGTTATACTCTTTTTGATTGAGCGCGTGCTCCAAAAGGCTGAAATTTTCATCTTGCGCAAAACAGCATACACATTCTTCATAAAATGCAGTATCGTTCAGAACTCTAGCCAAAGCGTCTGCAATATCCGCTCCCCGATTTTTTAATTCCTGAATCATAGTTTTGTCCCACCTTTATCATAAACTTTATAAATAGTAAAATTTAAATGCGCCACAGGTAAAAGATGATACTTATCAGACCGATTTAGTTCTGAATTATGCTTTTGAAAATACAAAGCAGGAAATTAAATTTTTCCTAAATTAGATAAATATAGAGAAAACATTATATTTTTATAAGTTAATTGTAACATTGATAACGCGAAAAAGCAACGAAGCTTATCTTTAGATAAACCAAGCTTTCAAATATAGTTTTTGGCTAATTTTTGTTACAGCTTTAAAAGCAATTATAAAATTCTATTTGACCACACGCAAGCAGTTAAGCATTTTATTCTTTTTAAATAAGTATAAAAAAAGATGTCCTACAGTTGTCACTGCACGACATCTTCTTATTTTTTATGTTGTCTGCACCAGCAGATTATCAATCCAACTTAAAGGTCAAATCTGTTACAGCACACTAGTCACTGTAATTTATATCACAACTGAATGGTTGATTTTCCTGAATCATTTGCATAAACCATGATAAAATCACCCTCATCAAAATCCGGCTTCTCCCATAGTAAAAAACTTTTGTGATGATAAATTTTGTCTTGTTCTGTATAAGTATAACAAATTCTATAGGGCGATTTCTTTCCGTAATTTGTATATTTTTGTAAATATACTTTTTCTACTGTTCCATTTATTGGTGTTCCGCTTGCCAACAGCTGCTTTTCCAGCTTTTCCTTTGCAGATGCAATCCTGTTTAAAACCGCTTGTATACCGCCAAAAGTGACACCCAGCAACGAAAAAACAGTCCCCATAACAATAGGGTCTTGAACTTTTGAATGTACATCAGGTGTTACTACTCCTACAAAGCATAGTAACCCTATAATTAAAAATGAACAGCCTAAGCACAAGAAAATAAGTGCATACAATTTTTCAATATATTTTGGCTTTTTCATGTGAAAATCTCCTGTCTGCAATTTTAAAGGTTTGTTCTGGGGATAACAGCATAAAAGAAAATCGTCAATCACAAAATTGAC
>JAQUTM010000125.1 GCA_028694405.1 Oscillospiraceae bacterium
TGTGCTATAATTAAAATGTATTATAATGTGCGAGGTAAAATATGGCGGAATGGCATAAAGAAATTGAAAATTTAGAAATTGCGTTAGAAGTATTTGGTAGCTGTGACGAAAATATAAAATTGTTAGAAAAAGAACTGACTGTTACCGCTGTAAGCCGAGGCAACGAAATTAAATTTATTGGTGAAGAAGATGCGGTTAGTGCCGCCGGACGTACTATAGAAGCAATGATTACCGTACTAAAAAACGGTACAGCGTTAGATGAGCAAACAATACGGTATTGTCTCTCTTTAGCTTGTACAGGCGATGCAGAAAAAGTGCATGAGCTAACAGGAGATTTTGTGGTTATAACTACAAAAGGACGTCCGATTCGCCCCAAAACCTTGGGTCAAAAAGCCTATTTGAGTGCCATTCGTAAAAATGCAATTACCTTTGGTGTTGGGCCTGCCGGCACAGGAAAGACGTATTTAGCCGTTGCTATGGCGGTTAAACATTTTAAAGCCCACGAAGTAAGCCGTATTATTTTAACCCGTCCTGCAGTTGAGGCCGGCGAAAAGCTGGGCTTTTTACCGGGAGATTTACAAAATAAAGTTGACCCCTATTTACGCCCGCTATACGATGGCCTTTTTGACATGATAGGTCCGGAAACGTTTCAAAAGCTGCTGGAAAAAGGTACAATCGAAGTAGCACCTCTGGCATATATGCGCGGGCGCACATTAGATGATTCTTTTATTATATTAGACGAAGCGCAAAATACCACGCCGGAGCAGATGAAAATGTTTTTAACCCGTATGGGGCAAAATTCTAAAGTAGTGGTTACAGGAGATATTACGCAGATAGACTTACCTGACAAAAATCGGTCCGGACTTATTGATGCACTGCGTGTGCTGAAAAATATAGATGGCATAGAAAAAATTATCTTTAGCGAAAAAGATGTGGTTCGTCACCGACTTGTACAAGAAATTGTAAAAGCTTATGAAAAAGCGGATCAAACGCGAAAAAGGTAAGACGTAGAAAGGAAAACAAAATGTCTAATAAAGTATATATTACAAATCAACAAAATATTGTAAAAGTGCCTTCGGGCATACGCATTTTAATTCGCCGTGCCTGCAATGCAGCACTGGAGATGGAAAATTTTGATAAACCTGCCGAGATAAGTGTTACGTTTGTAGATAACGAGGAAATTGCCAAGCTAAATGCTCAATATCGCAACAAGCCTCAACCTACCGATGTACTCTCTTTCCCTCTTGGGGCAGACGGCGTGTACGACCAAAACAACGAAACCGGAGCCTGTATGTTGGGAGACATTGTAATCAGTTTAGAAAAAGCTTACGAGCAGGCAGATATTTACGGCCACAGCCTACAGCGTGAGGTTGCTTTTTTGACGGTACATTCCATGCTGCATTTATTGGGATATGACCATGAAAACGGCGGCATAGAGGCCGTGCGTATGCGCGAAAAAGAGGAGGCCACACTTATTCAACTGGGGCTTCAGCGTACTGTTTCCTATACCGATTCAGAAATATAGGCCGACGTGCTGATGAAAACACAGCTGAAAAATTTTTTTAAGTCTTTTAGATACGCCGCTAAAGGTGTTTGTAGTGCCTTTAAGCAAGAACGTAACATGCGGTTTCATTTGGTAGCCGCAGTATATGTATACGCTTTTTCGCTTTTTTATCAATTTACACGGTTGGAATATGCGGTTATTACGATTTGTGTAGCGGGCGTAATTGCACTGGAACTGCTCAATACAGCTGTTGAACGAGCTGTAGAAAAACCGGGCAATCCTTATGATGCACGCGTAGGCCAGGTGAAAGACATTGCTGCAGGTGCCGTTTTCATTTTTAGCATAGGCGCTGCCATTTGCGGGCTGCTTTTATTTTGGCGCTACCAAACTGTTGTTTATATAGTACAGTGGTTTTTTCAAGCGCCATGGCGCATAGCAGCTTTTTTGACCGTCACGTTTTTTGCGGGACATTTTATTTTTAAAAGTGAGGATAAATAGTGCAGGAAAATACACAAACCAAATCTTTATTTGCCGCCATTGTGGGCAAACCTAATGTAGGCAAATCATCTTTATTAAATAAGCTTGTAGGGGAAAAAGTTGCCATTGTAACCAGTAAGCCGCAAACGACGCGTACTAAGGTTACCGGTATCCTTACAAAGGGCGTTACGCAGTTCATTTTTTTGGATACACCCGGTATTCATAAAGCACGCACAAAATTGGGCGAGCGTATGGTGAAAACCAGTACCCAGAGTGTGGCAGATGTAGATGTAGTGCTAATGGTGTTTGAACCTTATGGGGAGCTAACGGAAGCCGAACTTTTGTTGATTGAAGGAATAAAAGCGCAGAAAGTACCTGCGATAGCAGCCATCAATAAAATTGACACTTTAAAAAAAGAGGCTGATTTAGACGACCGCATGGCATTTATAAAAGCTTTACAGGCGTTTGACTGTATTAAGACAATTTCTGTGGCAGAGGATAAGAACGTATCTGATTTGCTGGACAAGCTGGGAGAATATGCGGTGGAAAGTCCACATTTTTTTCCGGAGGATTCCTACACGGATTTACCGGAAAAAGCTTTGGTTGCAGAAATTGTACGAGAAAAAATGCTGCTCAACCTTTATGATGAAATTCCCCACGGCACTGCGGTTACCGTAGAACGCTTTAAAGAACGCCCGGATAAAGATATTATAGATATTGATATTAATATTTATTGCGAGAAAAAGAGCCATAAGGGTATGATAATTGGCAAGGGTGGCCAAATGCTGAAAAAAATTGCCTCTGCGGCTCGCTTGGAATGCGAAGAATTTTTAGGAACGCGCGTAAATTTGCAATGTTGGGTAAAAATAAAAGACGATTGGCGCGATAACGACTTTTTATTGAATAATTTTGGATTTAAAACAGAATAAAAGGATTGGTTTAAATTTCCGCACATATAATAGAACGTAAAGTATATATTAAATTATATATACTCGTTTGTGTGGAGGTGGCACTGTTGGACGACCAAAATTATTGGAAAGTATTTGAAAGCACAGGCAATATTGAGTATTATCTGCGTTACAAAACAAGTGTAGATCCGCAGCCAACTGCCGCGGAAATCAAGGAACAAAACGCATATGCAAATAACAACAACAGGGCTGGTTCTGCGGGAGATTAAAACAGGTGAGGCTGATCGCATACTTACTGTTTTTACGCAAGACTACGGCGTTATTACAGCCATTGCCAAAGGCTCTATGCGTATGAAAAATAAATTATTTCATGCAACTAGCCTTTTTTGCTATTCAGAATTTATCCTTTATGAGGGTAAATCTATGTATACCGTCAATGAGGCCTCTGTAAAAGAGGTCTTTTTTGGTTTGCGTAACCGCGTAGAAGCGGTCGCGCTTGCTATGTATTTGGCCGAATTAACCTCCACCGTATCGCTAGAGCGTACCGATGCAAAAGCTCAGTTAAAATTATTGTTAAACGCTTTTTACTTTATTAGCGAAAACAAACGCCCTTTACAGTATATAAAGGCGGTTTATGAATTAAGAACGCTAAGTGAAACAGGATATATGCCAGACTTGGTAGCGTGTAAGGACTGTGCGCAATATGAAGGCGGAAAGTTTTATTTTGATTTGCTGGAAGGCTATTTACTGTGCCAAAGCTGCGCAATAAAACGTGGAAAAGAGCCAAATCTTGACCCCGCTGCGCTAGCGGCTATGCGCCATATTATATTTGTAGAGCCTGCAAAGCTATATGCCTTTACACTGCCGAATTTGGCTTTAATGAACCTCTATTTAATTGTAGATGGTTATACATTAAATCAAATAGATAAACCTTTAAAAACCAGAGATTTTTTATTATCCGTTTTACCAAATTTAATTAACGAGGAAACAACATGATACAAAAATATACACAAGCTTTAGAGTTTAATAAAATTTTAAAGCAGTTGGCTGATGGCGCATGTTGCAGCGAAGCAAAAGAATATTTAGCGCATCTACAGCCTTTTGCAGACGCTGACAGTGTGGAACAAGCCCTGCTGGAAACAGACACAATGATGACCCTTATGCTAAAAAACGGAACACCCCGCATAAGCGGCGTAGAAGGGGTTTTGGGCACAGTACAGCGTGCAGAAAAAGGGGGTATTTTATCTCCCGCCGAACTGCTTTTGGTTGCCTCTACTTTACGCAACTTTAAAATGCTGCAACAGTGGTACAATCAGCTTGAGCAAGCCGAATGTCCTTTAAATGATGTGTTTTTTACCCTTTGTCCCCAACCCACTTTAGAAAAAAATATTTACGAAAGTATTTTATCTGATACCGAAATTGCGGATACTGCCAGCAATAGCCTTTATGAGATTCGTACTAAAATTCGTCGAACAGAATCTGCTATTCGCGATAAGTTGGACGGTATGATAAAAAATCAAAGCACACAAAAGTATTTGCAAGATGCAGTGGTTTCTATTCGCAGCGGACGCTTTGTAGTGCCGGTGCGAGCCGAGTTTAAAGGCGAGGTAAGCGGTGTAATACACGATGTATCCTCTACAGGTGCTACTTTATTTGTTGAACCTACTGCGGTAGTAGAAGCGAACGCTAAAATTTTGCAGCTTAAAAATTTGGAAAAAGAAGAGATAGACCGCATTTTAACGGCTTTTTCTAACCAAGTTGCCAATTTGCAGCCTTTGTTTGGCGTAAGCTACGAGGGTATGATTAAAATTGATATACTTATTGCCAAAGCAAAATTAGCGTTGGCGCAAAACGCCAATAAACCCACTGTAAATCGCGATTTTTCGTTTCAATTAATAAAAGCGCGTCACCCGCTTATTGACAAAACAAAAGTAGTACCGGTGGACATTGCTTTGGGTGAAGCATATGATACCATGATTATTACAGGTCCCAATACGGGTGGTAAAACCGTAACATTAAAAACCGCTGGTCTGCTTTGCCTTATGGCACAAGCAGGTTTGCTGATTCCCGCTAATGAGCGCAGCAGCGTTTGTGTATTTAGAGAAATTTTAGTTGATATTGGCGATGAACAAAGTATTGAACAAAGCTTGTCTACTTTTTCGGGTCACATAAAAAATATAACACAAATTTTAGGTAATACGGCAGAGGACACACTGGTTTTGCTAGACGAGCTAGGGGCGGGAACAGACCCCGCCGAAGGTGCTGCTCTTGCAGTTTCCATTATTGAACAACTGCGAAAAAGCGGCACACGCATTATGGCCACAACACACTATGGGGAACTTAAAATATTTGCGTTGGAAACTGCCGGTGTACAAAATGCCAGCTGCGAATTTAACGTTGAAACCTTGCGTCCTACTTACAAATTAAGTGTAGGTGTGCCGGGGAAATCCAATGCGTTTTTAATCAGTGAAAAATTGGGTGTGCCCACAGAGATAATTGATGTGGCAAGGCTACATCTCTCTCAAGAAGATAAACGCTTTGAACAGGTTTTAGCCCAACTGGAAGATTTAAAAGTAGAGCTGAAAAACGGCCAAGAAGAAATTGAATATTTAAAACACGCTGCGGAACATCAGGTAGAAGCAGCACAGGCAAAATGTGAAGAGTTAATCAGACAAGGCGAACAAGAACTTGCCATGGCAAGAGAAAAAGCCAATGCGATAACCAAAAATGTGCAGGATTCGGCCTATAACCTAATGGACGAACTTAAGCAACTGCAAAAGCAAGAGAATATCTCGGCACAACAACGTGCAATACGCGCTCGAGAAATTGCGCGAAAAGAGACAGAAAAGCTATACCATGCAAGTGATGCAGAACAAGCACGAAAAATTTATCACACACCTTTAAAAAGTGTGAAAATAGGCGATAGCGTAATGATTGCAAGTTTGGATAAGCAGGCTACAGTAACCGCTTTGCCTGATAAAAACGGCAATGTAGAAGTGTTGGCGGGTATTATAAAAACCAAAGTAAAGCTAAATGACTTATACGCTGTGGCCAAACAACAGCAGGTACAGCCTAAGAAAAACTTTGCTAAAGCCACCAATCCAAACGCCAAGCCAAGAAGCGCAAACATGGAAATCAATCTTTTGGGAATGAATGTAGACGAAGCTATCTTAGAGGTGGACCGTTTTATTGACGCCGCCATTATGACGGGCTTGGGCACAGTTTATCTGGTGCACGGAAAAGGAACCGGAGCTTTGCGCAAAGGCATACAAACACATTTAAAAACACACCGCAGTGTAAAAAGCTATCGCCTTGGTACCTATGGAGAAGGCGATGCAGGCGTAACTGTAGTAGAGTTAAAATAGACTAAATTTTTGGAGTATAGCTTTTACAGCTATACTCCTTTTTTTCTTTCTTCGTTTTTTTTGACACGTTTTTCGCTTCGGACAGGATATTCTTTATAAAGAGGTGAAAGTGATATGCGGCCAGTTTTATACTTAGACATTTTACTTGTACTTAATTTTATAATCGATTACGTTTTGCTGTGTACCACAAAAGCTATCGCGGACACAAGCACAAAAAAGTGGCGCATTTTATTGGCGTCTGCGTTAGCTTCTTTATGTTCGCTCATTATTCTTGCGCCTGTTTTACCTTTGTGGGTACAGTTTCTATATAAATCTGTAACAGCCGGGCTTATTTTATTAGTAGCTTTTCCATATCAGGGTATGCGCCAGTATTTAAAACAGCTATTTTGGTTTTTGCTTTTAAGCGTAGCGTTGGCGGGTGCAGTTTTGTTTTTCATGTTTTCTTTTTCTCTTTCGGGGGTAC
>JAQUTM010000126.1 GCA_028694405.1 Oscillospiraceae bacterium
AACCACGCCGAAAGCCCGGGACAGCTTTTTACCGGCACTGTGGCTATAATTGCATCGGCATGGCGGTGCGTAAGGCACCGAGCCGTGCAATTTTCCAAAAGAGATAACAACGTTTTTTCATCTATATTTTCGCTGCCCACTGCGGGATAAATCACAAAAGTTTTTTGCGGCATATCCTGTGGTATTTGGGGACGCAGGCTGCCGCACAGAACCGTACGCGCATTAAGCGGCACAGCAGGTACCGCACAAAGCAGACACTTGCCCTCAAACACACCCCATATTTCTCCGCTCATAAAGCAAGAGGTCAATTCCTCGCTGCACACCCATTCAAAATCCTTTGGCGCCTGTGCATATAGGCGACACAACGCTTCAATATCCGGCATTATCAAACGCCTGATTACACACGCTCCGCTTTGCATCATGTTGTCACTCCTTTCGGGCTGATAAAAGGGTATCTCCTATTTTAAGAGATACCCTTTTATATCTATGTGACAACAAGCTTTTTTATGCTAAATGCAAAAAACAAAGAATTTTACTTTGTTTTTTTTACAGCAGCTTTATTTGTGTTTTCCCTCTTTTTGGGGAAGTATTACGGTTACATGCAGCTTTAAAATGCGCTGTTCATCTACCTTTGCAACAGTAAACCTCAAGGCGGGCGTTTCAAAGCTCTCACCCGTTTGGGGTATGTGTCCTAAAACCTCTAAGGTAAATCCCGCCACTGTAGCCGCGTCGGTTGCAGGCAGCGGGGTATTTTCGGCAAGCTGCTCATACAGCTCCTCTACGGGCATTTCACCGCTTACTTCGTACACATTCTCGCCTACAGGTAAAATTAAACTTGTAACCTCTTCATGCTCATCCCAAATTTCACCTACCAGCTCTTCCAAAATATCCTCTAATGTAACCAAGCCTAAAGTGCCGCCGTATTGGTCGGTAACAATAGCCATATGCAGTTTTTTATGTTGCAGTTCCGTCATCAGCTCATCAATATGCTTTTTAGGCGGAATATACAAACATTTTTGCAGCTGTGTCTCCATAGAAAAATCTCCGTTTGTAATAACGGCTGCAAAAAAATCTTTTTGGTTTACTACGCCAATAATATTATCAATGGTTTTATCATACACAGGGATGCGCGAAAAATTTTGTTCTAAAAACATCTGCAAAATTTCTTCTTTGTCTGCCCCTTTTTCCACTGCAAATATATCTACCCGAGGAGTTAAAATTTCATCTGCTACAATGTCTCCAAACTCTAGGGCGCTTTGTAAAAGGGCGCTTTGGTCCTCTTCTATTACGCCTTCATCTTCAATTTCCTCAATAATAACGCGCAGCTCTTCCTCGGTCACGCTGGGGTCACTGATGCTGGGACTGTGTAAAATCAGCTTTTTCAAAAATTCCAGTGCGGCAGAAACAGGCCTTAACACAGCTTTTAAAAAGCTGATTGGCCCGCTTACGGCTTTTATAATTTTTTCACTGTTTGCATTTGCAAAGCTTTTGGGAATTACCTCGCCAAATACAATAATTAAAATGGTAACCAGCAAGGTGGCAACACCTACACCGCCCGCTGCAAAAAGCTTTGTACAAACTACCGTTGCAATACTGGCAGTTAAAGTGTTTACCACATTGTTTCCGATAAGCAATGTGTTTAAACTGGTATTGTAATTTTCAATTAAGCGCAAAGCGCGAGCAGCAGATTTATCCCCTTGCTCGCTTTGTGTTTTAAGCCGTATACGGTTTGCCCCTGTAAGAGCAGTTTCGCCGGCAGAAAAAAGTGCAGAAAGAATAAACAACAAAAGAAAAGTTAAAACAGTTGTTAGCGTACTTTGCAAAAAAACACTCCTCAAAATACAATTTAAAACGTTATGTATAAAATGTATTAAATAGTATACATCAAATGTATCTCCTTTATATTATCTAAAAAAAGATAAAATGTAAACAAATTCCTTTCCTGTTACATTTCTCCTCTGCGATAGATAAGGACTGGTTTTTTCACCTTGGTTCGTATATAATAAAAAAGATAAAGTTTGCCTGCTTTAAAGCAAACATACAGAGAGGACGGCTGCCTATGAAGGAACCACACAGTACACACGAGCAATTAAAACTATTTACTACGCGTATTTTAGCCAATACGATTGTTGTATGTGCAGGTATTACTTTTTATATGGCACTTGCCAACTTTAACATACTTCACGAAAAACTGCGGATTGTTACGACAATCGTTTCTCCTTTTACCGCAGGCTTGGTTTTAGCTTATTTGCTAAACAGCCCCACCTTGTATTTTGAAGAAACTCTGTTTAAAAAGCTGCGGCACAAACATTTAATCAGCATTTTTTTAAGTTATATTCTGGCGCTTATTACCGTTATTACACTTTTGGGCTTAATTATCCCGCAAATTGCCCAAAGTATATCTGTGGTGTTTGCACGGGTGCCCGACTATTTGGAAAACGTAAACCAAATTGTACTGTACCTTACCAGCACCTTTAATATTGATACCGAGGAGGCACAGCAGCTGGCTGTAAGCTGGAAAGATTTAATTACCCAAATTACCGCTTGGGTACAGAGCGTTATTCCCCAATTACTTGGCTTTTCTATCTCTGTGGGTAACACAATAATAAACGGCTTTGTCGCTTTTATTACTTCGCTCTATCTGCTTATTGATAAAGACCGCTTGCTGCGTCAAGCCCGAAAAGGCGTCTATGCACTTTTGCCGTTAAACAAGGCAAATAGGCTACTTGAGGTTGCAAACATTTCCAACCGCATTTTTAACCGCTTTATTGTGGGTAAACTGCTGGATAGCCTAATTATCGGCATTATCTGCTTTGTGGGTATGTCCATCTTCCGTTTTCCCTATGCAATGCTCATCAGCGTTATTGTGGGCGTTACCAATATTATACCTTTTTTCGGTCCTTTTATCGGTGCCATTCCAAGCGTGCTCATACTCCTTATGGTGTCGCCGTGGAAAGCGTTGGGCTTTGTATTTTTTGTATTGGCCCTACAGCAATTTGACGGTAATATTTTAGGTCCAAAAATTTTAGGAAACTCTACCGGGCTTTCACCTATTTGGGTGTTAATGGCCATTGTTATCAGCGGTGGCCTGTTTGGGTTTGTAGGTATGGTTATCGGTGTACCTACTTTTGCCGTTATTTACAAATTTACCGCCGAATATATCAATTCTCGCCTCGCCAAAAAAAATATTGACGAAGAAGGAAAACCTTTGGAGGCAAAAGACGAATGAAACAACCAATACGTTTTTTACAAAAATTTTCAGCTTGCATATTACTAATTGCCTTAGCCGCCGGTTGCACTGTTTTAATTAAAGATACCCTAGACGCTCGCTCTCCCGAAAACAGCCTGCCTATTATTAACGTACAGTGTGGGTACGACTTGCAAAATGTACAGCGCGCAGGCTTTACTTGGAACTTTATTACTGCCAAAAACAAGGTATGGCCCAGTGAAGAACCTCCCGGTCTGCCCTTGGTTATCAGCACCGTACAGCCCAGCAGCCCTATTGTAATTTCATTTAGTGATGAAAGCGGATTGGAAAGTGTAAAGGTAAGCCGTTCCGAAGGCGTAGGCGCCGCCGAATATGTTGTGCAAACGGGAGATTTACGCAGCCCTACCACAGAGGGCGTTTACACCTACCGCATTGACGCAAAATTTAAAAAAGGCGAAATCACCTATTTCTTTCGCGTAGACGTTTTAGCGCAATAGTTTTTTCTGAAAATTTAGAGGTTGGTATGAAAAGCTTAACAAAAAAACAAAAAAACTTGCAAGCCGTATTTATTTTTGTAACAGGGTTTATTATCTCCTGTGCTTTATTGGCAGTTGCCGCTAAATATGATTTGGAAATCAACCACAAACTATATAATCCTACGCACTTGTTGGCCATGTTTGCAGAATTTTTTGGGTTTTGGCCTCTGTATCTGCCCGCTGCTCTTTTTGGGTTTTCTTTAGCGGCAAATGTCACTTATAAACCTGTTGTACGCTGGTTGGGCCGTCTGCTGATTGTGCTTACCTTTGGCGGCTTATTTTACGCCGCAGTACATTACGCGCAAAAGCGAAATGTTCTGGTCAGCTTTACCCCATTGTATGCCATCTTACTTTCACTAGCTGTAAGTGCGGCGCTGTGTGCACTGCCTTTGCTGGTGCGTATTGATATAAGTGTAGCTATTCGCTTGCGCTTTATGGGGCTTTTTGGCCTTTGTTATATGGCGGCAGATAACATTGTGATTAACATTATAAAAATGATAGTAGGCCGCGCGCGTTATGATGATATGCTTTTAGCCGACGGCTTTGAAAGCTTTAGTATGTGGTATAAAATAGGCGGGACCGGCGGCACATCTTTACCTAGCGGCCACACTGCTGCCGCCACGGGTATTTTATTGTTATTACTGCTGTGTTCCCTTTTTAAAAGCTGCGAGGGAGAAGAAAAAAACTGGGCATTTGTAGCCTACGCTTACATTACTTTGGTGGCCATAGGACGTATTATGATGGGGCGCCACTTTTTAAGCGATACCGTAATTGCCACGGTAATTATGAGTGTGGTTTTTTTTCTTATGACGCACAATGCAGTCTATGACAAAGCGTTGCAAAAAGCACTGGCACAGGCGCAAAAGGTAAATCCTTCTCCTAAGTAAATAAAACAACAAAGGTGCAGCACGCAAGGTTTTACCCCCCGCAGCTGCACCTTTATTTTTTTGCAGTATCGGCTACTTTTTTTTTGCGCGCCCTAAAAGCAGATAAAATATCCACGCAAAATTTATAAAAGCTACCAATAGCACCCAAGTACGATATTGTAAACGCTGTACATTGCTGTTTTGCATAAGCACAGCCAAACAGGCCACGCGCCCTGCTATGTCTATCAATCCCACCAAGATAATTACGGTTGCAATTTCCATTTGTAAACTCCATTTCGGTTTGTTTTAACCATTATACACAAAATACTGTTTTTTTGAAAGAAATGCGTCGTACCCGTAGATAAATTTAACGTTTTCGTTTAAAATAGACTTAACATTATATTTTTATAGGAGGATTTTTTTATGAGTACACACATTGGCGCTGCAAAAGGCGATATTGCCGAAAGTATTTTACTGCCCGGTGACCCTTTGCGCGCAAAATATATCGCGGAAAAGTTTTTTGATAATCCCATTCAGTTTAACAACGTGCGGGGTATGCTGGGGTATACCGGCACTTATAAAGGCAAACGCGTTAGTACTATGGGCACAGGTATGGGTATCCCGTCCATCAGCATTTATGTAACCGAGTTGCTAAAAGAATATGGCTGCAAAAACTTGGTACGCGTTGGCACCTGCGGCGGCTTGCTGCCCGAAATTGGTTTAAAAGACATTATTTTAGCCCAAGGCGCCTGCACAGATAACGCATTTTTAAATATTTTTCCGGGCCATTACGCACCTATAGCAAACTTTGATTTATTGCGCACAGCCCACGACTTGGCGTGTCAGCGCAACATTAAAACTTACGTTGGCCTTGTAAAAAGCAGCGATATGTTCTACTACGAAAACGTACCCGGCAGCGAATACTGGACGCAGTACGGCGTTATTGGCGTAGAGATGGAGGCCGCCGCCTTGTATACCATTGCCGCTAAGTATAAGGCTCGCGCCCTTGCCATTTGCAGCGTAAGTGACAGCGCCTTTATTGACCATGAGTTAACCGCCCTAGAGCGTGAACGAAACTTGGACAATATGCTTACGTTGGCTTTGGACACTGTTTTGGCCATAGACTAAACTTATTTTGCTTATTAAACCGCTGTACTTTTTAAAGGGTACAGCGGTTTTTCTTTGTTGCAAAGGCTTAAAATTTTTGAAAGACACTTTTATTTTACTATGCTATTGCATCATTTTATTATTTTATAAGCTGTTTAAAATAAAAGGTACTTTTTGTTGCGGTTGAAGCACACTACCTATTGTATTTATTTTTGCGGATATTTAAAATTAGCACTTTTCACCAAAAACGTTTTTGAGCCGTGTACACTTTCACTATTTCGTAAAATTATAGAGAATTCTTCGTTTTTTCTTTGACAAACTGGATTATCATACTATAATTATATATAACACTTTATTGAATTAAAGTGATTTATATTAAAAACCATATGGAGGTATGAAAAATGGCACGAGTATACAATTTTAGCGCAGGCCCATCTATGTTACCTGAAAAAGTATTACGCACTGCACAGTCAGAACTGTTGGAGTACGGGCAGAGTGGACAGTCAGTAATGGAGATGAGTCATCGATCTAGTGTGTATGATGCCATTATCAAAGATACCGAAGCTCGTCTACGCCGCGTGATGAATATTCCCGATAACTATAAAGTTGGTTTTTTTCAAGGCGGTGCCAGCACACAATTTGCTATGGTACCCCTTAACCTAATGACAACCGGCGAGGCAGATTATATTGTAACAGGCCAGTTTAGTGGCAAAGCTGCAAAGGAAGCTGCCAAATTTGGCAAAGTAAATATAGTAGCTTCTACCAAAGAACAAAACTTTACCTGTATTCCTGACGTGGACAAAATTACATACAACAAAAATGCAAGCTATATTCACATCTGCGAAAACAACACCATTTTCGGTACCCGTTTTACCAAGCTTCCGCAAGTAGACGGTATTCCTCTGGTTGCTGATATGAGCAGTTGTATTTTAAGCCGTCCTACAGATGTAACCAAATACGGCGCCATTTATTTTG
>JAQUTM010000127.1 GCA_028694405.1 Oscillospiraceae bacterium
GTGAAACAGCGTTTTTGTATTTTAATTGTGTTTATAATAATTTATCAAGCAGCCATCTAATAGTATTTGTTTTTCATCTGCTGTCATGTCTGCAATGCTTAAAGTAAATTCTTTTACCTCTTTACCAATTACATAAGCTTTTATGGCACTGGTATCCCCCATAATAGCTGTGCGAATATCCGGCACAAAAACGTAATCTTCTTTTGTAAAAGGTGTGTCGCCGTCTATTAAAAAGGGGATCATTCCCCAGTTAATTAAATTTGAACGGTAACGTTTGGTAGCGTATTCTTGACTTATATTGGCACAGCCGCCCAAAACACGTTGGCAGCTTGCAGCTTGTTCACGTGCAGAGCCATCTCCCGGTTTTACAGCATAGATAACGCTGCCAATGTTCATTTGTGCCGTATTTATATTTTCGCAGCCTTTTATAGTTTTGATTTTAGTGTAAACACCTTCTAGCTCATCTGCCTCTTGACCGGCTTTTCGTGCATGGTCTAAAGCTTGTACAGCTTTTGCTTTGCCAACATAGGCAGGGTCTTTACGGGACAAAGTAAATTCTGCCAGCCCTAAAGGATTAGAACGGAAAGAAGAAGTTTCGCCGGAAGGAATTAGTTCATCTGTGGTGGTAACAGGGTCGGTAATATAAGATACCACCTTCATCAGCAAATTGTCGCTTAAAGGGCTGATAGTCGGCCAATCTACGATATTAGGACCAAATTTCAGTAAATCGTCATAGTTGGGTCTGTTATAGCCTTTGTAAATGCGGCTTTCGTAGCTGGATTTATCAAAGAAATATTTAGGCGTATGACAGTTCAAATCTAAGTCGGTAGCAGGTGTCAGGTATCCGCCATTGATACTGGTAGCCGCAATGCTGCGTGCGTCCATCAGTGCAACACTGGAAATTTGTCCGTTGGAAGGTTTACTGCCCTCACGGCTTGGAAAATTTCGTGTGGTGTGTCTAATGGAAAATGCGTTGTTGGCAGGTACGTCTCCTGCGCCAAAGCAAGGGCCGCAAAATGCAGTGCGAATAGTGGCGCCTGCCGCCATTAAATCAGCAATATCACCGTTTTTCATTAGCTGCATCATTACGGGTTGGCTGCTGGGGTAAACGCTTAAAGCATATTCGTCATTGCCAATCATATGGCCTTTGATAATTTGTGCGGCTTCATTTACATTTGTGTAGGTACCGCCGGCACAACCTGCAATTACACCTTGGTCTACCTTTAACTTGCCATTTACAATTTTGTTTGTCAAATTAAACTGGATATTAGGATTATCTATCAACTGTATGCAGTCTTTTTCACAAGCACGCAAAATATCTTCTAGGTTTGCGTTAAGTGTTTCTATTTCATATACATTACTTGGGTGCATGGGAAGCGCAATCATAGGTCTAATTGTAGAAAGGTCTACATACACCATGCCGTCATAATAGGCAACTCTACCCGGCTCTAATTGTTTGTAGTCTTCTGCACGACCATGAACTGCCAGATATTCCTGCGTTTTTTCATCGGTGCACCAAATGCTGGATAGGCAAGTGGTCTCGGTAGTCATAACGTCAATACCATTTCTAAAGTCCATTTCTAGGTTGGCAATACCGTCACCCACAAATTCCATAATTTTATTTTTTACATAGCCGTTTTTAAATACTGCACCTATAATTGCAAGTGCTACGTCTTGCGGGCCAACCCCGGGCACCGGTTTGCCGGTAAGATATACCCCCACAACATCAGGATAATTTACATCGTAAGTTTTGCATAGCAGCTGTTTTACAAGTTCTCCGCCGCCTTCGCCAATCGCCATGGTGCCTATGGCGCCGTAGCGTGTGTGGCTGTCGCTGCCTAAAATCATTTTTCCGCAGCCTGCATGCATTTCTCTCATATATTGGTGAATAACAGCCATATGAGGAGGCACATAGATACCACCGTATTTTTTTGCGGCAGAAAGACCAAACATATGGTCATCTTCGTTAATAGTGCCGCCTACTGCGCATAAGCTGTTGTGGCAATTTGTAAGCACATAGGGGATAGGAAATTTTTCAAGGCCGCTGGCACGCGCTGTTTGCACAATGCCAACAAAAGTAATGTCATGGCTTGCCATGGCATCAAATTTTAATTTTAGTTTGTTTTCATCACCGGAGGTGTTGTGTGCCTGCAAAATAGAGTAAGCCATGGTGTTTTTTGCAGCTTCACTTTTAGATAGCGAGATACCGGCTTCGGCGGGATTTTCTATAATTTGTTTGCCGTCTACCAAATATACGCCGCTGTCATATAATTTAATCATATTTTTGCTCCTTTATATTTAAAATTACAATCCCACATAATTCTTTAAACGTGTTTTCAATCATAACATTTTTTGCAGTTACAGGCAATAGCTAACACAGTAAAGTTGTAAAGTATAATTTAATGTTATAATTTGGAAAAGCGCTCTAAACGTATTTTATCCGACAAATACTCCCATACTTTTTGTGTAATAAAAAGGCGAATGGTGGGAGTAAAAGTTGTATTATAACAAAGTAAATATTAGCGGTGTAAACACTTCAAAACTTAAAATTTTAACGGAAGCACAAAAGCAAGAGCTGTTAGAGCGAATAAAAAAAGGAGACGAGCAGGCGCGCGAGGAGATGATTGCGGGCAATTTAAGATTGGTGCTTTCGGTGGTACAAAAGTTTACCAACCGCGGCGAGGCCATGGACGATTTGTTTCAAGTGGGCTGTATTGGCTTGATTAAAGCGATTGATAATTTTGACTTAAGCTATGGCGTAAAGTTTTCCAGCTATTCACAGCCCATGATTATCGGCGAGATACGGCGATTTTTAAGAGATAACAATGCAATAAGAGTAAGCCGCAGTATGCGAGATTTGGCATATCGCGCCATGCAGGCAAAAGAGGCTTTACAAAAGCAAATGGGAAAAGAGCCTACAATTCAGCAAATTGCGCAGGAGCTTGGTGAAGATCAAGCCTCCGTTACCTTGGCGTTGGAATCTGTAGTGGACCCTGTATCTTTATACGAACCGGTTTACAATGACGGAGGAGACACTATTTTTGTAATGGATCAAATAGGCGACAGCAACAATGAGGAGAGCTGGATAAGCGGCATATTGTTTAAAGATACCATTCAAAAATTGAGCGACCGTGAAAAAAAGATTATGGCTTTGCGCTTTTTATCAGGCAAAACCCAGGTAGAGGTAGCAAATGAGATTGGCATTAGTCAGGCACAGGTAAGCCGACTGGAAAAAAATGCGCTTGAACACATTAAACGACAGCTTTGACAGAAAAAATGATAATATAACAAAAAAGCACATGGTAAATTACCATGTGCTTTTTGTTCTTTTTAGTTTCAGTTGTACTGATTTATAGAATAAATAGTATTTGTAAAAAGCGTTATCTCAGCAAGGCTAGAAGGAAACACCTAGTTTTTTTAATTCTTCCTCTAACTCTTTAGCACCTGTAAAAACAATCCCTTTCAGTCCGCAGGCTTGGGCACCTTGCACGTTATTTGCGCTATCATCTGTAAAAACACAGGTTTCTGCTTTTAAATTATATTTCTCCAATAAAATATCAAAAATTTCAGCGTCAGGCTTTATACATTTTACATCACAAGAAACAATCCCACCGTCAAAATACTGCCAAAAGTCAAACCGAGTTTTCCAGTCTTCATAACAGTCAGCAGGCAAGTTAGATAAATAGTAGGTGTGGTAATTAGATTTAGCCAATCGCTGTAGCAGCGAATAAGTATCTTTTTTTAGAGTTAAAGTGGATTTCCATGTTTTTAATATCAAAGCGGTTTCTTTCTCTAAACCTTGTAAAGCTGCCAGCTGTAAAAAAGTGTCCTCTGCTTCTTCACGCGTTACCGTATCTGCGTCCATTTGCGCCCACAGCGGGTCTCCAAAGGTTAAATTATAAATAGCGTTTTCTAAGTGTACATCGTGAAAAGTTTCTTTTAAAAAAGTGCGTGGCGCAAAGTTTACCAACACACCGCCAAAGTCAAATATAATATTTTCTACCATAAGATATGTATTCTCCTTTTTATAACTTGCACTATATCCATAACGTGTATTTTAAATTGCATAAAAATATATAAACTAAAAATATTATAGCATTATATTAACTATAATACAAAACGCAAAGTATATAAAATTGGATTTTTGAAAAAAGCATAATTTTCTTAAATTCAGTGTAGAATTGGGCTAAGCGCCCTATATATATTCCTTGTAAAATATAGCGTGGAATATAAAATCTGTCTGTGGGATTTCAGTAATCCGCGTTGCCGGTTACAGCTTATATTTGATGTTAAATTATGCTGGCTTTGCGTAGCAAACAAGATAAAATTTAATTATATACAATTTGTGTAACGGTTCCCTTTGCGGGAGCCATGGTGTATACAAAAATATAATTGTATTCGCTTACCGTAATGGTGCATTTCAGTTCCTCATCCATATCAAAATTCGGAGCATTTGTAATTTCATCTGCAAAATTCATTAGAAAGATTGTACCGTTATCGGGATTTGCATCATAATAATTAAAATGTGGCATTTTACTAAAATCGGAATCTGATACTATAAAATTATAACCATTTTCAAATAAATCATTTCGCTTCACGATTCCTGTCAAAGTTACATTACCCATAAAATTTGCCTTTAACATATTTAGTTTATCATCTGGGTCATATTTATATTCTATATCTGCAACTTTCCATTCGCCAAATGTATCTCCTTTTTCAAGAACAGCTTTGACTTCTTCGTTCTTGCCAAGCGTGAAAAAGCCGTTTTTACCTATATCCGGAGTAGACTCATTATCTACAGACAATAAATCTTCTGATTGAGATGAACTATCAGTAGGTTTTGAAAGTTGACTTTCTGCTTGCAAGGAATAACCGTTATCAATTTTTGATTGGTTGTTTTCAAGCCTACTGCAACCTGCAATTCCCATAAGCGTTATAGATGCTAAAAAAATACACACAACATTTTTCATTTTCATACCATCCTACCTAAACAACATGAATAATGTGTTTACAGCTCAATATATCGGCATTATACCATTGTAAAAGGGGTCTGTCTATGTTTGCGCTGTCTCATCAACGCAAATTGCGGTTGTAACAAATTTTACACACTTTGATTTTTTAAAATTACTTAGAAAATATTTTAACACACTAAATTTAAAATGACCAAAAGCATAAGATGTTTGACAATAGCACAAAAGTGTGATAAATTAGATATAATTTAATAAAGCTTGATAGAGGTGCAATTTGCATGAGTAAAGCATAGCAATGTTGGGTAGACAGTTATGCTTGAAAGGGTACGTTGCCGAAGTTTATTTGTGTTACTCAACAAATAAGCTGGGCTGCTGCAAAATATGTAGCAGACTGTCACTTATGTGGAGCGCTATCGTTATTGCAAACTTATGCTACTATTGTATTTTTGCGTGTAATAGCTGTGATGTTCCATATAAAGCGGAACTGTCACGGCTTTTTTGTTTTACCGTACAGAAAGGTAGATAAGGAGAATTTATGAATTTTGTAGGAACTTTTTGGGCTTTGGTTCCGCCCATCATTGCGATTGTTTTAGCACTTATCACAAAAGAAGTATATATGTCTTTGTTCCTTGGCGTTTTGTCAGGTGCTCTGCTTTATACAAACTTTAACATTATCGGCACTGCCGAGGCCATTTTTGAGGTTATGACCGAAAAACTGGGTGACCCTTGGAATATTGGCATACTTATATTCTTGGTGTTTTTAGGCATAATTGTTGCCCTTATGACAAAAGCAGGCGGTAGCGCCGCTTATGGCAACTGGGCAAACGGCAAAATTAAAACGCGCAAAGGTGCAATGCTTTCTACTTTTGCGCTGGGCGCACTTATTTTTGTTGACGACTACTTTAACTGTTTAACAGTAGGTAGCGTTATGCGCCCTGTTACAGACAGACACAAAATTTCTCGTGCTAAGCTTGCTTACATAATAGATGCAACTGCGGCACCTATCTGCATTATTGCTCCTATTTCCAGCTGGGCTGCTGCAGTTACAGGGTACACCACAGGTGATGGGTTTACTCTGTTTTTAAGCACAATTCCTTTCAATTTATATGCCTGGTTAACGATTGCTATGGTTGTTTTTATAGCCTGCACAGATTTGGACTTCGGACCGATGAAAAAATATGAAGAGAACGCAAAAAACGGAGACCTGTTCAGTGGTGTGAATGATTATGCTTCCGCCGAAATAGAAACCGTTTCTTCTAAAGGCAAAGTAATCGATTTGGTTTTGCCTGTTGTCTTTTTAATTTTAAGCTGTATTACCGCAATGATATACACCGGCGGCTTTTTTGAGGGCACGCCTTTTGTAGAAGCTTTTGCAAACTGTGATGCATCTACCGGTTTGGTTTTAGGCTCTTTTGCAACTCTGGTTTTTGTATTTTTATTGTATCTTCCACGTCGTGTTATCAGCTTTAAAGAGTTTGCGGATTGTATTCCGCAAGGCTTCCGCATGATGGTTTCTGCAATCTTGATTTTAGTTTTAGCGTGGACATTAGGCGGATTCTGTTCCACAAGATTGGCTGCGGGAGAGTTTGTTGCAGGCGCTTTGGCTACCAGCAGTGTTTCCAACGCTATTTTTCCGGCTGTTCTTTTCTTGGTGGCTTTGGGTCTTGCTTTTGCAACAGGTACATCTTGGGGCACCTTTGGTATTTTAATTCCTAT
>JAQUTM010000128.1 GCA_028694405.1 Oscillospiraceae bacterium
TCATTTTTGTTGGGAAACGCAAAAAGGGCGCTGACTTTCGGCTGTGGATTCAGTCGATCAATCAGCGCCCTTTGGCGGTTTCTAATTTAGTTGTGAGTAGCGCCCTTTTTTGAGTAAGAGGTTTTGTGCCTGCTTTTAGGAGAAGATTTCGCCCACAGAAAAAAGGGCGCCATAGTATTTGCAAGGGTTTGCGGGGTTTTTATATAAAAATAGCGCCGTTTTTCACAGGCATTTCTGCTCGGATAAAACGGCGCTGATTCTTGTTTTCTGTTTTATGGTTTTTCGGTGACCGAGAGGGGGTTATAAAAAGGGCGCTACGCAGGCGATTCTGACCTGTGAGTTCGAGTCATGTCTGACTGAAGGTTTTGCCCCGATACATCTATGAAAAAAGGGCTTCCACTTTTTCAAGTGAAAGCCCCCGAAAGGCGCATGGTTACTGGCTTTGTGAGCCAAAAATCATTATTGCCTTCCTTTTTTGGTCGGAGTGACAAGATTCGAACTTGCGGCATCCTGCTCCCAAAGCAGGCGCGCTACCAGCTGCGCTACACCCCGTAATATTCTATTGCTTTTATAAACTGCCGTTTACAGACATCTGTATTATTATATCCAATTAAAAAACATTTGTCAAGCACTATTGTATACTTTAAGCCTCTGATTATCTGTTGAGGTAATCAGAGGCTTAAAGTTATACTAAATTAAATTCAAATTGCATGGGGTGCATGCACTTGAGAGCTTTCGGCACTTACAAAAGCACATAACATCCCCAGCAAGCCTACAGCCATAAGTGCCACGGTTTTAAACAGCTCGGGCAAAGCTATCATATTTAGCCCCCAGCCTGCTGCCAAATCTGCCCCTGACAAACAAAAACAAAACAGAAAAGCTGCAAGCCCAAAAAAGTAAAGTCCTCTTGACTTTCCACTATTACCCGATAAATATAAAGCTTTGACAAAAGCAGTTAAAAACAGCAAAGCTGCCAAAGGGCTTAAAATACCTATCAATTTTGTTAACCTGTACAAACTGGACGGTTTTGTAATAAAGCGTATTACGGTAAGCAGATAATAGCAACTAACTGCAACTACGGCAAGCATTGCACTCATTTTTTTTATATAGTCCGGATTGCCAAAAAAGGCAAAGGCAATTATCAAAAGCCACAAACCGTTTATGACAAACAAAAGGCTAAGCACAAAGTCCCAGACAGCATACATTTGTGTAAGGTTGTATAAAACGCCGCCTGCGCCGCAAAATAATGCCGCCGCACTTGCTATTACAAGCCCCAAAGAAACTACGCCGCCACGTTGCACAAGCATGCCCCGCGGAGCAGTAATCCCAATAGAAGTAACCAATACAAACAGTAACACCACCGTAACAATACCTAAGCGTGATGTTAACGTACCCTGTACAAAAAAACCTGTCTGTATGTTAGTTAAGTGCGCATAATCCAAATAACGCAAACCACCTGTTATCAAACACAAAAAAAACGATATTACAAAACCGGTTTTTTTCATTACTTTCTATCTCCCAAAGGTACATACTTTTGGTGTACACCCAAATATTTGTAAGCGGGACGAATAATACGGTTGGCAAATGTAACTTCTTCTGCGCGGTGAGCGCACCAACCGGGAATACGACTGATTGCAAATAACGGGGTAAATAAATCGCAGGAAATTCCCAGCATTTTGTAAATTAAACCGGAGAATAAATCCACATTTGCACAAACCTCTTTATTGCCTTTTTCCTCGGCAAATACCTCAGGGCCAAGATGCTCTACAGCACATAACACGCGAAATTCTTCCTCAAAGCCTTTTTCATAGGCAAGATGCTCCGCCTTTTGTCGCAAAATTGTGGCGCGTGGGTCACTTTTTGTATAAACAGCATGACCCATGCCGTAAATTAAGCCGGTGCGGTCTCCCGCTTGTTTGCGTATGATGCGGCGCAAATACTCTTTAATTTCATCTTCATCAGAGGTATCTTCCACATTTGCCATAATATGGCCAAGCATTTCCATTACTTTAATGTTGGCACCACCGTGCTTTGGCCCCTTTAAGCTGCCTATAGCAGCGCTGATGGCGCTGTAGGTGTCGGTACCGCTGCTGCTTAACACGCGGCAGCTAAAGGTAGAGTTGTTACCGCCGCCATGGTCTGCGTGCAACACCAAGCATAAATCCAGCAGCTTTGCCTCCTCACGCGTATAGCGCTGGTCTGCTCTGTAGCTGCTTAAAATATGCTCTGCAATGCTCTGTCCCTCTACGGGCATATGAAAAAACATACTTTCTTTATCATACACACGTTTTTTTACTTGGTAAGAATTTACCATAATCGTGGGCAAAGACGCTATTAGGGTAATGCTTTGTTCAATAATATTTTGCAGGCTTAAATCCTCGGGGTTTTCATCATAGCTGTAAAGTGCCAACACGCTGCGCGCCATTTTGTTCATGATATTGGGAGAAGGCGCTTTGATAATCATATCTTCAATAAAGTTGGCAGGCAAGGCGCGGTGGCTTTCCAGTACATCTTTAAATTCTTGCAGTTCTGTTTTGTTTGGTAAGCTTCCAAACAAAAGCAGCCAAACTACCTCTTCAAAAATTAAGCGGTCTTCCTCATAAGCGGCATCTACCAATTCTGCAACATCAATTCCGCGATAAATTAAACGGCCGTCGCAAGCTACACGCTCGCCGTCTACAATGTCATAACCGATAACATCACACACGTTGGTAAGCCCCGCCAACACACCTGTGCCGTTGGGATTGCGCAAACCCCGCTTTACGCCTAAACGCTCACTAATTTCGGGGTCAATAAAGTTATTTTTTAAATATTCTTCGCATAAGTATTCCATGGAACCACGTTCGTACTTGGCTTCGTTCATTCTGTCACTCTTCTTTCTCGCTTTATTTTTACTTTCACAATTCCCACATTCCAAACATCTTTTTGGTACATATATTCTAACCTTTATACATAATCTATTTTATCTTATTTATATGCGTTTGGCAATATTCGCAGTCAAATTGCTGTATTTTATAAGGGAAAATTTGTATAACATTACTTTGTAAAAAGAAAGGACGGTATCGTATATGAAAAAAATGGCCGTTATTCTGTTTTTGTTTGCATTTTTAACTTTTACCCTGCCTTTTGCGGGGCTGTTAATGCAATCTACCCTGCCGGATTTGAATACCGCATCTTCCTCTGTACCGGAGAGCAGCAGTTCTTCTGCTTCTGCTCCAATTAAAGACGAGCCTGTGTTGGTGTTAGATGAAGTAACCGGTCAAATAAACACCCTTACTATGCGGGAATATGTAATAGGTGCGGTTATGGCGGAAATGCCTGCCACTTACGCAGTAGAGGCTATGAAAGCACAAGCTGTGGCAGCACATACCTATGCACTGGCTTTAAAAGCCGCTAACGCCAATGATGACACGCTGCAAGGAGCTTGGTTTAAAGCAAGCCCCAGCATGAAACAGGGGTATATGACAGAGGATAGCGCACGTCTTTTTTGGGGAGATGCCTTTGACACAAACTATGCCAAAGTAAGCGGCGCTGTAGATTCTGTCTTAAACGAAGTGCTGTTGTATGACGGTGCCCCGGCTTCCACCTGTTACCACGCAATTAGCAACGGTCAGACAGAGGCTTCGGAAAATGTGTGGCATCAAGCCTTACCCTATTTGGTATCGGTAGATTCTACCTTTGACACCACTGCGGATAATTACGAATATCTGGTAACCTTTACCCCCCAGCAAATGACAGACGCTTTAAGCCGTTCTCTTGCGGGGAGCGACTTTTCCGGCAGTCCCTCTACTTGGTTTGGCGAAATCACCTACACACCCGCAGGCTATGTGGCAGAAATACAGGCGGGCGGCGTAGGCGTAAAAGGAACAGATTTTCGCAGCTTGCTGGGTTTGCGCAGCGCCTGCTTTACGCTTGAATATATTGATAACGTGTTTGCCATTACAACACGAGGATATGGCCACGGTGTTGGATTAAGCCAGTACGGCGCCAACACCATGGCTCTTACCGGCAGTACCTACAGCGAAATCTTGGCACATTATTATCCCGGTACACAGCTTTCTCAAACCGCTTAAACCCACCCGCCACGGCTTTTTGCTTTTACCGCACATTTATATTTTTCCTTACCTATTATATATGATGACCGTACCCCTTTTCCGGGCATATTTGCTTGGGAAAGGGGTATTTTATGGAAGAAACTACATACAAATGCACTTTTATTTTTACTATCATAAAATACCTGCAAAATTGCGCAAAAAATGCACGAAAAACTCTTGACACTTTGAAACGGTTTTGTATAATGAAATTAAAGCGTTTCACTTTATGACACATGGTTTCGCATTGTGAAACACATATGAGGAAGATGATTTATAAATATTGGAGGCTTACATTATGAATGAAGTTCTGAAACAAATGCAGGGTATCGGTATTATCCCCGTTATCAAAATTGATGACGCCAACAAAGCTGTACCTCTTGCAAAAGCATTGGTAAAAGGCGGTTTGCCTGTAGCCGAAGTTACTTTCCGTACAGCAGCTGCTAAAGAGGCGATTACACGCATTGCCAAAGAGGTTCCCGAGATGTTGGTAGGTGCAGGTACCGTTCTTACAACTGCACAGGTTGACGAAGCTTTAGAGGCTGGCAGCAAATTTATTGTAAGCCCCGGTTTTAACCCAACTGTTACAAAATATGCCCTTTCCAAAGGCGCCTGCATGACACCGGGTACCGCTACTCCCGGCGAGATGGAGCAAGCTATGGAGCTTGGCCTGGAGGCTGTTAAATTCTTCCCGGCAGAGCAAAACGGCGGCGTTGCCAAACTAAAAGCTGTTAGCGGTCCTTACACCAAATTGATGTTTATGCCCACAGGCGGCGTTAACGCCAAAAACCTAAACGACTACTTGAGCTTTGATAAAATCATTGCTTGCGGCGGCACATGGATGGTTCCTGCAGCTATGATTGACGCTGAGGACTGGGACGGCATTGTTGCTTTAACAAAAGAAGCCGTACGCGCTATGCTTGGTTTTGAGCTTGCTCACGTTGGCATCAACGCAGAGAACGAGGCTGAGGCTGAAAAAGCTGCTAAAATGTTTACTGCTCTGTTTGGCTTTGAGTACAAGCCAGGCAACTCTTCTATCTTTGCAGGCAAAGCTGTAGAGGTTATGAAAGCTCCGTACCTAGGCAAAAACGGCCACATCGGCATTGCTACAAACAGCGTATTGCGTGCTGAGTACCACCTGAAAATGCAGGGCTTTGAATTTAACGAGGAAAGCCGCAAAACAGATGCAAAAGGCAACACCATTGCTGTTTACCTAAAAGACGAGGTTGCCGGCTTTGCAGTACATTTGGTACAAAAAAAATAATCCATTGGGTCAACACTGGTGCCGTCTTTGCGGCGGCATCTTTATAAAATAATTATTATCACAATTTTTAAGGAGAATAACACACATGGCTAAAAAAGTTGTTACTTTTGGCGAAATTATGTTGCGTCTTGCCCCAGAGGGCTACTACCGTTTTACACAGGCTGAGAAAATGGGTTCTACCTACGGCGGCGGCGAGGCTAACGTTGCTATTTCTTTGGCTAACTACGGCTTAGATGCAGCTTTTGTTACAAAACTTCCAAAACATGACATCGGTCAAGCTGCTGTAAACAGCCTGCGCAAATACGGCGTAGACACAAGCAAAATTGTTCGTGGCGGCGAGCGTGTAGGTATCTACTACTTGGAGAAAGGTGCTTCTCAGCGTCCTTCCAAATGCATTTACGACCGTGCAGGCAGCGCTATTGCAACTGCTACTGCTGCTGATTTTGATTGGAACACCATTTTTGAGGGTGTTGAGTGGTTCCACTTTACAGGTATTACTCCTGCTTTGGGCGCTAACGTTGTAGAAATCTGCCGTGAGGCTTGCAAAGCTGCAAAAGCAAAAGGCATCACCATCAGCTGCGACTTGAACTACCGCGGCAAATTGTGGACACGCGCAGAGGCAAAAGCCGCTATGAGCGATTTGTGCCAATACGTTGATGTTTGCATTGCAAACGAAGAGGACGCTAAAGATGTATTTGGCATTGAGGCCGAAAACACCGATATCCACGGCGGTAAATTGAACCACGACGGTTACAAGAGCGTTGCCAAACAACTGGCTGACACCTTTAACTTCTCCAAAGTTGCAATCACACTACGTAGCTCTATCAGCGCTAACGACAATGATTGGGCTGCTATGCTTTACGACGGCAACGAATACTACTTCTCCAAAAGCTACCACATGCACATTGTTGACCGCGTAGGCGGCGGCGATAGCTTTGGCGGCGGCTTAATCTACAGCTGCTTGATGGGCAAAGAGCCTCAGGCTGCTTTGGAGTTTGCTGTTGCAGCAAGCTGCTTAAAACACACCATCGAGGGCGACTACAACATGGTAAGTGTTGACGAAGTAGAAAAATTGGCAGGCGGCGACGGTTCCGGCCGTGTACAGCGCTAATATTACTTTTAGTAAAAAAAGGCGGAGCACTGTAGTGCTCCCCTTTATAAAGCGGATAAATACAGTTTGTCCGTTTTATAAAGGATTGACTCTCCTTTAACTTGGTAAAGCTTTTTTGCCTGGCAGCTCAAAGGCTTCTACAACCAATATTTGATAGG
>JAQUTM010000129.1 GCA_028694405.1 Oscillospiraceae bacterium
AAACAAAGCCTTGTCTCGTCTCCTCTGTGTAGTGCTGATTGCGGTTATAGCACTTTCTGCAGTAGGTTGCACCAACACAAAAACAACAAGCTCTTCTGCTCCGTCTTCCGCAGTAACAAGCTCGTCCTCCTCTGCTGCATCTTCCTCGCTCTCAACTAGCGCAGCAGCAGACGGTAAACAAGTATTGGGCGAAGGCGCAACACAGTTTGGCCTAATTGTAACAGACAAAGACGGCAACGAAAGCGAATTTGAAATTCACACCGATAAAGCCACAGTTGGCGAAGCTTTACTGGACTTACAGCTTATTGAAGGCGAAACCAGCGAGTACGGCTTGTACGTTAAAACTGTTAACGGCATAACTGCAGATTACGACAAAGACGGTGTATATTGGGCATTTTATGTAAATGGCGAATACGCAACCGCCGGTGTTGACAGCACCGAAATTACAGAAGATGCAGTTTATGCCCTTAAGGTTGAATAAGTGTGAAACTTACTGTAAAAGAAGTTGCAGTTTTTGGTATGCTTGGTGCGCTCATGTACGCGTCCAAAGTTGTAATGACTTTTTTGCCAAACGTGCACCTACTGGCTACCTTTACTGTTGCGTTTACAATCGTATATCGTAAAAAAGCCCTTTACCCTATTTACACCTATGTATTGTTAAACGGCATTATTGCCGGTTTTGCAAACTGGTGGCTGCCATATCTGTATATTTGGACAGTTCTGTGGGGTGCAGCTATGCTGCTTCCCACCAATATACCTTCTAAAATACAGCCTTTTGTATATATGGTAGTATGTGGTTTACATGGTTTTTTATTTGGCATTTTATATGCACCCGCACAAGCACTTTTGTTTGGTTTAAATTTAAAACAAACTATAGCTTGGATTATTGCAGGGCTGCCTTGGGATTTTGTACATGGTGTAAGCAATTTTTTCTGTGCCATATTGGTTATTCCTTTGATTGCCCTCTTAAAACGGGCAGAAAAAATTGTGTGGTAACAAAAACATTTATAATGTTTAAAAGCAAAAGAGCCTATTGTGGGTATTTCCCTACAATAGGCTCTTTTGCTTATATTTAAAATCACTTGTCTGTTTTTACGACAAACCGAATGTCGCCTGCCATGTGCTTAAAAGCTTTACCGCATTTCAACCGTATAGGTAAACTTATATTCCTCTTGCAAAGCTTTTACTTTTGCCTCATTATCTTCAATGAAAGATTCGGTATAAACCGATTTCCCTTCTTTTTTGTAATCGTCTAAAATAACTTGCAGTTTTGCCCAACACTCATCGTGGCGGGGTTCCTCTTTTTCATCAATAGAGATTACAAACTCACGATGTTTTGGTATTCTTGCTTTCATCTTACAATTCCTCGTTTCACTTTGATATAACTTTATTGTAAAGCCGATTTATGCCCTGGTCAAGCCAAATTTTATAAATCCAACACTTTTTTGGCAATATCCACACTTTGTTTTGCGTCTTTGGCATAAAAATCAGCGCCAATTTGCAAAGCATATTCCGGCGTAAGCACTGCACCGCCAACAAAAACTTTACAGGGTAAATTTTCTGCGCGTAAAGCAGCAATGGTTTCCTCCATGCTTTTTAAGGTAGTTGTCATAAGCGCACTTAAGCCCACCAATTTCACTTTTTCTTGCTTTACCGTTTCCACTACTTTTTCTATCGGCACATCACGCCCTAAGTCAATCATCTGATACCCGTAATTTTCCAAAATAACTTTTACAATATTCTTGCCAATATCATGAATGTCCCCTTTTACGGTAGCAATTACAATTTTACCTTTAGAGACGCTTTCACCGCCTTTTTTCGCAATTTTTTCTTTAACCACGTCAAAAGCAGCCTGTGCTGCATTGGCAGATTGAATAAGCTGCGGCAAAAACATGGTGCCTTTTTCAAATGCCGTACCTACTTCGTCTAAAGCAGGTATTAACAATCGATTTACCAAGTCCAGTTCGTCCATCTGTTCTAAACAAGTATAGGCAAGTTGCCGCGCCTCGGCCTTTAACCCTTTTTTTATTGCAAGGGTAATATCTCCCTCCACCGGAGCAGCTTGTGGGGTTGGTGTACAAGCGGCAGCAGCAGGAAACCGCTCTATATAATTTACGCTGTTTTTATCACGGTTGTATAAAACATTAAATGCAAAAACGGTATCCATCATAGTTTTTACATTTGGGTTCATAATGGGCAAATCCAGTCCGTTTTGCATAGCCAGTGTTAAAAAAGTGCTGTTAATCAATTCTCTGTTAGGCAGACCAAAGCTAATGTTGGAAACACCTAATACTGTGTGCAGCCCAAGCTGCTCTTTTACCATTTTTACCGCTTTTAAGGTTTCGGTTACTGCTTCCTGCTGGGCAGAGGCGGTAAGGGTAAGGCAATCAATGTAAACGTCCTCTTTACAAATACCGTATTGTAACGCCGTGTTTAAAATACGCTGTGCAATTTCAAAGCGTTGCTGTGCCTTGGCGGGTATCCCGTTCTCGTCCAGCGTAAGCCCCACTACCGCAGCCCCATATTTTTTTACAATGGGTAAAATTTCGTCCAGCTTTTTCTGTTCTCCATTAACAGAATTTACAATCGCTTTGCCGTTATAAATGTGCAGTGCTGCCTCTATAACATCAGCATCAGAAGAATCTATCTGTAATGGTAAGTCTGTTATGGCTTGCAGTCTTTTTATAACTTCCACCATCATAGCTTTTTCGTCTACTTCGGGCATACCTACATTTACGTCTAAAATGTTTGCGCCGGCATCAATTTGGGCAATGGCCTGCGCCATAATGTAATCATAATCTTTGTTTAACAGTGCCTGCTTAAACTGTTTTTTGCCTGTTGGATTAATCCGCTCTCCAATTATGGTAACGCCCTCTATTTCTACAACATTAGTAGACGTACAAACTACACTTTTTGGGGTTATAACCCGCTGCTGAACAGCTTTTCCCCAATATTTTTCACTTAGCTTTTTAATATATGCAGGCGTAGTGCCACAGCAGCCTCCCATTGCAAATATTCCAAGCTTTGCAAAGTCCTCCATTTGTTCACAAAACATTTCTGCGTCAATATCGTACTCATTGGTAGATAAGTTGGGTAAGCCTGCATTTGCTTTTATAAAAACCGGCAACGCAGTAGCACTGCACAATCTTTTTGCTAGGGGATATATTTCTTTTGGGCCCAGTGAGCAGTTTATGCCTAAAGCGTCTACGCCCAGCCCCTGCAAGGTAGCTGCCATGGCCTCTACGCTGCACCCTGTAAACGTGCGACCGTTTTCTTCAAATGTCATAGATACCCATACAGGAAGCGTGCTGTGCGCTTTTGCCGCAAGCACAGCAGCTTTTACCTCATACAGATCTGTCATCGTTTCAAAAATAATTAAGTCTGCACCGGCAAGCACACCGGCCTTTATCATCTGTGTGTAAAGCGCTTCTGCCTCCTCAAAAGGCAAGGTACCGGTAGGCTCTAAAAGCTGGCCAATAGGACCAATATCCAGCGCAACCTGTACGCCCTCTACTGCTTTTGCCGCTTTTATTCCCGCAAAAATGACTTCTTCTACAGAGTAGTCAAGCCCCTGTAATTTATGAGCATTTGCGCCAAAGGTATTGGCATAAATTATTTGTGCACCCGCGTGTGCATATTGTTTATGGATTTCCGTAATATGCGTCGGCTGTTCTAAATTTAAAAGTTCGGGCCGCTTACCAAGCTGCAAACCGCTTCTTTGCAGCATTGTGCCCATGGCACCATCTAAAATAACCATTTTATCTGTTAATTGTTTACTGGACACAGGTTTTCCCCTCTTTTCTGTATTTGCATATTTTTTGTATTGCACAATGTTCACAACCTGCCAACTTACCTACAACAGGTTGCCTTGCAACACCTATGATTGCAGTTATGGATTTTTTGGGTATCAAAATATTATCTGCAGTAGCTGTAAGACCTATTTTACGCGCAGTATCCAACAAGGAAACCAATTTTCCTTGCAGTTCCAGTGGCAAATCCCCGTATCCGGGGCTAAATCGACCTGTAATATATTGCTTTTCTACTGTTTTATTTTCCCTAATTTGTTCCCAAATTTGTTGTGCTATCTGCTCTATCAACACACTGGCGCAGCTGTCCCAAACCAAAGCAGTTAACATATTATCGGCTTCTTTTGCACGAATTGCAGCATCTATCTGTGCACCTAACGTTACCGCTGATAAAATACAGCTTTCGCAGCCCTGTAAATGGGCGGCAATATCCTTGCCTTCTAAAACCAGACTTGTGTTTTGTATTTGTAAAGTGCCGTTATCTCTTTTCAATGGCACTTCTATCCAGTGCACCCGCGGCTGTGCAATGTATAATATTTCTCTGCTGCATCGGGATACAACGTCACGAAGTGTGTCATCTATTTGGTTTACACTGCAACCCAAATAGCGATATACATCTTCCCTATTTAATTGGTCAGGTTTTTCTGCTACCATGTCGGCACACCTTTTAAGCTATAAATATTGTTCTGTTTTTTTGTAAACAGCCTTAGCCACACTTGGATTATTCATGGTATAAAGATGTATCCCCTGCACATTATGCTGTACCAAATCAATAATTTGATGTGCGGCAAAATCAATTCCTGCCTCAAATAAGCCTTCGGGGTCATTTTCATATTTACTAATCATGGCAGTAAAGCTATGTGGCAAGCTGGAACCGCTTAATGCAACGGTTCGTTCAATTTGGCGTTTGCTTACAATAGGCATAATACCCGCCGAAATAGGAACTGTAATGCCTGCGGCACGCACCTTTTTTACATAACTGTAAAAAAGGTTGTTGTCAAAAAACAACTGGGTAATAAGCAAAGACGCACCCGCACCTATTTTGTATTTTAAGTTTTGAATATCCGCTTCTAAGCTTTCGCTTTGATAATGTCCCTCGGGATAACATGCGCCTACAATGTTTAATCGGCTTTGCCGCTGAAGGGCAATAACCAGCTCATTTGCGTGCTTAAAATCCTCTTTTGGGGTAATTTGTGGGTTAATATCCCCACGCAAGGCTAAAACATTTTCAATGCCCGCATTTTGCAGCCTATTTATCATCTCGGTAACTTCTCCATAAGATGAATTCACGCAGGTAAGGTGCGCCAAAGGCTCGATATGAAATTCATCTTTTATCTTTGCCGCAATCTCGCAGGTGGAGTTGTCTGCCAAGTTGCCCCCTGCTCCATAAGTTACACTGATAAAGTCCGGCTGCAACGTGCTTAATTGCTCTACTGTATCATAAATTGTATCAATGCTGCTGCTTTTTTTGGGTGGAAATATCTCCAGAGAAAAAACAGTTCTTTTTTGATTGAAAAGCTCTGTTATGTTCATATACATGTCCTCTTTTTTGTTTTTTCACTTTATCATTATAAAGTGTTACTGTCGCTTTGTAAAGGTTAAGCAAAATAAAAGATTGACGTATTCAGTTTTGCACCGGTTCCGGCTTTACAGACAGATATGGAATTTTTTAAAAAGAAAATGGCAGCTATAATAGCTGCCATTTTTATTGGTTTATTTAGCCTTCTAATCGACGCGCAGAAAGTTGAGCTTTCAAACAAAGCTCTGCGGCTTTAAAAGCATGCTCCTGTGTCATTGCGTTTTCTGTCCCGTTTATGCAATCTAAAATCAACTGACCAAAATAGGGAAATCCTACTTTTCCGTTTACGTTCTCGTAATGCTCACCGTTTTTGTCTACCCAAAATACATGGTCAATGGTAGATTCGGTTGCAACGTTTACATATTTGCGCAGTTCAATATAGCCTTCTGTTCCCAAAATAAAGGTGCGCCCGTCACCCCAAGTAGAAAGCCCGTCCGGTGTAAACCAGTCTACACGGAAATAACCTGCGGCCCCATTATTGCCCACCAGAGACGTGTCGCCAAAGTCCTCTAATTCAGGATATTGAGGGTGATTATAGTTAGCTACCGAGCTGTTTACCACAACTGCATCACTGGCTCCTGTATAATACAGGAACTGCTCTATCTGGTGGCTGCCGATATCACATAAAATGCCGCCGTATTTTTCTTTTTCAAAAAACCATGCAGGACGCGTTTCGGCTGCAAGGCGGTGCGGCCCCATGCCCAGCACTTGCACAACACGACCGATTACCCCTTGTTTTATAAGCTCGCCTGCAAAAACCGCACTTTCAGAAAGCAACCGTTCGCTGTAAGAAACAGCATATTTTTTACCTGTTTCGGCACAAACCTTTTTTACCTGCCATAACTGCTCTAACGATACAAAAGGTGCTTTATCTGTAAAGTAGTGTTTGCCTGCGCGCATTACGCGTATACCCAGTGGCGCACGTTCGCTGGGTACAGCTGCTGCTGCTACCAGCTGTACGGTTTCATCGTCATAAATCTCTTGCTCGCTTTTAGCTTGTTTTGCCTGTGGAAACTCTTTGCAAAAAGTATCCATTTTTGCTTGGTCGAGGTCATACACCCATTTTAAAGTAGCACCTGCGCCCAATAAGCCTTTTGTCATGCCATAAATATGACCGTGGTCCAACCCAATAGCCGCTATAACAAATGCGCCCTCTTTTACTACAGGCTGTGGCTTAACTATGGGAGCATAATTCATACCGTCTTTTT
>JAQUTM010000130.1 GCA_028694405.1 Oscillospiraceae bacterium
TCGGCAAAAGTCTTTTCCCGTCTCACGCCCTCTTCTGTCCTTAAAGAAACCTGCAAAACATCATTTTGTACATTATAATCAAAAACGATCAAGCCCGAATTATCCAGTAATAACTGACAAAGCTCATTTTTTTGCTGCAACTGTCCCTCTACTTCTTTTTGTCTGCTTATATCTACCATAGCACAATAGCATAATACAGCTTTTAACTCTTCGTTCCACAAAAAAGTAGTAACCGTATGCAAATAAATACGGGTTCCGTCTAATCGCAAAAAGGATATGGTGTTTTCTTTATGGTAAGTACCTATCTTTTGCGTTTCAAGGCGTAAAGCCTGCACGTCTTCATCTATAAAATCCAAAAACGAAATTACAGCAATATCGTCTGCCTGCCGTGCCGTTAACCCCTTAAGGCCCAAAAGCGAATAAGCATAGTCATTTAAATATTTTACAGAAACTTTATCCGATATTTTATATATACCTACTCCGGCAGGCAAATAGGAAAACAAGCTTTGCAATTCTTCTTTTGTGCTTCTCAACACGATATTCATCTCTTTTTCTTGATGAATATTTGTTATAGACCCTATAACCCCTATTTGCAGGTTTTCTTCATTATACAAACAGTTATACGCCAATCGACACCACACAAAAGTATCATCTGTTCTTTTCAAGCGCAGCTCTACAGCTTCTGCGGTATCTGTTTTCTCTTTTTCAAAAAAGTTTTGCAGCAGCTGTAAGTCTTCAGGGTGTACAATTTTACAAATCACGTCACTTTTGGGTAGTTCTTCTACCGGATATTCCGACATAACAAACTGGCTGTATCCCTCGCTTGCAAAAAAGGTCTTGTCTTGCAAATAATACTCTAGTGTGATAATTCCTGCCTGCTGCACAGCAATACGGTACCTATCGTACTCTTGACTTTGTGCTTTAAGCAATAAATTTTCATTGGTCAGCTGTTCCATCTGTATCGCTTCGTCCATCACACGAATTGCAACCAAAAAGACATCACACCCATCACGGGGTATTTCTGTTATTATGGCATTTACCGTGTGATATTGCTCATCTGCAAGGTACATTTGCAGCTCTACTCTTAAAGAGCCGGTGGCACATGCCTTTAGGCGCTTATGCAGCCAATCTGCGTCGTCCCAATGGGCAACTGCCTCCAAGTAATCCGGACGAATTATGTTGACAACATGTTTTTTCAAGGTTTCTCCAAGGCTTGCCTGACGCGGATATTGGTCGGAGTGATTAGAATCTCGATAGATAACCTTATAGGTGTCTTTGGTAAAATTCAATTCTGCAATCTCGGTAAAAGCAAATTTCAATATCTGTACCCACTGTGCCTCATTACGTTCTCTCTCTCGCTTGGGCAGCTTGGTTACATCGTCTATTCCAAAGCAAAGCACATGGGCAGTACCGCGTTTACCAAGATATCTTATATGTAAATTAGTCCACATTAAATTGCCGTCTGCATGGTAGCGGCGTACCAACTGCTCTTGCGTTTCTCCGCTTTGCACTGCCATATGGCAAGCTTGAAGCAAAGGCAGCTTGTCCTCCGGCAATATTTTTTCTTCTATTTTGTTATTTTTCGTAAACAAGGTTTTGGGCGAATCGCCAAATACTGTGTAATAATTGTCATTAACGCGTATAAGCTGTAGCTCCTCTTCGTGTAGCTCATACAGCGCCATACCGTCCAGCAGTTCTTCCATCATGTAGGCAGAATTTCCTTTTGTCGTCCACATGAGGTCAAAATCCACACTCTCTATATTTTTCTTTATCTCTTCTTGTGTTTTTTGTCCTTTGTCTCCCAGCAGCAGTTCAAACTTATCCTTTTCCATAGGGCGAGCAAAATAAAAGCCTTGTACGCTGTCGCAGCCTATGCTGCGTAAAAAGGCAAGCTGTTCTTTCGTTTCTACATCCTCGGCAATTACGTCCATATTTAGCCATTTTGCCATTCGCACTACACTGCTTAACACATTTCCGCCACGAGAATTTTCCTCTATATCATCTATAAAGCGCATATCCAGTTTTAATACATTGGCCGGAATATCCTTTAACATATTTAAAGAGGAGTATCCGCTGCCGAAATCGTCCATTAAAATGATAAAACCTTTTTCCTGTAACTGGTCAATCACCTCTAATAACTGATGTGGATCTTCAGTGTAGGCAGTTTCGGTTATTTCCAGCTTTAACATAGCTGTAGGAATGTTATACTTTTCCGTTAAGGCAACAATCATGTCACACAGATAAGGGTTATACAGGTTTACCCGTGATACATTTACCGAAACCGGTACAATAGGCAAATTTTGTTCCATACGCTTGTGAATAAAAGAGCAAACTTCTTCCCAAACAAAATAGTCAAGCTCGGTAATAAAGCTGTTGCGCTCAAAAAGAGGAATAAATGCGGCCGGGCTAATCATGCCTTTCTGGGGATGAATCCAGCGCACCAGTGCTTCGGCACCTATGGGAGTGCCGCTTGTTAAACTGTAAATGGGCTGAAGATATACACAAAATTGGCCGCTTGCCAACGCGGTATCCATCTCTCCAACCATCTCTTGCTCTTCCAATAAAGTTTTGCGCAAAGCGTCATCATACACAGCGTAACGGCGCACATAACTGCCCAATACTGTATCCTTTGCCATATTTGCGCGGTCACACATTTGGTCTACAGGCAAGTTTACGTCTTCTATTTCATATACACCTGCGTACAGCGGAATATCATAATTTATGTTAAGGTATCCTAAAAATTCGTCCAACTGTGCACGCATTTCCTCTACGGTCATATATTCTTGAGGAATGCAAACGGCAAAATTATCTGCTGCAAGGCGGCTATATGTGCCCACATCACAAAGCATACTATCCAGTTTCATGGCTATAGTTTGCAAAATTCTATCGCCTACCGCAGAACCAAATAAATCATTTATCACCTTAAAACGCGCTATGTCCCATGTAATTAGAACATAAGAAATATCTCGGTTGCTTTGCAGCATTTTAGCGGTTTTTGCATAAAAAGTAGAACGATTGTAAAGCCCCGTCAGCGGTTCATGTTCTGCATTGTACTCTAGCATATACATTGCGGACTGCATTTTCTCTCGTGTTTCGTGTTCTTTTGTTACGTCCATAAAAATAGCATAAAAGACCAAATTGCCGTTTTGGCTAGTTTTATGTTTTACCCCGCAGATGCGTACCCAAACAAAACCGCCACCCTTTTTAGAAATGCGGCAGTCGTAATCTAAATTGCTGTCATCTAGTATACAGTCTCGCACCTGGCGCAAAAAATCTTCTCTGTCCTCCGGGTAAATTGCGTTTAAAGCATCACCCTTTATCCAAACAGCATATTCTTCTCGGTTATAATTACTTAAAGCACAAACCTTGTCATTGTAATATAAGGGCAACATTTTATCGTTTATGGATTCATACATGCCAATACCACCGGGTACCGAATTGATAAGTGCATCTAAATGCTCGGTTTTTTCAGTTAAGCTACGGCGTAATTCTCGCTGTTCCAGTACCGACCGGCGCATAACATTGCCTACCCGTTGCTTTACAATTTGAGAATTGTAAGGCTTTACAATAAAGTCGTCTGCACCTAAGTCCAAAGCTTTTATCTGTTTATCATCTTCGCCCATTTGGGTGTTAATAATAACAGGAATTTGGGCAAAACCCGGTTGACGCCGCATAAAAGACAGCACTTCAAACCCGTCTAACCGGGGCATAATAATGTCCAGCAATACAATGTCTACAGGATGCTTTTGCAGCATTTCCAACGCCTGCACGCCATCCTCGGCAACAACCAGTTCATAATCTTCCTTAAATATAGAAGTTAAAATCGCACGATTCATCATCATATCATCTGCGATAAGCATAATAGGCCGTTGTTTCATAATATATCTCCCTCATGCTATAAGCGTTACACAGCAGGCTTAACTTAATTCATCACTTTTTCTTGCATATATTTTCCATTAAAATTCATTTTTATTATAACAAACCCACCCTTTTATTGCAACGCAGAAGCCACAGGAATTGTCTGTTCTTTCGACATATTTTTACTTTTCCTATCTAAAAAAGTATGATACAGTCACGCTTATAAAAGAAAACGCCTGCTTTGGCTTTGTATAAAGCAAAAGCAGGCAACTCATAAAATTTAATTTACAAAAACTATATTTTATTTGGCAGTATTGATAAAAGAACGATTTTGCCACAAATAAATAGCACCGCTAAGTAATGTAACAAGACCTACCAGCCACATTAGCACATGGGAAGAAATAAATGTAATAACTGCCATATTTGCAGGCGCCCAGCTTTGGTATACACACCCTATCATAATAAAAATAGCAATGACAGAAACCATTTGTAAGGCTGTTTTAATTTTTCCAAAAATATTGGCTGCAATTACCGTACCCTCCCCGCTGCCGGCAGCCACCATACGCAACCCACTTACCGCAAATTCACGCGCAATTACAATAATAAGTACAATGGGGCTGCAAAGCTGCATGGCAACCAAGTAAATGAGCGCAGTAGTGGTTAAAATTTTATCTGCCAAAGGGTCTGCAAATTTGCCAAAATCGGTTACCATATTATTTTTGCGTGCCAAATAACCGTCTAAAAAGTCTGTCAGGCTGGCAATGGCAAAAACAGCAGCTGCAACAAAATAATTCCCGCCGAAGGGTACTACAATGCAAGCCACAAATACTGGAATGAGTAAAATGCGAGCCAAGGTAAGTTTGTTGGGTAAGTTCATTAAAAACGTTCCTCCTAAAATACAGTGGATATCTTATATACTTAGCATTTTATAAAGTGCTGCCCCGCTAATGTGCACTAGGTAGCTTATTATTTTTCCTAGCGAGCGCGAATCAAATGACCAAACAAGTCGTATCCGTCACACTCGTCAATTTGTACGCTAACAAACATACCTGTGGCTAAAGCACTTTCGCACTCTTCAATAAATACCACTGTATCAATGTCCGGAGCATCTGCCGCAGTGCGCCCAATATAAGTGTTTTCTTCATCATCATATTCGTCTACCAATACAATTTGTGTAGACCCGATTTTGGCTCCCTGCTTTGCCGCCATAATATCGCTTTGGATATTCATAATAATCTCTGCGCGTTTTTCGCGTATTTCCATATCCAGCTGCGGCATAGTGGCTGCTACCGTGTTTTCTTCCTCACTATAGGCAAAACAGCCCAAGCGGTCAAATTTATAATCCCGCACAAATTGCGCTAATTCACAAAATTCGTCCTCGGTCTCGCCGGGATACCCTGCAATTAAGGTGGTACGCAACACAATTTCAGGCATAGCGGCCCGCAGCTTGTCTAAGGCGGTAATAACCGTATTGCGGTCTCCCTTGCGATTCATGCTTTGCAGTACACGGCTGTTAATATGCTGAATGGGTACATCTAAATATTTAACTACTTTATCGTTTTCAGCCATTGCTTTCACAAAGGCATCATTTATGCGTTCGGGATAAGCGTATAAAATGCGTATCCATTCTATACCTTCAATTTTATTTAAGTCGTAAAGCAACTGTGCGCTGCGGTTTTCGCCTAAATCATCTCCATAGGCAGTATAATCTTGCGCCACTAAAATCAGCTCTTTTACGCCTTCCTCAGCAAGCCACTGTGCTTCTTTTAAAATATCTTCATATGCACGGCTGCGCAAATTACCTCGAATAAGAGGAATTGCACAATAGTGACAGCGGTTGTTACAGCCCTCGCTTATTTTCAAGTAGGCGTAATGAGAGGGTGTACTTATAACACGCTTTTGGGTAATATCCAAATCTGTTTTCGCACCGTAATGCTGTACCTGTACGGCATTTTCTTTTTCTATCTCTTCAATAATGGCACAAATATCTTTATTAGAGCCTATTCCAACTACAGCGTCCACTTCGGGTATTTCTGCAGCAAGTTCGCTTTGATAGCGCTCTGCCAAACAGCCCGTTACAATTACCTTTAGGCAGCTGTTTTCCTTTTTTTCGGCACATGCCATTAAAATGTTTTCTATACTTTCAGCCTTTGCACTTTCAATAAAACCACAGGTGTTTACAATAACAATATCTGCCTGCTGCACTGTGGGGACGGTGCGGTGGCCTGCGGCCAGCAAGCTGTGGCATAAAACATCGGCATCCACTTGGTTTTTAGGGCAGCCTAAGCTTATAAATGCAATATTCATCGCGGTTCTCCTTATAACAGCAAAACGGTAACCAATTTATTACCAGTCTTGCTCCTCGTCTTCAAAATCAAATTCTTCTAAAGCTGCTTTTATATCTCGATAAGAAAAGCCGCGGCGCATTAAAGCCCCTACAACCTTTTCGGTCTCGCCTTTTTCCAGCTTACGCGCATAGCTTTTTTCTATCAGCTGTACCAGCGTATCTTGTTCGCTATGCTCTTGCTCCTGCAATTCTTCTATAATAGTATATATTATTTCTCGGCTTATGCCAAGTGCCGAAAGCTTTTGTCGTACTTGTAACAAACTTTTTTTCTGGCTTATTAAATATTTTTCACGGTGTCTCGCAAATCGCTCATCATCTAATAAGTCAAGCTCAAACATCGCTTGTACAGCAGCCTGTGCACTATCCGGGTCAAATTTG
>JAQUTM010000131.1 GCA_028694405.1 Oscillospiraceae bacterium
AACCTCACTTGCACCTGTAAGCGCAGCCAAACCTTCGGTCAAATCTGAACCGATTGAATCATATAATGTAACCACGGGGTTACCGGTTTTTGCAGCCATTTCCAATACCTTAACTGCTTTTGCTGTATCTTTTTTAGAAAGTGCAGCACCGCTTTGTGCCAAAGCGTAAACCGGGCAACCGTTCGTGCTGCCGAAAGCGGCTACAACTGCGCCAGATGCTTCTGCATACAGGCTAGTGTATGCGCCGTCGTCAAAAAATTTGGCAAGGATTTCCCCTGCTTTTTTCTGTGCCATGAACAGCCCTCCTGCTTTAGAAAAAAATTTGAAATTAGTTACATTATACTATTTAGTCAAAATAATAACAAGTAGGTTTTGCAAGTTTTACCGCACACAATATCTAAACTTGTTATAATTTATCAAAAAAATTTAGTAAAAAAATCAGTGTATAACAAAAGCATGATAAATACATTTTTATTGTAGTTTAAGCGCGCACACTTTTTTACTGCTGTCACTGATAATTTAGTATGGTAAGTTTATTTTTTGTTTATTGCGCTTTTTCAGCTTTTATAAATTTTATTTTTTAGGCAAATTGCGGCTTGCGCTAAATAACGCTACCGTAAACACACAGGGAACAACTGCATATCCTGCGTTTACTTGCCCTTTATTAAGTAGCACATAGCCCGCACCTATACAGGTTACCCCTGCAAACAAAATTGCCAGAACAGGTAAAAATTTTTGCAGCTTTTTCATTTTGTTTTCTCCGTTTTTTGTAAAATTCAGTTCTATGCAAAGCGTTGTAACCGTTTATGTAAAACCTTTGCTCAAGCAAATGCAAATTTTTTAATTTAAAAGCGATAACCGCCCTTAATGCAGTTATCGCTTTTATTCTTGCAGGGCGTAATCGCACCTTTTATCTATAGCTTATTTACAGCCGCAACAGCCGCCAAGAAGCTTTTTGTTTTCAATTACACCGCTTAGGCTCTCAAAAAAAACACTGCGGTAGTGCGTAAGCTGATAGCACTCGGCATTAAAATCAAAGCCTGTTGTGCCCTCGCGAGCGCCGGCATCTACCGCCGCACGCACCGCACCGTCCAGCAAAGCCAAATCCTGAATTGTGGTATCTAAAAACAACACAATACCATTTTCTATTTTAAATAAGCAGTTGCCCATGTAAGTTGTGCCGTCTGTCACACAAACGCCGTCTACGTCGCCGTCAAAGCGCCCACGGTTAATCAAATCGATTATTTCCTGTTCCATAATAGGTTTTATGGTAATCATCTGCGGTTGCCCCCCTTGTTACTGGTCCAACTTTCGCTGTGGGCATTGCCCTCTTTTTTAATAGGGCGGCCATAATTGCGCTTTAGCTTTTGTTGGCCTCGCAGATAATTTGCCTCATGCAAGGTTTTTTGTTTGCCTTTTTGTGCGCTTGCGCGCAGCCCCAAAAGCTCGGCTTTGGTAAGCTCTCTTGTTGCGCCCGGAGGCAACATGCCCAGCTTGACGGGACCGATTGCCTTGCGGGAAAGGCGTACAACCTCTAAGCCCACAGCCTCACACATACGGCGTATTTGGCGGTTTTTACCCTCGCTGATTGTCATTTCCAATACGGTACGCTCCGGCTCATCGGCCACAACCCGAATTACCGCAGGATGTGTTTTGGTGCCGTCATCTAACACTACGCCGTCTGTCAAAGCAATAATTTGCTCCTCGGTGGCGTGGGGATATACCGTAACACGGTACATTTTGTTTACGCCGTTGCTTGGGTGCGTAAGCAGATTTGCAAACTCTCCATCGTTGGTAAAAAACAGCAAGCCTTCACTGTCTTTATCTAAACGGCCCACAGGAAATAGCCGCAAATCATATTCTGTCAACAAATCCACAACAGTTTTACGCCCACGTTCATCACTTAACGTAGTGATATAACCGCGAGGTTTATTCATCATAACGTACACCATCTCGGTTTTTTTAGGAATGTAAATATTTTGCCCGTCTACACTAAGCAAATCGGTTACGGTATCCATTTTGTCGCCCAGCTTTACGGGGTGACCGTTTAATTTTACACGTCCCTCTAAGATAATCTGCTCTGCGGCGCGGCGGCTGCAAAGTCCCTGCTCGCTTAACACTTTTTGAATTCTAACGTCTTTTGCCATTTTTCCCTCCAGCAATCATTTGCTTTCATTTATTGTTGTGCCTTACTTGCCGCAAACAAAAAAGCCGCCCTGCGCAAAAAACACAGAGCGGCCTGTAACTACAGTACCATGTTGTGCCCTGTGCGGTAAATCCCTTACGGCGTAGGCTATATTACAATAATAGTATACCTTTTTTACGCCTGCATATACAAGGCTTTTTAAAAATTTTATAGCTATACCCATAAAACTGCCCCTACAGGGCCTAATATAGGTAATTTAGACGAAACCTTAAAAACTTTCGTACTCTTTTGCTACCTCTTCTGCAGTTGTTGCAGTGGTTTTGTCTGTGCTCACGTCCGGCTTGTCTTTGTTAATCAAGCCTGTAACGGTGTCCATAACTTCCGGCACCATGTTGATAATACGGTTAATGTTGTTAGACTGCTCTGCTAATTGCAGCATCTTAACGTCACCGTTTTTCTTGATAACCAAAAAGGCAACCGGTTGAATGGTTAACCCGGCACCGCCGCCGCCGCCAAACAGTTCGCGTGTGGTTTTGCTGGGAAAATCGCTGCCGCCGCTGGCAAAGCCATAGCTGACTTTACTTACGGGGATAATCATAGTACCCTCGCTGGCATGGATAGCCTCGCCGATAATGGTATTGCTGTCAGCCATATCTTTAATACGCTGTAAGGTAACGTCCATTAAATCTTTTATAGGATGTTCGTTCATTGTGGTACCTCCAATTTTATTTGTGTTGTATCTTAATAAAATTAAAACTTTAATTGCAAAAGGTGTGGGTTTTTTCTGTTTGCAGCTAAATTACTTTTCGGTTTTTCAGCTGAATAAAGCCATAAATGCACACTGCTATTATCACAATAGGCAAAATACCAACTTTGCAAGAGATGTAACTTTTGTCTTTAAATTCGTCTGTAAAATCCGGTATCAGCTTTAAACCGGTAAACTTCATGTTTAAAAAGTTTTGCAGCGCAGCTACGGTACCGCCCATATAGGCATTCATCTTCCCGTATTTTTCGGCAGTATCTGCCGCATCCTCCCCATGTACAGGCATAATAAATATTATATTGCGGATTTTAAGAGCCTTAAACAATTTTTTCATAGCCCAACCCGCAGTTTCCACTATATCTAAAATTACATCTGGCGTAATTTTTCGTTTTGGCTTAGGGGTTGCAGGCTCTTGCCCTTTTTCGGCGTCCGCCTCTGCTTTTTTTGCGGCCTTTTTTGCCTCTTTTTCGGCGTCCTTTTCCAGTTGCTTTACAGTTTTGCTTTTCGCCGGATACAGCTTAAACCTTAAAAATAAAACCTGCAGCTTTACCATAAATTTACCGCAGTTATATTCTACATGTACCCAAACAGGAAAGATAAGCAACAAAATAAGCACTGCCAAAAGGCAAAGCAAAATAATTCCAAGCCACTTTAAAACAATAAACAAAACAGCCATTATACTTCCTCTTGTGTATTCTGCTGTGTCGTGTTCTCTTTTTCGTTTTCTTCTTCATCATGTAACGGCGGCAGTTGGGAAAGAGCAGAAATGCCAAAGGTGCGCAAAAAGACATCGGTTGTACGAAAGCTTATGGGCTTTCCGGGCAAGTCCAGTCGCCCTGCCTCTTCTATCAAGCCCTTTTGTACCAAGCTTTGTACTGTGGAAGAGCTGTCCACTCCGCGCACCTGCTCAATAAAGCCGCGGCTTACAGGCTGATTATATGCTATAATTGCCAAAACCTCCAGCGCTGCAGGCCCCAGCGGCACACTGCGGCGTGTATCCAGTGCCGTTTTAACATAACTGCCATATTCGGCTTTTGTAGAAATCTGGTATCTATCCTCCAACTGCAACAGCATAATGCCTCTGTCCTCACCGTCCAGTTCGTCCTTTAATTGAACCAGTAAGCGCTCTACAACAGCAGTTTCAATCTCCAGCGAGGCCGCAATGCGGGCGGCGGTAATCGGCTCTCCGTAGGCAAACAAAACTGCTTCTAGGGCAGCTTTATAATGTTTTAGGTCCATCGTTTACTCTCCCTGCGTGCAGCTTTTTGCGCACGGTAAATTCTTCATTTTCGTCTATGGTAATGCGGCCTGCGCGTATCAGCTCCAGCACCGCTAAAAAAGTGGCTACGCTTTCACTGCGACTGCCGCTTTTGTGAAACATCTCTGCCAGCTTGTTGATTTTGCCCCCTATATTGTTGCGCAGCACAAATACAATGGGCCCGGTTACGGAGACAAACGGTTTTTGCACAAGCTCTTCAAACTGCTCCTGCCGCGGCTGCTTTTTGGCGGCTTTTTTGCCTGCAAGAGCGCTGTATGCGTTTAAAAGCTCCTGTGGATTGTGCTGTAAAGCATAGGTGTTGTCAAGTTCTATCTCTAAGGGCTGACGTACAAATAAAAATACGCCGTCAGCCATAGCTTTCAGTTTACCTGCAATTACCTTACAAACGCTGTACTCTATCAGCTGTCCCGTCAGCTCTTGCTTCAAACGCTCCTGCTCTTCTGTTTTGGGCAGCAAAAACACCGATTTCATATGGATAAGCCTTGCAGCCATCTCAATAAAGTCACTTGCAACTTCCATGCCCGCACCGTGACTGTTCACCACAGCCATATACTGGTCAATCAGCGATACGATTTCTATATCGTAGATGTTCATTTTATTTTTAGATATAAGTGCCAGCAGCAAATCCAGCGGACCTTCAAAATCTGTAACTTTAAACGTTAAGGCTTCCATTCCTTCTCCTTAAAACAGCTAAATAAGACCAAACAGCATTTCTACAAACAGGCTGCCTTTATTTAATACATTAAACAGCATAGATTGAAAAATGCTTAAAGGCAAGCTTAAAATGCCTGTAAAAAGACAAATCATAATACCAATAAAAATATAGCGCTCATACTGCATAATTTTAAAGTACCATTTTGCGGGCAAAAAAACGCCAAATATGCGGCTGCCGTCAAATGGCGGCAAAGGCAGCAAATTAAAAATGGCAAGGGCAATATTGGTAAACGCCATGCTGCGAAAAATAATAAACAGCGTTTCAAAGGTGGGAACAGCTAAGGTTGCCCCGCCGGCATATAAAAATATTTTTGCCAAAATAAGCGAAATATAAGCCATTAAAATATTGCTTACAGGCCCTGCCAAAGCGGTAAGGCACATGCCCCACTTTGGATTTTTAAAATTGTTTGCATTGACAGGCACAGGCCGCGCCCAGCCTATGCCAAACAGCAAAAGGCTTATGGTGCCCACTTTGTCAAAATGTGCAAAAGGATTTAAGGTTAAACGTCCGTTGTATTTGGCGGTGGGGTCTCCCATTTTATAAGCCAACCAGCCATGCGCCGCCTCATGTACGGGAATAGCCGTAAACAGCACAATGGCTCGTACCATAATATCAAAAAGTAAATCTTGCATAATATTTTCCATTTCTCGTATTTTTTTCACATTATAATATTATAATGGGTTTGCAAAATGTTTACAATAGCACTGTGTTACCAATTTTTAAATTTAGTTTGAATATTGTGTCAACTTATGGTATTATAAAAGAAGATTTTTGGGAATTGTTTGTCTTTTTGAATTATTTTCAAAAAAGGTATTGCTTTTTCTATATGAATTTGCTAAGATATTCTAGCAACTTAAAAAGAGGAGGTGCAGTAGATGGCAAAGTGTGATTGTTGTGGTAAGGGTGTTACCTTTGGTATTAAGGTTTCCCATTCCCATAGACGTTCCAACAGAACTTGGAAACCGAACGTTGTTCGTGTAAAAGCTGTTGTAAACGGCGCTCCCCAGTATATCCACGCTTGCACCCGTTGCTTGCGCTCTGGTAAGGTTACCCGCGCTGTGTAATAACGGATGTTTAACCGGCTGTGATTGCAGCCGGTTTTTTCATGCCCATTTTAAGGCGTATTTTAATTTAACAGGCTTTTACTCTATATTAAACAAAAGTGCTGTATCGCGTGATTTTACACCGGTACAGCACTTTTTGTTTTGTCTTTCTATTGTACTTTAAACTTTGCAAAAATGCGTCTGTAGCAGATGATAAGTATCATCAATCCGGGAAAACATAACAGCACCATTGCACCTGCCGCAACCATACTGTTTATAAAACCCAGCACCGCAGACACCGCCCACAGTGCGCTGTAGATAAGCCACATTAAACCGTTAGCTTGATTATAAGCCTTTATATCTTTGATTTGCGCGGGTGCTACAGTAGTTCTTGACCAGAAGTGTACGGGAGAAGTACTGCGGTACGCCCACACACCTATGCCGCAAAACACAGCAGCACATAAAAGCGTAACAAATAC
>JAQUTM010000132.1 GCA_028694405.1 Oscillospiraceae bacterium
CACGGCGAAAAAACATATCAAACACACACCACTGGTCCTGATACCCCTCTTCAAAATATCCTGCTGCCATTGCCAATTCGTAAAAATCCATCATCATAGTCAGGTTTCTACTATTCTGCATTTCCATCGTAAATCAAGTCCTTTCGGTTAAAAGCAAGCCAAGCGCAACAAAGGTGCGTGTGGTTTAATTTATTATATAGGCGGATTTTACCGTTTATATGTTATCTTCGCGTACGGCGTACACGGCGGCTATTGTGATTTTTTTTCAATAAAATAAGCACATAGGCAGCATATATAATTACTACTATTACCACAAGTGCAAAAACAATTTTAAAATAAGTGCTATTTAAAAATTCCAAAATCTTACTGGTAATATACAGCACTTGGTTACGCTCTACATCGCTTCCACATATCAGCTCTACATAGCCAATGGTTTCGCCTGAAAGCGTAAGCGTAATATACCCCATAGTGTCGCCTTTTTTCACAGGCGCCGTAACATATTCGGGTACGTTGTAGGTTTTTTGCAATACTGTTTCGTCACTGTCTGAAGGCAGCAAGGTCATAAAGCTTTCTTTGGGGTACACCATTACCGTATCTGCCTCGGTAGAATATTTAATTTTTAACTCTGCACAGGGTTTTTCCACGTCTAATGCAGGGCTTACATTAAAGTTATCAAAAGCCCAGTCATACAGCTGTGCCGAAACACCAAATGCCAGTCCATATCCGTTTTCGTCTTTTTCGTAAGGGGTGCCCATTACCACCAACAAATAGTTTTCGCCATCTTGCGACGCACTGGTGACCAAATTATATCCCGCCTCGGGTGTACTGCCTGTTTTTAATCCACGAATATAGCTGCGGTAAACACCGCTTGTACGGCTTTGCATATAATTGGTGTTGCGTACGGTTACTTCCTCTGCATGCTTGTTGTTAGCGGGCCGCGTGTAACTTTGAGTGGTGGCAACCTGCATAAATGTCTCGTTTTCATAACACGCCTTGCCTATTAAATACATGTCATATGCCGTAGAATAATGGTTTGCCTCTAACCCAAACAAGCCGTGTGCACTGGTAAAATTAGTGTTTTTGCAACCCAAGGCTCTGGCGCGTGCATTCATCATGTAAAAGAAATTTTCCATGCTGCCGTTGGCAACATAATCTGCCGCAATACTGGCACATTCGTTGCCGCTTGGCAACAACATACCATACAAAACATCTTGTGCACTTAAGGTTTCATAAGGGCGCACGTCAGCCGAAGAGCTGCCTGTGTTATATAGTTCGTCATAAATGTATCCGGGTGCTGTAATTTCAGTGGTAGAAAGGTTTTCGGCACCTATGGCTTCAATAAAAAGCAGGGCTGTCATCATTTTGGTAAGGCTGGCAGGTGCCCGCTGCACATCAGCATTTTTTTCGTAAACCACAAAGCCTGTATCCAAGTTTACCATGTAAACCGACTCGGCATTTACATCAAAAGATGGGCTAAATACTGCCGCCTGTGCTGGCAGGGCTGTGACAAAGCCAATCAAGAGTGCTGTACACAGCAGCATCGAAACAAATTTTTTCATGTAGACATTCCCCTGTAAAAAATGGTATGATAAGCATAATGTGTTAATAGAGAAATTTTTATACCCCTATAACACAAAACGCAAAATTTTATATTGATATTATAATGGCACATACTAACTGTTAAGGGATATTATAACAGATTTTTGTATAAATAAAAAGAGCTTTAAAACAACCGGAGGATACAACTTTATGATTTATGTTACCGGAGATACGCACGGCGATATCGACCGTTTTAAAAGTAAAGATTTTAAACGCTTAAAGCGCAACGACACTCTAATTGTGCTGGGAGACTTTGGATTTTTATGGGATAACAGCAAACAGGAAAAGAAAAATTTAAAGTGGCTTTCCAAGCGGCCCTATTATGTTCTTTTTCTGGACGGTTCCCATGAAAATTATGATATGCTGAAAGAGTATGATACCGAAGACTTTATGTGCGGTCAAGCCAAGCATATTATGGGCAATATTTATCATTTGCAACGGGGCGAAATTTTTACCATTGAAGGCAAAACATTATTTTGTTTTGGCGGTGCCGAAAGCTTAGACAGAGAAGACCGCACTGAAGGTGTTACTTGGTGGCGCGCCGAAATGCCCACCAGTGATGAATTGGAGCGTGCAGAAGAAAATTTAAAATATAATCATAATCAAATAGATTATATTTTAACCCATGACGCACCTGCTAAACTTCTTACTTTTATGAATTTGAACGTTTCCGAGGCTGCTTTGTTTGACAGTACCAATCATCTGCAATGTTTTTTTGATAAAATTCTCACTACAATTTCTTATCGTCGCTGGTTGTTTGCGCGTCATCATCGCGATACTGTAATTAGCAGCCGTGCAACGGCGGTATACCGTAACTTAATTTGCTTAGACGATAAAATTCCCAGAACGAAGGTTATTTAATGCTTACAGGAATTCATCATACTGCTGTCATTGCCTCTGATTACAAGCGCAGCAAACATTTTTATGTGGATATTTTAGGCTTTTCTGTTTTAGCGGAAAACTTTCAGCCTCATCGCGGAACCTACAAATTAGATATTGCTTTGGAAGATTGCACAATAGAACTTTTCGGTATGCCCGATGCTCCTGCCCGTGTCACCAATCCCGAGGCCTGTGGCTTACGCCATTTGTGCTTTAAAGTAAACGATTTAGATACCACCATTGCTGACCTCAGCGCTAAGGGTGTGTGTTGTGAGCCTGTGCGTGTAGACCCCTACACCAACCGCCGATTTACTTTCTTTTTTGACCCTGACGGCCTCCCATTAGAGCTTCATGAATAACTTAGAAACGTTTATACACTACCGTTTATAAGTTTTTTGTAGGCAAACTTAAATTAAAAAAGGCTAGTTACATAATAATGCAACTAGCCTTCAAAACTAAAATGGACGGTGTTTTTAACACCGCCCATTTTTATTTTATATTATTTAAAACGCCTTACCCTGATAAAGGCTATGTGTTTCAGGAAAATTAACAAAATTACAGCTATTTATAATAACGCAATAATTTAATAAATTAAAACTGCATGGGACTCATTCACCTTTACAATAAAATGAACTAAATTTTTGTTATTTAATACATCGGCCTTACCTATTTCCTTTTGTATATTATAAAATAAAGCTACTTATTGCATCGGTCTTTACCTGTTCCTTTAATGTTATAAAATCAATATTTGTCTCTAATTAAATAGTGCTTAATCTTTACGCCTTATTTATCGCGCTTTCAGCGCGCTCTACTAAAGAACTGTACGCCCTTTTTGTCTTTCGAGATGTGGCATAATAAGAATTTTTCATTTTGTCACTTTTCCTTTATTGCGGCTTTTACGTTAGAGGTTCTATTCCGGGTATACCAACTTTTTTGTTGTTGGTACCGTAAAAGCCACTTAACTGGCCAGGTTCCGTATCCTCACTATACATTGGTAACACCCATCCTTTCTTGAAAGTTTTCAGCAAAACCATTTGGATTGCTGTTTCACAGTAGCCGGTACTACTTCACCGGCTTTCGTAAACTTTTAGCTTACTTCCTTTCTGCTTTTGTTTACAGCTATATTCTAACATGAAGATTCAAAAAATGCTATTCTAATTTTGAACAATGTTTTTAGAATTTTTTATAATAATTGTATAAAAATAATTAACAAATATATAAAATTATGTACAAATAGTGTTTTATTTTTGAATAAAATAAGTAAATTTAAAATTATGCAAAAAGAAAACACCCACAAGTCGAAACTTGTGGGTGTCAAAAAAGCAACTAAAATTAAGCTTATTTAAGCTCAACTTTTGCGCCAGCCTCTTCCAATTTAGCTTTGATATCCTCAGCATCGGATTTAGAAGCAGCTTCTTTAACGGTTTTAGGTGCGCCGTCAACGATTTCTTTAGACTCTTTCAAGCCCAAACCGGTGATCTCTTTAACCAATTTGATAACGCCCATTTTGCTTGCGCCAGCGTCAACCAAAACAACGTCAAACTCTGTTTTCTCCTCAGCAGCAGGAGCAGCAGCGCCAGCACCGGCAACCATAACGGGAGCAGCAGCAGAAACACCAAACTCCTCTTCGATAGCTTTAACAAGCTCATTCAACTCTAAAACGGTAAGAGTTTTAACCTCTTCAACGAATTTTGTAATTTTCTCAGAAGCCATTGTAATTTACCTCCATAATGTAAATTTATTTTTTTAATTTTATGCTCCACACAAAGTGGGCAAGTTTAGTGGCAAGCTGCTATTAAGCAACTTCACCTTCGCCGTTTTTCTCGGCAATAGCGTTAAGCGCAACGGCCAAACCGCGAATGTTGCCCTGTAGAGCACTGCACAGCATGGAAAGAAGCACTTCTTTGCTGGGCAGGTTTGCAATAGCTTTAACAGCATCTGCATCCATAACCTCGCCGTCCATATAACCAGCTTTAATAGCAAAGCCTGTTTTGGAAGCTTCAGCAAATTTGTTCAAAACGCGGGCAGCGGCAATGGGATCCTCATTGGAGATAGCAAAAGCTGTTGTGCCTTCCAGCACGCTGCTCATACCCTCAAATGCGGTATCTTTCAAAGCCAATTTCAACATTGTATTTTTAACAACCATGTATTCCACACCGGCTTCACGCAGCTCGGTACGCAATTTGGTGTCATCTGCAACGCTGATACCCTTGTAATCAACTACAACACCAGCTACAGAGTTAGCAATTTTGTCATGCAACTCAGCAACTAGAGCTTGTTTTTCACTCAAGATTTTCTCACTTGGCAAATTTTTTCACCTCGCATATATTTTGTATGCTTAAAACAAAAAAGCCCTCTCCCCATTTGCACGGGGAAAGGGCATAAATGCACATCAATAGCAAGTATGCGTCACTCCTCGGCAGGTGGGATAACCCTTTATGCTAAAAGCACCTACTGTCTTAAGAAAGACAACATTAGTATTATACGCTAAACTAAGCGTATTGTCAATACCTTAAAAGTGGCACACCACTAAAAATGAAAATTAAACGCCAAATTTTGCGCTGTTCAGCTTAATGCCGGGGCCCATTGTTGTAGCAATGGTAGCGCTTTTAATATATTGGCCTTTAGCAGCAGCAGGTTTTGCTTTGATAATAGCCTGCATAACTGTGTTGATGTTATCGCCAAGTTTTTCTGTGCCAAAAGAAGCTTTACCAACGGGAACATGAATAATGTTTGCTTTGTCCAAACGGTACTCAATTTTACCAGCCATAGCCTCTGTAACAGCACGACCAACGTCAGGTGTAACAGTACCGGCTTTGGGGTTAGGCATCAAGCCACGGGGGCCCAAAACTTTACCCAAACGGCCAACCAAGCCCATCATGTCAGGGGTGGTAACCAAAACGTCAAAGTCTGTAAAACCTTCGTTTTGAATTTTTGCAACTAAGTCAGCATCGCCAACCATAATTGCGCCTGCTTCCTCAGCAGCTTTAGCAGCATCGCCTTTAGCAATAGCAATTACGCGAACTTTTTTACCGGTACCGTGTGGCAATACAACTGCACCACGAACCTGCTGGTCTGCGTGACGGCTATCAACGCCCAAACGAACGTGAAGCTCAACTGTCTCATCAAATTTTGCTTTAGCAGTTTGGCAGCAAAGGCCTAATGCTTCTTCGCTGTCATATAATTTTGTTCTGTCAATCAGCTTTTTGCTGTCAACATAATGTTTACCATGTTTCATATTATCCTCCTGTGGTTAAATCGGAAATTTCCTCCCACTAATGGCGGGTTCTTCTTCTTTTAGTCTACTACGGTAACGCCCATGCTACGGCAAGTACCTGCAATCATGCTGATAGCAGTGTCCAAGTTAGCAGCGTTCAAGTCCGGCATTTTTGTAGTAGCAATCTCAGCAAGCTGTGCTTTTGTAATTGTAGCAACTTTTGTCTTGTTGGGAACACCGGAGCCACTCTCGATGCCGCAAGCTTTTTTGATAAGCACTGGAGCAGGGGGAGTTTTGGTGATAAAGGAGAAAGAACGGTCCGCATATACTGTAATAACTACAGGAATGATGTAACCCATATCTTTCTGTGTACGCTCGTTAAACTCTTTTGTAAAAGACATAATGTTAACGCCGTGCTGACCAAGAGCGGGGCCAACAGGGGGAGCCGGTGTAGCTTTACCGGCGGGAATTTGCAATTTAATGTAGCCAACTACTTTCTGAGCCATTTTAAAGCACCTCCAAAATTTGTGGTAAGTTGCGGATAAGGCGGTTCCTTATCCTCCCACGGGCACTTGCAAAAAGTACCCTATAAGAACCCTGAACAATGCAGGGAGTCTTACCAATGTTTAAAGCTAAAGTGGTTTAACCTGTGAAAGGCTAAGCTCGGTTGGGGTTTCGCGCCCAAACATAC
>JAQUTM010000004.1 GCA_028694405.1 Oscillospiraceae bacterium
AAAAATCCTTTTTTGCGCTCAAATCCGTCAAATGCAGGGTCTACAAAGGTACGGGTAATTTCGCGGGCACGGTCCGGGCGGAAGTTAAAGAAAATAACACTGTCGCCGCTGTTAACTGTTGCATTTTGTGCACATACAGTGGGCAGTACAAACTCGTCTGTCAAATCGGCTGCATAGCTGGCTGCAATGGCATCAGGGGCGTTAATTGCTTGATTGCCCTCACCGTATACCATGGCGGCATATGCTTTTTCTACGCGGTCCCAGCGGTTATCACGGTCCATTGCATAGTAGCGGCCCATAACGGTGGCAACTTTTCCAACGCCGATTTCATTCATTTTATTTTGCAGTTCTACTACAAAATCTTTTCCGCTTTTAGGCGGTACGTCGCGGCCGTCCAGCAAGCAGTGTACATAAACATTTTTTACACCGTTTTGCTTTGCCAAGTGCAATAGGCCGTACAAATGTTCGTTATGGCTGTGTACACCGCCGTTTGACAGCAAGCCGATTAAATGCAACGCTTTGCCTGATTCGGTGGCATTTTTTACAGCAGCCAGCAGTGCTTCATTGTGGAAAAAGTCACCGTCCTGAATGGCTTTTGTAATGCGGGTAAGCTCTTGGTATACAACACGGCCGGCGCCAATGTTTGTATGTCCAACCTCGCTGTTGCCCATTTGGCCGTCAGGCAAGCCAACGTCCATACCGCTGGCACCAATGGTGGTGTAGGGGAAGCTTGCAAACAGCTTGTCTATATTTGGTTTTTTGGCGGCTACAATGGCGTTTCCATACTCTTTACCGGGTACCCAGCCAAAGCCGTCTAAAATGCATAGCATCAATGGTTTCATCTAAATTTCTCCTTTGTTTAAGCCAAACTGCGCAAGACAAATTTCTCTGTCTTGCGCACTGTTTTTTATTATTTGCTTGCCGCTGTAACAATAGCTGCAAAATCGGCAGGCTTTAAGCTTGCGCCGCCAATCAAACCGCCGTCAACATCTGCTTTGCCAAGCAGCTCGTCGGCATTGCCTGCATTCATGCTGCCGCCGTACTGAATTGTGGTGGCCTCGGCTACGGCATTGCCGTAAAGCTCGGCAACAACGGCACGAATGTTTTTGCAAACCTCTTGTGCCTGCTCGCTTGTGGCTGTGCGGCCTGTACCGATAGCCCAAACCGGCTCATAGGCAATTACAATATTTTTCATGTCGTCTGCGCTAACACCGCCTAAGGCAATTTTGGTTTGCAGTGCAACAAGCTCGGCAGTAACGCCCTGCTCGCGCTGCTCTAAGGTTTCGCCTACGCATACAATTACTTTTAAGCCTGCTGCCAAAGCAGCAGCTGTACGTTTGTTAACAGTAACGTCTGTCTCGGCAAAATATTGGCGGCGCTCGCTGTGGCCTGTAATTACATACGCAACGCCCAAATCTTTCAGCATGTCGGCGCTTATTTCACCTGTAAATGCACCGCTTTTTTCAAAGTGTACATTTTGTGCGCCAACATGAATATTTGTACCTTTTGTCAACTCAACAGCTTTTACCAAATCGGTAAAAGGCGGGCAAATTACAACTTCGCAATCTGCATTTTTTACAGCGGGGATTAAATCTGCAATTAAAGCGGCAGCCTCGGTAGCTGTTTTGTTCATTTTCCAGTTGCCTGCAATAATGGCTTTGCGTGTAGCTTTATTCATAGGTGGTTACTCCTTTTATTTTATTATGTGCGGTTTTTATTAAAAAGAGCGGCGGTTGTTCCGCCGCTCTGCTGATTTTTTTAAAGATACAAAAATTAAGCGTTTTGGATACAAGCTACGCCCGGCAAAACTTTGCCTTCCAAATACTCTAAGCTTGCGCCACCACCTGTGGAAATATGGCTCATTTTATCTGCAAAGCCAAGCTGCATAACAGCTGCTGCACTGTCGCCGCCGCCAATAATGGTGGTTGCATCTGTCTCCGCCAACGCTTTGGCTACAGCAATGGTGCCCTTTGCCAAAACAGGGTTTTCAAATACGCCCATAGGTCCGTTCCAAACAACTGTTTTTGCGCTTTTTACAGCCTCTGCAAACAGCTCTTGTGTTTTTGTGCCAATATCAAGGCCCATTTGGTCTGCGGGAATTTTGTCAGCGTCTACTACGTTAACGGCAATTTCTGCATCGATGGGGTCGGGGAAAGCGGGAGCAATGGTGGTATCAACCGGCAACAACAGGTTAACGCCCTTCTCCTGTGCTTTTTTCATCATGTCTTTGCAGTAGTCTACTTTTTCCATATCTACCAAAGAAGTGCCAACCTCGTAGCCTTTTGCTGCAAGGAAGGTGTAAGCCATACCGCCGCCGATAATTAAGGTGTCCACTTTTTCAAGCAGATTTGCAATAACGTTTAATTTATCTGCAACCTTTGCACCGCCCAAAATGGCAACAAAGGGACGAACAGGCACTTCAACAGCGTTGCCAAGGTAAGCAATCTCTTTGCCCATCAAGTAGCCAACAGCGGTGTCTTTAATATAATCGGTAACGCCTGCGGTAGAGCAGTGTGCACGGTGTGCGCTGCCAAAAGCATCGTTTACATATACGTCAGCCAAGCTTGCAAGGTCTTTGCTGAAAGTATCAACATTTTTTGTCTCCTCTGCACGGAAACGAGTGTTTTGCAGCAATACTACATCGCCGTCTTTCATAGCGGCAACAGCTGCTTTTGCGTTTTCGCCCACAACGGTATCGTCATCGGCAAAAACAACAGGTTGGCCCAACAGCTCGCCCAAACGTACTGCACAAGGAGCCAAGCTAAATTTAGCCTCGGGACCGTTTTTGGGTTTGCCCAAGTGGCTGCACAAAATAACCTTGCCGCCCTCTGCTACCAATTTTTTAATGGTAGGCAAAGCTGCTACAATGCGGTTATCATTTGTAATAACGCCATCTTTTAAAGGTACGTTAAAATCTACGCGTACCAAAACGCGTTTGCCTTTTACGTCTAAATCGTCAACTGTTTTTTTGCCGAGAGTGCTCATAATTCTTACTCCTTTTTTATTGACAAATTTCGCCTGTGCCAAAAGGCAAAAAGCGATTATTTACCATAGTTTTACAGTGAAAGCAGCGCGTGTTTTTCTATACGCTGTCCACATTTATTATAAATAAATTATAGGGTAATAGCAAGCAGTTTTAATCTTTTTGGCGCACTTCACAACAGAAACTTTTCTTTTTACAGCCGTATTAGTTATTTTTTTAACAATTAGTTGTGTTGCTGCCGCTTTGTATTATTTGTATTATAAGTAAAAGTCTGCACAGTTTTTGTTTGTGCAGACTTTTTTGTTTACTTTTCTTTTTTATCTCTGCTTGCCTTTTTCTGGGCAATCAGCTTTTCGCCTTTTTCTTTCAAATCTGCCAGCGCCTGCGGGTAGTGAACATGTTTCATAGCAGGATAAGCCTTTAACAACCGTTTTCGGGTAGTTGCGGTTTTTTCCTGCAACGCCGCATATTTAGCCTTCAGTTCATCTAGATTTTCATCTACCTCAAAGGCTATGTCGGTTACTTTTTCGCGCAGACCTACCAAGTTGTCGCCCAAACGGTTGGCAACGCGGTTGCCTTTACCTGCAAGGCTTAAAGCGGTATCGCCAATGTTTTCTGCAAGCACATCTGTTTTTTGATGCATAGCTGTGGTTAAGCGCTCCAGCTCTTTTAGTTCACTGGTAAATTTAGCAATGCCGTTTACGGTTACAATACAGTCTGCTAAAAACAAAAGCAAAATGGGCACAGCCAGCACTTGGCCTACCATAACAGGCATAAACCCAACCATGGCCGCTATTAACGGATGTAACAAACGTACCACTACAACAGCACCTATGCCCCACATAATGCTAAAGCTTAAACATATGTACCCGCCCAAATTAAAGGGCGCGTCGCTGTAATCCCACCAATGTGTGTGAAACAGCTTTTCCAGTACAAAACCGGTAACCAGCTCCAATAAGCTGGTTAACAGCACCGCACCGATAAACAAAAAAAGCAAATTGTCCTGCAACGGCGTTAGGCACAGTAAAATAATAACCATGCCAAAGCCGTAAATGGGACAAACCGGGCCGTTTAAAAAACCGCGGTTTACAAATTTTCCGGTGGTTATGGTGCAAAAAACAACTTCTACAACCCACCCCAGAACGGCATACACGCAAAAATACCAAAAAATATTATATACGGTAAAGCCAAATAACGTGGCATTCCACATATAGGTTTCACCTTTCTGTTACACTTCCGGTTTTTCGTCGTTTTTCTCAACAGGTACTTCTAATTTAGCGCCGCATGCAGGGCAAAATACGTCCTCATCTTCGCAGGCACGCTCACACACCGGGCAAATATTTATCCCCTTGGTGGTTTTTACCTTTGCATTTAAAAAGTCAATCTCTTGCTGTTTTTCGCCCGCCTGTACCAACAGGGTATTTATACGATGACGTGCCGGTTCCTCTGTGTCGGCCTCGCCGTGCAGCACACTGTTATAGCTGCCTGTGTTCATCAAAAACAAGGTGCGTCCAAGCTCGCAAAAAATTTCCTCCATATCGGCTTGCAAGCCTAACAGCTCTACGTTCATTTTTGCCAGCTCGGTTTTTTGGTTAATGGCTTTACCGGCAGACTGCACCGCAGCTTTTGCTTCCTCGGCTGCTATTGTAGCGGTATAGCTAATGCTTTTTAAAAATTTTTTTACGTTTTCGTCCATCATGTTTGGTTTCCTCTCTTTCCTTGTCTGTTGTTAAAATATTTTTTGTTTGGCTTTTGTCTCTTTCAGTATAGCCCGTTTTAAGAAGCTGTAATAGCCCAAAAGCCAAATGAAAACCTATATTCCTACGGCGGTGCACAGTCGTACGTCCCCCGCGGTTTTGTTGGTTATCCGCCTTTTTTGTGATACAATATAAAAAAGTAAAACAAAGGAGGTTTGCGTTTTGGAACGCTACATTTTACACTGTGACTGCAACAGCTTTTTTGCAAGCGTAGAGCTTTTAAGTTACCCACAGCTGCGCTTTTTACCCGTTGCTGTTTGCGGCAGCGCCGATGACCGACACGGCATTATTTTGGCTAAAAATGAAGCGGCAAAGCGCTTTCAAGTGCAAACCGCCGAAACCATTTGGCAGGCAAAGCGCAAATGTCCAACACTTACGCTGCTGCCGCCTCATCATGACAGATACCGCCATTACAGCAAGATAATAAATGATATCTATCAAAAATATACTGACCGTGTAGAGCCCTTTGGCATTGACGAAAGCTGGCTGGACGTTAGCGGCACATGGCATCTGTTTGCCGCAAGCCCCTACGCTTTAGCCGAAAAACTGCGCCAGGAGGTTAAAGCCGCCACCGGTCTTACTATCAGCATAGGCGTAAGCTTTAACAAGGTTTTTGCCAAGCTGGGAAGCGACTATAAAAAACCCGATGCCACTACCGTAATTACGCGAGAAAATTACACACAGATTGTTTATCCTCTGCCTGTAGGTGCCTTGTTATATGTAGGTAAAAGCGCGCAAAGCACTCTTTCTGCTTTGGGTATTACCACAATAGGCCAGCTTGCCGCCGCCGACCCCGCCCTGGTTACAGATGCACTGGGTAAACTTGGCACGCAAATAAGCAGCTATGCCCGCGGGCTTGATGACGCGCCCGTACGCCGCTGTGATGAAGCCACAGAGCTGAAAAGCGTAGGCAACGGCACAACCTTTAAGCGCAATTTACTTGGCGCCGCAGATATCCGCACAGGAGTAAACGCTTTGGCGGACAGCGTAGCGTGGCGCCTGCGCAAAGAGGGGTTAAAATGCACTACCGTGCAGGTGATAATCAAAGATGCCTCTCTCAAAAGCATCTCCCGCCAAAAGCCCTTGCCCTTTGCAACTTATCTTGCAAAAGATATTGCCGCTGCCGCCTATGAACTGATATGCGCCAACTGGGATATGCGTAGTCCTATCCGTATGCTTACGGTGACAGGCTTAAACTTAACTACGGGGGACTGTGTACAGCAGCTTAGCCTGTTTGAGGCACCTAAACAGCTGGATAAAAAGCAGGAAAAGCTGGAAAAGGCCATGGACACCATAAGAGGTAAATATGGCCGCACCGCCATTGCAAGCGGCAGCCTGTTAAAAAATGACATCGGCCTTGGCAAAATCGGTATAAAGCACAGCGAAGATGACGAAGACGACACGACACACTCTATTTGGTAGAGCAGCGTGCCGTCTTCTCTTTTTATATAACGTTTCCCCAGCGGTTTTTTCCTCAAAAGCAATCTGTTTTTCTTTACTTTTCTTCGGTGGTATAACGCGGTTCGGGGGTATAAAATTCAAAAATAACAGCATCATTTTTGTTTTGATAATAGGCAATGTCGTTTTCGGGTCGGATTGTCCACACAACACGCATAGCACCTATGCTGCCAAGCTTTGCAAGCAGCGGTTTTTCCACTTTATCATAGGCAATAAAATTGGGGCGTCCCAAAAAATTTGCAAGTAGGTTGCCTGCCATAAAGGCAAGTGCAGGGCTGGTGCTGCTGCCGTAGCTTTTGGGCACACTTGCAAGCTGGCCGCGTAAAATATCAGGCGCATTTTTATAAAACCACCGCACAATGTTGGGGTCAAAGCTTTCAATGCAATAATCGCCGCTGTAGCTTTGCAGCAAAGCAAGCCCTTTTTCACACAGCTCGGCATTATGCGGACCTGTTTTCAGTTCTACAATTAAAGGGGTTTTGCCGTCTACCAACTGTAAAACTTCGCTAAAAAGCGGAATGGTATAATTTGTTTTGCAAAGGCCAAAAGCCTGTAATTCTTCATAGGTATAGGCGTCTACGCGCCCTTCCACGCCGCAAACACGGTTTAACGTGTCGTCATGAAACACCACTACCTGCCCGTCTTTGGTTAGTTGAATATCCAGCTCCATGCCGTAGCCCGCTTTTACTGCTGCCTCAAAAGCAGGCAAACTGTTTTCGGGCACGCTCTTGTCCTCGGTATGCAGCCCGCGGTGTGCAAAATTACGGTTTATAAACGGGCGCATTTGCTGGGTTACGGGTGTCTGCGGCCGCAGCGCAAATATAAGCAGCAGTATCACGGCTGCTAAAATAATTATCAAAGCTGTCATAATCTTCTTCATTCCTTACAGTATGTGTTTTTTAACCGGTTTTATTACACAAAACGCCACCGTAAAACACGGCAGCGTTTGTAAATATGTGGTTTTACTATACGCTTTTTTGTCCATTCCGTCAATGTGGATTTAACGGTTAAGATAAAGGAATAACATTCTCACCCAGCATCAACATTTTTAAGCTGCTGCGCTCTATTACTCCGGGCAAAAAAAATCGTATTTGCACAGCGTTTGTGGTATGGTCATAGCTGCTGCTTACCTCGTATAGTTCTATTGCGGTACCGTTTTGCAGCATTACCCCTTGGTTTTCGGGCATAGTAAAGGTACCCCCCGCCAACACATGGCCATCTATTGCAATGGAAATAGGCGAAACTTCTAATTTATCAATTTTCAATTTACCGCCCGTAAACTGTAAAATTTGCTCTGTCTCAACCTGCTCGGTTGTGTTCTGCATGGTTAAATCAAAATGAAACGCCCAAGTGCCTGCGGCAACCGTTTGCAAAATCCAACCGGCATCAGCTACAAAGGTATACTGTTTTAAATCCTCTAAGCTATTTATACCCTCTATGGCAATTTCCATGCTAAAGCTGTCTTGGCTGCTGCCCATGCCAATGCTGGCGGCGGTTACTATTTCTCCGCTTTGCAGGTTTTTTAAGCCTACCGTTTGCAGCCTTTCGGCTACACTGGTACGTGTCACAGGCCCTTCTATCCCTATATACAAGGTGTTTGCCTCTACCGCTGCCGCCGTTAAACGCAGCTCGGGATAATTTTCGCTAAAGGCTATTCCCGCATAGTCTGTCGGGGGTAAGCTGCGGCACATCACCGCTTTGCCTGTGTCGTCTTTTGGCAGCTGGATCCCCTCTGCCTCATAGTATGCTATTTCCTCTTGAGTGTAATACTCGGTTACCATGTTATTTATGTTTTCTTTGGGCAGCTGCTGCACTGTCTGCCAAACATTTTGATGCAGCAGCGCCATATCTGTACCGCTGCTTTGCTGCCATGCCAACAGGTTTTCTAGGGTTAATGTTACCGTGCTGCCAATTAAACCGCCTTGGGTTTGCTGGTGCAGCAAAAACTGCGCACCCTTTGCGCTGTTTTCAATAAAGCTGGCATTACAATACTCGGTTATGCCTGTCTGCTCTATGGTTAATTGTGCGTTTTCAAAGCTTAGCTCTCCTGTTAACAAATCCGGATTCTTTTCACAATCTGCTTGCATCAAAACCATAAGCGTATTGTCATCACTTATAACCCCCTGGGCGGTAATTTTTACCCCCGCCGCAGTGTCGCTTTGGCTTAGCAAGCTGCCCATATCGTTAACTGTGTTCTCGCTGTAAAGCTCTGAGGGGCTGTAGGCTTCCCCCTCGGCATCTGCCGCAACCGCACTTTTTTCGCCGTAGCCCATGGTTGCCTGCATCATTGTGCTTTCTAAAGGCGCCCTAAAAACGTCACTTACGCGCAAAACGGCAAACCCGCTGCCCACGGCACAAAATAAAAACGCTGCGGTTAAGCCCAGTGCCCGTTTCCATTTTTTGCGCGGTTTTTGTTGAGGCATCAGTCCTGCCTTTTTTAATATTTTGCCGTGCAGCGCAAGCAATTCGGCATCGCTTAAAGTAGGCAAAGGCAAATCTACCGCGTCCAGCAGCTCTTGTGCATTTGCAATTTCGTTTTCGCTATAGTGGTCTATCATACGGTAACCCCCCTCTCCTGCAGCTGCAGCTTTAACTGCTTGCGGCCTCTAAACAAACGGCTTTCCACAGCTTTTTCTCCCATGTTTAAGTGCAAAGCCACTTCTTTTATACTTTCAAACAACAGATAGCGGCGTGTAAATATCTCTCGGTCTACCGCATTCATCTCCTGTATCATAGTATGTACAATGTCCACATCAGCCTGTAGCTCTATCATTTCCTGCATGGTTTCATCAGTGGGTAAAAGTTCTTCATCTAAATCTGCACGGCGCTCTCTCTTCAGCTTGCGGTAGCGGTCAATGGCAATACTGCGTGCCGCACAAACCACATAACCTTTTATGGAGCCGTTTTGCACGGTAATGCTCTCACAATTTTTCCAAATGCGTATAAAGGTATCTGCCACGCACTCCTCCACATCTTGAGCATGCATGGGCAAAATGCGTCCTATCAACATTTTTACAAGGCCGCCGTATTTTTTTGTAAGCTCCCACAATCCTGTTTCGGGCGCGTTTTTTAACAGTAGAAGTATTTGCGTATCCTCCAGCACAAGTGCCTCCCGTCCGGTACCTCTGTACCTATATAAACGTATTACCTTTGCAATATCATGCATTTTTTATAAAAACTGTAGCAGGTTTTTATTTTTTGTTTTATAGTAATAGTAGCGGTTTTTTTCTTTTATTGCAAGCCGCACCAACTTTGCGCACAGTTTTTGGTTTTCACAAATTACACATATACAAATTTTAAAATATACTTGTATTTATAATTTCCAACTCTATTTTTAAGAGGAGACGCAAGCTATGGTTAAAATTTTAATTGTAGATGACGAACCGCGTATTCGCCAGTTGATAAACGAACATTTAACCCACGAGGGTTTTGCCTGTAACGAGTCCACCGACGGCTCTTCGGCGTTGGCAAACCTCTCCACCAATAACTATGACCTTGTTTTACTGGACATCATGATGCCCTTTGTAGACGGTATGACATGCCTGCGGGAAATGCGCCAGCGCAAAATTACCACACCTGTTATTATGCTTACAGCCCGCGGGGAGGAATATGATAAAATTACCGGCTTAGAAAGCGGCGCCGACGACTATGTGGTAAAGCCTTTTAGCCCCAGAGAGCTGGTGGCACGGGTAAAGGCTGTTTTAAACCGCACCTTACCCAAAGAGCAAACTGATGCCGAAAGCTTTGTTTTTGGAGATATGGTAATTGACACAGCAAGCCACAGCGTAAAAATTAAAGGCGAAGAGGCCCCCCTTACCCCAAAAGAATTTGATTTGCTGGTTTTTTTGGTTAGCAACAAAGGCATTGCGCTCAGCCGAGAAAAAATTTTGCAAAAGGTTTGGAACTATGATTACTACGGCGAAGACCGCACCGTAGATACCCACATAAAAATGCTGCGCAGCCATATTGGCCCTTACCGTACCAACATTATTACTGTTTGGGGCATTGGATATAAATTTGACCCCGAGGCATGACAGCCGTGGGTGTGAGGAGTTTTAAATGAAAAGCATAAAGCATAAATTGATGCTGTTTGTTACGCTGCTGTGCGGTGTTATCATTGGCATTGTTTGGCTTTTAAACGTTGTTTTGTTAGAGCCCACCTATTACCGCACCATTGTAAAAGAGCTGCGCCATACCGCCGCCCAAGCCTATGCCATTATTGAAAAGGACAGTCTCTTTACCGCACAAACGCAATCCAGCCTGTACAGTATTGGCAGCATTGGCACCTGTATTGATATTTCATATGCGGATACCCTGCAATGTGTTATGAGTGTAGAGGGCATTGGCGACAGCTGTCGTATGCACCCCTACACCCGCAGTATTTTGTTTTCTCACCCTACAAGAGAGACAAATTCTGCCACAGCTCTTGCGGCGCGCACTAACATTTTAAACACTAAGGTGGGCGAAATCAGTACCCTTACCATACCCGGCAATGGCAGTCAACAGCTTTTGGCGGGTACCCAAACACCAAACGGGTATATTATTATTGTAAGCCAAAATCTGGAGCGCATTTCTCAGGCTGTAGATGTACTAAAGCGACAGCTGGCGCTGGTAAGCGCTATTGTAATCGTAATTGCTTTGCTGGCAGGTTACTGGTTTTCGGGGTGGTTTTCGCGGCCGCTGTCCTCTTTAAGCAATGCCGCAAGAGAAATTGCCACAGGCAACTATCGTGTGCGGGTGGATATTGACCAGCAGGACGAAATTGGCATTTTGGCACAGGACTTTAATTTTATGGCGGAGCAGGTTTGCAAAACCGATAACCTGCAAAAAGAGCTTATGGCAAATATCAGCCACGATTTACGCACACCCCTTACCCTAATTAAGGGCTATGCCGAAACCATACGCGATTTAAACGGCGAAAACCCGGTAAAGCGACAAGAACAGCTAAACATTATTGTAGACGAAACCGACCGATTATCCGGTTTGGTAAACAGCGTTATGGAGTTAAGCAAGCTGTCTTCAGGGGCGGAAAAACCTGTTCTGGTCTCTTTTGACATAAGCGAAATGTGCGAGGAAATCGGATACCGCTATCAGGGCATTTGCGAAAGTCACGGCTACCGCCTGCAATTTGAAACCGTAGGTGAACGCTATGTAAACGCCGACCCCAACTTAATCAGCCGCGTTATGTACAATTTGCTGGGCAACGCGTTAAACCACATTGGCGAGGACGGTCGGCTGATTTTGCGCCTAACCGACACGAAAGAGGGCAGTGTGCGCATAGAGGTAACCGACCATGGCTGCGGCATAGACACTGCCGATTTGCCCTATATTTTTGACCGCTATTTTCGCAGCAGAGCCGATTCAGGCAAGATTGGCACTGGGCTTGGGCTGTCTATTGTAAAGGCTATTTTAGTGGGTCACGGCTGTCCCTTTGGCGTTACCAGCACAGTGGGGGAGGGTTCAACCTTCTGGTTTGAAATTTCTTGCAGCACATAGCTTTTTGCAAGCTTTTAAAACAACGGGTTTTTTCCTTTATATTTATATAAATAAAACGCAGATACTCGGCTTTTTGATATGCACCGAGTACCTGCGTTTTTTATTACAGTTTTACTTTTGTTGGCTTACCAGTTATTTACGGCGTGCTCTGCAAAGCTTATAATATTGTCAATTTGCAAAATTGTGCCGTCATCTAACTTTGCCGTACCTTTAAAGCTGCCAAACATCTGGTGGGTACAGTTGTCTACCCATATCAGTTTTATTGCGGTTTTCCTGTCATATTGCGGCGTAAACCACAAGTCAAGCCGTCCGTCCTCATCTGTTAAATGCCAAGGCTGATCGTAATCTCCGGTAAGGGTAAAGCTTACCTTGCCAAGCTTGTGGGTCTCCTGTTTGTAAAACAAAATATTTTCGGTGGCAGCGTCGCTTACGCCAAACCCGCAGCCCAAATTAAACCCAAAAACTTCTCCGTCTATTTTACCCGCTCCGTTTGACCAGTACCATTCATTGTGAAAAGGCCAAACGCCGCGTCCCCAGTCCAGCAAGCCATAGCTGTCGTTTTTATTAAAAGTATAGCTGCTGCCGCCATAGGTAACCGTGCCTTCGGCTTTCATGCAATTTATCTTGTGGTTATAGTAAAAGGCGGTTTCCCGCTCGGCAAAAGGGATATTGATTACCATGGCGTGGGGTGTTTGGGGCTCTAAGGTTACATCGGCAGAAAACCCGTTACAGCGGCAAATTAACCGCCGTTTTCCGTCTTTGTGGATAAACGCCATCTCCATGCCGTCTTTGCTGTAAGCTGTTGTACCCTCTTCCTCGGCATTTTCTTCTAAGTGCAGGCTGCCAAAAGGGCATACCAATATTTTGTTTTCGTCTACCAGCATTTCGCCTGTTTTAAAATCAAAAAACATAACGCCCACCTGCCCTGCATAGGCGGCATGACCCAGCGTAAATTGCAAGCATTTTTCGCCGTTGCTTACTTGGTACCAGTCCCACTCTTTAATGCGCCACGGTGCCGCCTTAATTGCCTTGCGGCTGTACTGCAATACCGATTTTGTAGCATATCCCGCATTGGGACTGCCTTTTTCATCTAACACGGGACCCGGTGTAGTATGTAGCTTTTGCGGTGTCATATCCTGTTCCTCTCTTTCTTTTGCCCGCTGTGTGCCCCACAGCCTTTTGGCTTTTTTGGGTTTAAAACGTATACGCGCATTTTACCCCCAGTGCCTGCTGCACACAATTTTTTTGTGCGTTGGGCGGGGAGTATCTGTTGTTTTAATTGTATGCCTTTGCGTGGAGTTTTACAATACTGTTTTACCCCGCAAAAGCAAACAGCCACCGCTTTTAAACGGTGGCTGTTTGCATAGGAAGATAGGTTATAAGCTCTATTATTTTCCGTAATAGGCTTTTTTGTAAAGCTCCTCAATCTCGCTAACCAAGGGGTATACCGGGTTAGCTGTGGTGCACTGGTCCTCAAAAGCTTTATAGCTTAAGCCTTTTACCTTAGCCATAAATTCCTGCTCGTTAATGCCGCAGTCTTTTATTGTCATAGGACGATCCAGTTGTTTCATCAAATCTCTAATTGCCTTTACCAAGCTTTGTACGCCTTCCTCGGTGGTTTTGCTGGGCAAGCCAAGATAACGGGCAATTTTAGCAAATTTTTCGTCTGCAATATACTCTTTATATTTGGGGAATGCAGCAAACTTTGTAGGTTTGGTTGCATTGTACTCTACTACAAAGGGCAGCAAAATGGCGTTTGCACGGCCATGCGGAATGTGGAACTCACCGCCCAATTTATGTGCCATAGAGTGGTTTAACCCTAAGAAAGCATTTGTAAATGCCATGCCGGCAATGGCGCTGGCGTTATGCATTTTTTCACGGGCAATTTTGTCGTTAGCGCCGTTTGCATAGGCGCGAGGCAGATATTCAAATACCATCTCGATAGCTTTAATTGCCAAACCGTCGGTGTAGTCGCTTGCCATTACGGATACATATGCTTCGATGGCGTGTGTCAAAACGTCCAAGCCGGTATCTGCTGTAATGCTCTTAGGCATAGACATACAGAACTGCGGGTCAATAATTGCAACGTCAGGTGTCAGCTCATAGTCTGCCAAGGGGTATTTAATGTTGCCGTTTTGTTTATCGGTAATAACAGAGAAGTTTGTTACCTCGCTGCCGGTACCGGAGGTTGTGGGAATGGCAACCAACTGCGTTTTTGCGCCCAATTTCGGAAACTGGAATGCACGTTTACGGATATCTAAAAAGCGTTGACGCAAGCCGTCAAAGCTGGTTTCGGGGTGCTCATAAAACAGCCACATACCTTTTGCTGCGTCAATGGCAGAACCGCCGCCGATTGCAATAATAACGTCGGGCTGGAAGGCATTCATGGCCTCAACACCGCGCATAATGCACTCTACGCTGGGGTCGCTCTCAACATCGGCGTAAATCTCGCTGTGGCAGTATTCGGGGCGTTTGCGCAAGTAGTACAAAATTTTATCTACATTGCCCAGCTTTACCATCATCGGGTCTGTTACGATAAAGGCACGGCTGATATCAGGCATTTTCTCCAAGTATTGAATAGAGTCCTCTTCAAAGTAGATTTTAGGCGGAATTTTAAACCACTGCATATTAACCTTCCTTTTGGCAATGCGCTTTTTGTTAATTAGGTTTACGGAAGAAACGTTTTGAGAAACGCTGTTTTTACCGTAAGAACCGCAGCCTAAAGTTAGGGACGGTGTGTTTGTGTTATAAATATCACCGATTGCGCCTTGGCTGGAGGGGCTGTTTACAATAATACGGCCAACCTTCATGGCAACGCCGTAATCATCGGCAAGGTTCATATCGCCTGTGTGAATAACCGCCGAGTGGCCCAAACCGCCAAGCTCCAGCATTTTGTTTGCAAAGGCAAAGCCTTGCTCGGTGCTGCCGGAGATAAAGTAAGCTAAAACAGGGCTTAACTTTTCGTAGCTTAAGGGGTATTTTTCACTGGGCTCGGGTAACGGTGCAATTAAAATTTTGGTTTTGGCGGGTACCTTCAAGCCGGCTTGCTCTGCAATCCAGTTTGCGCTTTTACCAACTACGTCGGCAAATACGCCTTTGCCTGCTACAGGGAACATATAGGCAGTCAACTTATCGGTCTCTTCTTTGTTTAAGAAGTAGCAGTTGTTGGCTTTCATATATTTTTCAAATTGGTCTTTTATCTCTTTGTCAACAATGGCAGCCTGCTCACTTGCACAAATCATACCGTTGTCAAAGGTTTTACTCATCATTAAGTCGGTGCAGGCGCGGGCAATGTCTGCTGTTTTTTCAATGTAGCAGGGTACGTTGCCAGGGCCAACGCCAAGGGCAGGCTTACCGCAGCTGTAAGCTGCTTTTACCATGCCGGGGCCGCCTGTTGCCAAAATAGTTGCCACACCGGGGTGGTTCATCAAAGCACCTGTTGCCTCAATGCTGGGTTTTTCAATCCACTGGATACAATCCGCGGGAGCACCTGCTGCAATGGCTGCGTCACGCACAATGCGTGCAGCCTCTGCGCTGCACTTTTGTGCAGAGGGGTGGAAGCCAAAGATAATGGGGTTGCGTGTTTTCATGGCAATAATTGCCTTAAACATTGTTGTAGAAGTTGGGTTTGTTGTGGGGGTAACACCACAGATAACGCCTACGGGCTCGGCTACCTCAACATAGCCTTCCATTTCGTTTTCTTCCAAAATGCCAACTGTTTTTTCTTTTTTAATGCTGTGATAAATATATTCGGTAGCGAACATATTTTTAATAACTTTATCCTCATAAATGCCGCGGCCGGTTTCTTCTACCGCCATGCGTGCCAGCTCTTGGTGTTTATCCAGTCCTGCCAAAGCCATATCCTGTACAATTTTATCTACCTGCTCTTGGTTTAAGGTAAGCATTTTTGCAAGGGCTACGTTTGCTTTTTTTACAAGTGCGTCAATTACACTGTTAACATCACTAACTACGGTTTCAACTTTTTTCTCTGCCATAATGTGCCTCCATAAAAATTTAATTGGTTAATAGCGTACTATTAGAATTTACTTTATACAGGGTTTCATTCTTAGGGATTCTTCCTATGGCATTAGTATAACATACTTGTTAATGTTTTAACAATGTATGGAATGCACAAACTTAGTTAATACTTTAACAATGTTTTGTGGCATTTTCACGTCTGTTTTTAACAAGCCTTTTTGTCCCTTTTTTACAAATTTTTCTTTCATTCTTTCTTTTAAAAGCAAAAATACCGTCTATAATGCAGGGTTTGGCCGTTAACAGGCACAAAATTTTACTTGCGCGTTCTATTACCTAAAAGCTGCAAGCACACAACATTTTTACATAATTTTGTGGCTCTTTTAACCCTTTTATTATAAACGGTATTTTTCTTGTTTTTATTGGTTTTGCTCTGCAATATCTGCAAGCAGCTTTGGCAGCTGCTGCTCCATGGTTTGGCTGTTAAATTGGCAGGTGCCCACCACCTTGTGGCCGCCGCCGCCGTATTTTAACATCAAAGCCCCTACGTCCACCGGACAGCCCCGCGTAAGTATGCTGTGGCCTACCGCGGCACTGCACCCCTCACCGCCACGGCCGCTTACAATCCACACAGATAAATTGGCATTGGGATACAGGCTGTATATCATAAATCGGTTGCCGGTATAAATGGGGTCTACCCCGCGCAAATCGCTGATAATGGTCTTACCCTGTACTACAGTGTGCTGCTTTACCATTTGGGTAAATAAAGCGGTTTGCTTGTTGTACAGCTCTACGCGCTCCTGAATATCGGGCAATGCCATAATTTCCTCAATTTTCATAATGCGGCACCAGTCAATTAACTTTTCCATCAACTGGTAGTTGCTAATGGTAAAATCTCGAAAACGTCCCAAACCGGTGCGGGGGTCCATAATAAAGCCCAGCAAAATCCAGTTTGTGGGGTTTAATACTTCTTCTACAGTTAAATCTGCGCTGTCTACTTTATCTACTGCCCAAAGCAGCTGCTCAAAGCCGGCAAAACGGCTGCTGCCGCCGTAATAATCATATACTACATGGGCAGCGCTTGGGCTTTGCCTGCTTTCTCCTACATATTTGCCTTTATAGGCGTTACGCTCGGTCTCACTGGAATGGTGGTCAAACCAAAGCCCGCAGCCCTCTACAAAAGGTACGTTTGCAAGGCAATCGTTGGGGCCAACCTCAATTAGCCCGTCCTGTAAATCCTTAGGGTGTGCAAATTTCCAACTGTCAATAATGCCTGCCTCTTTTAAAAAAACAGCGCAAGCCAGTCCGTCAAAGTCCGAACGTGTAATAAGTCGCATTTTTTCTACCCCTCTGCTATTTTTGTTTTCAGTTTATCATAAATTTTTACAGGTTACAACAAAAAACGACCCCGAACAATTTTTGCGTTTATAAAAAAAGGCTTGCCGAAACCTACGGCAAGCCTTTACTGCATTTAAAATTATAAATTCTTTGGTTTAAATTTGTATTCTTTTTATATTGCGCTAAAATAAATTTTGTACAAACCAAACCGCCTGTTACAAAAAGCTATTAGCGCTGGCTGCCCAAAAAGAACAATGCCACTGTACCCGGGCCGCTATGGCTGCCGATAACCGGCCCAACATAGTGAATATAAACATCTTTTACATTCATTTTTGCTTTTACCTGATGCGCTACATACTGGGCGTCCTCCATGCAGTCTCCATGGCTGATAAAGATTGTCTGCTCTTGTGGATTGATTGCGGTTTTTTCCATGTGTGCAACTAAGGCATCTAAGCTTTGGCGGCGTCCACGCACTTTTTCCATGGGGATTAAGTGACCTTCATTGTCTACGTGCATAACGGGTTTTATGCTTAACATTGTACCCACTGCCGCAGCTGCACCGGAAACGCGCCCGCCGCGTTTTAAAAATTGTAAATCATCTACAGTAAACCAGTGGCACAAGTGCAGTTTGTTTTCTTCTAGCCAAGCGGCAATCTCTTCCATTGTTTTACCCTGCTTTTTTAACTGGGTGGCGTGATATATTAGCAATCCCTGGCCCAAGCTGGCACAGAGAGAGTCAACAATCATAATTTTTCTTTCGGGAAATTTTTCAATTACGTCCTCTTGTGCAATACGCGCCGCGTTTACCGTACCCGAAAGCCCACTGGAAAACCCTATATATAAAATGTCTTTGCCCTGGGCCAACAAACGAGTAAAGGTTTCGCTAAAGCGTTCTACGTTAACCTGACTGGTAGTGCTGGTTCCTCCTTTGCGCAAGGCATTGTAAAAGGCGCCATAATCCAGTTTTCCGTTATCGGCATACTGGGTACGAGAACCGTCTGCCTCCAACACACAGGTCAAGGGCAATAATTCCTCCACGCCTATTTTTGCCGCCATTGCAAGGTCAAAATCCGCACAAGAATCGCTTAGTATAACAAAATTACTCATTTTTGTCTCCTTAATACACCATATTTAAAACTTTATTTTTCCAAAAGTTACAAAACTGCTTGTTGCCATAATACCACACTTTCACTTTTTTTCAACTGTAAAATCAGGCACTTTTTATTTTATAGGCAAACAACTTCTTCTCTTTCTGCCACGTCAGATAAATCCACCGCCAACAGTTTTTCCTTTACTTGACAAATAGCTCGCGCCGCCATTGATAGCCGCCGCACACCTATTTTTACATATTCTGTGGCAATTTCGGGTACAGCGGCGCTTTCTCCGCATACGCTTACCTCTATACCCGCGGCTTGGGCGCATTGTACCGTATAGGTTATCAGTCTGCGCACCGCTTCGCTGTCCGGCAGATAATAGCGCTCCACCAAAGGATTCATGCGGTCTACTGCATGGGTGTACTGGGTTAAATCGTTGGTGCCAATGCTAAAAAAATCTGCTTGTTTCGCCAAAATGTCACTGGTAACGGCAGCAGCAGGGGTTTCTATCATAATTCCCCACTCTATTTTTTCGCTGTAGGGTATGCCTTTTTCTCTCAGCTTTCGCTTGGCGTTCTCCACCTGTTGCATTACCGCGCACACGTCATGCTGGGTGGCAACCATGGGAAACATAACCTTTAAATTACCCGTTAGCCCCGCACGCAGCAAAGCCGAAAGCTGGGCACAAAACATATTCTCTCTGGCAAGGCTGAAACGCAGCCCCCGCAGCCCCATAGCCGGGTTGTCCTCTTGAGAAGGCGTAACCCCTTCTACTGCTTTGTCTGCGCCCAAATCAAAGGTTCGTATTACCACGGGTCGACCTTGTGCCTGTTGGATACAGCGGCAATAATAGGTATATTGATGCTCCTCCTCGGGCTGCTCCTCTCCCATAAAAATAAACTCGCTGCGCAAAAGGCCAATGCCGTCTGCGCCTTGCTCTATGGCGGCGGCAATATCTTGGGGAGAGGTGCAGTTTGCGTACAGCTCTATACGCGTGCCGTCCTTTGTAACGCAGGGGGTACTGCGCAGCTTTTCCAACATGGTGCTGCGTCTCTGCGCCAATTTTATACAGTGTAAAAAACGGGTACGGGTTGCGTCGTCAGGCTCAATATAAAGCTCTCCTGTAGCGCCGTCCAAAGCCGCGGTATAGCCATCTTTTCCCTGTAGCACTTCGCCTGCAAGCACAATAGCCGGTATGCCCATTGTTCTTGCAATAATTGCCGCGTGGCTTTGGGTAGAGCCGCCCACAGTTGCAAAGCCTAAAATCATCTCTCGCTCTATGCTAACCAAATCACTTGGTAAAATTTCATCTGCCACAATAATGGCGGGGCTTTTCAGCATAAGCTTTTGTCGGTCTCGTCCGTCTAAAATATCTACTACCCGTCGGCTCACGTCCGAAATATCCACGGCGCGCTGGCTTAAATAGGGGTCCTTAATATTGCGCAGCCTTTTTTGGTAAACACCTGCCGCGCGCTCTACTGCCGCGGCAGCTCCTCCGCCTGCCAAAATATAATTTTCTATCTCCTTTAAAAACCCTTCGTCCTCCAACACCATGCGGTGAAACGTAAAAATATCTTTGTCTTCTTTTGCAGCGCGTTCTCCCAGGGCTTCTATCTCGTCCTTTGCCAAAATGCAAGCTGCCTCAAATAAGGCTTTTTCTCTGTGCCTGTCTTGTACCACACGGCCCAAGCCTGTGTAGCGGCGGCTAATTTCTCTAATTGTGCCAAGGGTTAGCCCTTCCGACGCGGATATGCCTTTAATCAACTGCATTCTGCTGTTTCCTCCTGCAATAAGCTTTAAAATGCGCGGTTTTGCGTTTTTTACCACGCTAAAATTCACACAGTCTTGCTTGTACAAAAATGGCGTGTAAAAATTTTGCGTTTTTTCTTTTTTAAATATTATAGCATATTTTTTTGTTGATTTTTTTGTTAAACTGTATTTTCGGCAATTTGTATTTATCTGTAACTGCTCCACACACACACCGGTTTTTTTGCATAGTATAAACCGATTATATTGGAAAGGGGGATACCCGCTTTGCTGCCTGTAACCATTATTATCTGGCCGGAATGCCCTTATTGTACGCGTGTACTCCGCTATATAGAGGAGCTAAAGCTGGAATACACACATTTTGCCCACATACCTATAACCATTTTGGACGAAAGCCGTGATTTTAACAGCTTAAGGACGTTTCACTACTTTTTGGTACCCTGTATCTATGTTGACAAAAAAAAGCTGTTTGAAGGTCCTGTAAGCCGTCAAGATGTATTTACTGCGCTTACTTCCGCTTTGCAAATTTCCAATGTTATTGTTCCTTAAAAGTCTGTGCTTTAAAGCCCAGCTTTAAAGTAAAAGCCGATACAAATGTATCGGCTTCTACTTTTTAATGCGTACTATTCTTCACAGTTACAGGGAAAATCATCGTGAAAATCACACAAGTCCTTTTCGCTTGCACCCAAACAAGCTACATAGGCTTCTGCTGTGCGGGTTTCGGTTCCAAACTCTACAGGAATTTCTACACATATTTTTTGGGTAATTGTAAAAGAACATGACCCGTTTACTTTTCCTTTTGGTGGTTTTTCATCACATACAATAATGGGTTTTCCACAACATTTGCTTTTTATCGTGCCAATCTTTGCGTAAGGTGTAACGGTAACGGGTACCGAAACCTCACACAAGCTGTAAGCTTTCACATCACAAGAGCGCGAACGCGTAGGCGTAGGCTGAGGTCTGGTCTCCATAGACATAAAATGCCTCCTTTGTTTTTTTGCACCCAAATGGCTGCACTTTATTATATGTTACGAAAAGCGTATTGTGTAAAATTATAGATTGTTTTTGAGGTTTTTGGAAAATAGCTACGCTTTCGGCAAAAAGTTGGGCTTTTTACCCTTAAAAATTAAAAATAAATATACTTTTTCAATTTATCAGCTTTCGCTTTGGGTTTTGTAAAAATAAAACCGCCCTAAACAGCTTTGGCTGCCTTTGGCGGTTTTACTTTTTCATTTATTATTTTGGTTTTTTGTCCCTTTGCACTTAAGGTTTTAACAAATTTGTCAAGGCGGCAGCTTCCTGCTGTGCCAGCTGGGGATACTCTGCGTTGTCAAACAAGTTGTTGTAGCGGTAAAGGGCAAAGCCGCTTATTCCCTCTACATTGCGGCACTGCTCTATCATTTTTTTTAGATTTTCGCCGTTGCTCCACTCGGTTTGGTCGCTGTATCCGCCGTCACCCACGCCAATACGGTAAGCCCCTAAGCCCACATACAGCTTTACACTGGCAGCACGGGGGTAATATGCCCAGTCCTGTGCCAGCTTTGCAAACTGATAGTCCTCTCGCCCGCTTTGCGTCAAGTAATCAAAGCCCCAATAAATTTGCGGCATAATATAGTCGGCATACCCCGGGGTAGAAAGCCACAAGCTTACATCACTGTATTGGCTGTTATAGTTGTTGTCGTTATTGCCCTGTGGGCTAATGCCAAGTGTACAGCCCGGCCGCACTTGTTTAATGGCGGCGTACAGGTTTCTAATTAGGGTATTTACGTTTTCTCTGCGCCAATCGGCAAGGCTTTTGCCGTTACCCATCAAGGCATATTCGGTGGCATCAAAGCTTTCCTCGGTTGTGGGGTAAAAATAGTCGTCTAAATGGACACCGTCCACCTCATAATTTTTTACAATCTCTAATACACCGTCTATTACCAGCTGCTGTACATCGGGGAAAGCGGGATTATAATAAATACCGTCATTTACCTCCTCCGTCCAGTCGGGGTGAAGCTCTGCGGGGTTATTGTCTGCCAAGCCGCCTACAGGGTTGTTGCTGTTTAGGCGCACGCGATATGGGTTAACCCATGCCTCTATTTTCAGCTGGCGGCTGTGTGCCTCTTCTACCATAATCGCCAGCGGGTCGTAGCCGGGGTCTTGGCCTTGTGTGCCTGTCAGCACATGGCTCCATGGGTATACCGTGCTTTTATACAAGGCATCTCCAAAGGGACGCACCTGGGTAATAACGGTGTTTATGCCCATGTTTAAGCAGTTGTCAAAAATTTTCTGTATGCCGGCTCGGAATGTGGCCTCGCTTGTGCAATCTACCGTGGCCCACTCCAAATAGCTAATCCACATAGCGCGATACTCGTCCGTTAATTGGGCAGAAACAGGCTGACTCTCCGGCTGTACCTGCGATTGGCTTTGCGTATCCATGCTGTTTTCTCCTCCTTGGCTTATTGTACTTTGGCTTTGGGTTGTTGTTTGCGAAATATCCGCAGAGGCTGCTATACTGCTGTTTTGCACCGCCAAAACCACCGCCACAAGCCCAAGTGCCATTGCCAGCAATACTGCCACCACGCCTATCATTCGTTTTAAAAGTGCTTCTTTTTTGTTGCGCATTTTTTCATTACCTCAATTTTAAACCGTCTTGTCGTCGGTAGTTCTTTTCTTTAAATAATATGTTTTCAGTATACCGTTCTAGCCCTCTCTCGTCAACAAATGGGTAAATATCCCTTTAAACAATTTATTAACATATTGTTCGCACTTTGGTACACGTTTTTCGATATAATAAAAATGTTATGCATAATAAAATAAGGAGATGTTTTTTTGACAAATGAAAACCGTCTTGGAACGGAAAAAATACCAAAACTGCTGTTTAGCCTTGCCCTGCCGGCGGTTACAGCACAAGTTATCAATGTTTTATATAATATTGTAGACCGTATTTATATTGGCCGCATACCGGAAATCGGCGCTACTGCGCTAACAGGTGTAGGCGTAACTTTTCCAATTTTAATGATTATCTCGGCTTTTAGCGCTTTTGTGGGCATGGGCGGTGCGCCGCTTGCCAGCATAGCTTTGGGGCGCGGAGATAGAACAGGTGCCGAAAAAATACTGGGCAACTGTGTTACGGTACTGGTTGGGCTTTCGGTTGTGTTAACGGCTGTATTTTTTGTTTTTAAAGAGCCGTTACTGTATGCCTTTGGCGCAAGTGACGCTTTAATGCCCTATGCCAACGGTTACGTTTCCATCTATCTTTGCGGCACACTGTTTGTACAACTGGCTTTGGGGTTAAACACCTTTATCAGTGCGCAAGGCGCCGCAAAAACAGCTATGGCAAGCGTACTTATAGGTGCCATTCTCAATTTAATTTTGGATCCTGTGTTTATTTTTGGTTTTGATATGGGCGTACAGGGTGCTGCCTTGGCCACAATTATCAGTCAAGCGGCCAGTGCCCTTTGGGTTATGCGCTTTTTGTTAAGTAAAAAAAGCACGTTGCGTATCCGTAAAGAAAACCTTATTCCAAACAAAAAAATTATAGGCAATGTTGCCGCTTTGGGTGTTTCTCCCTTTATTATGCAAAGCACCGAAAGCTTGGTTAGCATTACTTTAAATAGCGGCCTGCAACAATACGGCGGAGATTTATATGTGGGCACCATGACCATTATGATGAGCCTTTTACAGCTTATCATTATGCCTATTCAGGGGTTTGTACAGGGTGCACAGCCTATTTTAAGCTACAACTACGGTGCTAAAAACCACGACCGTGTTAAAAAAACATTTCGCTTAATGCTTGTTGTTTCTTTGGGCGGTACGGTAACCATGTTTTTGTTAATGGCATCGCTGCCGCGTTTATTTGCAAGCATTTTTACCGGCGACGAAGCACTGCTTTCTCTTACCAGCACTTGGGTTCCCGTATTTTTAGGCGGCATTTGGGCATTTGGTGCACAAATGGCTTGCCAAACTACATTTTTGTCCTTAGGGCAAGCAAAAATCAGCCTTTTCTTGGCGCTGCTGCGTAAAATTATTTTGTTAATTCCGCTGGCTATTATTTTGCCGCGTTTCCTTGGTGTTGGCGGTATTTATTATGCCGAGCCCATTGCCGACATTATATCTGCTACCGTTACCACAACTATTTTTGCTCTGCGTATTAAAAAGATTTTGCACGACCCCGCATCGGAAGGTTCCCGGTAAAAATTTACAAAAACAGCAAAGCCCTTGGCGATGTATTGACATACAAAGCCAAGGGCTTTTTTTATGACTTACTTTTCAAAAGCAGTTTTTGCGCTATTATAAATATTACAATTCCGCCTAAAGGAATTAAACCGGTTAAAAACAAGGTTCCGCTTACGCCTACCGCTTTGCTTAAAACGCCCGCCAGCAAATTACCTAAAATTTGCCCTATGCTTAATGCAACCGTAGCGCATACCAGTTGTGCTGTTGCGGCATATTTTGCCTCTACTATTTTTTCTACATAGCTTTGTGCACAGGGTATGCTAAGGGCAAACCCCAACACTTGAAAAACCGAAAACACAATGGCCAACGCCAAGCTGCCGCTTAAAGCCACACAAATACTTTTTGCTGCATGACCAAAACAGCTTATTATAAACATTTTTTCTACACCAAGCTTGCTCTCAAAGCGCTTGTACAAAAACATCATGGGTAATTCGCCAATGCTCATAATAAAAAAGGCTATGCCCACTCCGCCGGCGCTGCCGCCCAGCTGGGTAAACAACAAGGGGAAATACGTCATAAAGGCCGCCATAGGAAAAAACGTCAACAGATAGCAAAATACAAAAACACAATATTTTTTATTTTTAACCAGCACGCCCAGCGCCTCTTTGGTAGAAATTTTTGTTTGGCTATGTACCGGTATGGGCTTTGGTATTACATACGCGGCAACAATTTGCACTGCTCCCAATATAATCAATATCCATGCAAATGCCCCGCCGCCAAACCGATTGTAAATAACGCCCATAAAAAGCACCGCAAAGCTATAGACAAAGCTGCCTACTCCACGCGTTGCGCCAAAATTGATTTTTGCACCAAAATGATTTAAGTTTGCCACCCAGCCCTCTCCCATACTTTGCAAGCTGTTGATAAACATACCGATAAAAAACACGGTGACCACCAGTACCGCTTTGTTTTGCGTACGGGCAATTATGTAAAACAAGATAGGCGCAGCAACTGCACCTGCCATATAAATTATTCGGTTAGCTTGGTATTTATCGCATAAAATTCCCATGATAGGCTGTGCCAAAGCACAGGCAAAGCATAAAACCGCCTGCATCGTGCCTATTTGATGTGTTAGTACCCCGGCGTCCTGCAATAAAATACTTAAAAAACCACTGCAAACACTAAACACGGCAAAATAAGCGCCCTGTAAAAAGCTAAAACGCGCGGTAAGATGTTTCTTTTCCACTTTTATCTCCTTTAATATGCGGCTTTCTGCCACATTGTGCTCTCTTATTATGCGGCTTAATTGCTTGCGCGTCAACAGGAAAAATTAACTTTGGTCACGTTGACAATGCCGCACAAAATGCTACACTAATAAGGACTATTATTTTACACACAACGAGGTTTTATATGAAAAAGCAAATAGATACACGCAGCGATACTGTTACGCAGCCGCCTTTAGAAATGCGCCAAACCATGGTTACTGCCGCCTTGGGTGATGACGGCTATCGAGATGACCCCACCGTTTTACAGCTGGAAAGCATGGCGGCCGAAATTTGCGGCAAAGAGGCAGGTCTTTTTGTTGCCAGCGGCGTTATGGGCAATCAGCTTGCTTTGTTTACCCATTGCAACCACGGTGACGAAGTAATTTTAGCCGAAAATTGTCATATTGTAGACCACGAGCTGGGCGCAAGCGCCGTAATAAGCGGCGTACAGCTGCGCACTTTACCTGCTCCCGACGGCATGATGTCTCCCGACGCTATAAAAGCCGCCATTCGCCACTGCTTACTGCCCAAAACTAAGCTTATTTGTTTGGAAAACGCCCACTCTTTGGGTATTGTACACCCGCTGGAATATATGGCAGCGGTACGCAAAATTGCAGATGAAAACGGCATTGCCATTCATTTGGACGGTGCACGCCTGTTTAACGCTGCACTTTATTTAGGGGTAGAACCCAAAGTGCTGGCATCTTATGCCGACAGTGTTATGTTTTGTCTTTCTAAAGGTTTGTGCGCGCCTGTAGGCAGTGTTTTGGTGGGCACCAGAGAATTTATTGCAAAAGCAACGCCGCGCCGCAAAATTATGGGCGGCGAAATGCGTCAGGCGGGCGTGTTGGCGGCTCCGGGTATTTATGCGCTACAGCATATGCGTGCCCGCTTGCAGACAGACCATGACAATGCGCAGCTTTTGGCACAGCTTTTAGCACAACAGCCGGCACTTACTGTATCGCCTGAAAAAGTGCATATCAATATGGTATACTTTGGTGAGGCTGTTGCAGGCAGCTTTGCCAAAATTGAGCAAGCCTTTATGCAAGCGGGTATTTTGTTTAACCCTGCGGAGCATGGTGTTATGCGTCTTGCTACCCACTACGGCATGGAGGAAAGCGACGTGCGTTTTGTTGTCCAAACCATTGCCGCCGCCTTGGCTTAAGCCTGCTTTTCTGTATTTATTTAACCCTAATTTTTTATGTAAAGTAACGCCACGCTGCCTTTTATAAGCAGCGTGGCGTTATTATTTGCCTATAGGTCATCTGCGTCTTGTACCGGTTTTTCCTTTTCGTCTACAGGTAAACCGGTCCAACTGCCACTGGGGTCGCTTTTACTGGGGTGCCGCTTTACAATTTTGCGCACATTTTCGTTTTCAATGCGCTGTAAATATTTTTCTTCTGCGTCCATTTTTTATCGCTCCTTTACAATTTTCTGTATATATTTTTCCTCAAAGGTAAAGCTATATACAGGGCAATTTACAGAAAACCCTGCCTTTTTCCTTTTATTCGTTGCCACTATCAGAAAGGAGTACTTATGTGAGCGGAAGAAAAGCTTTTTTTCTAAGTTTAATTATTAGTCTGGGGGTTATCGTACCTGTTTATACTGTGTTTGTAATGATGCACATTGCAAACGACACCCCTGTTGAGCAACAAAATGTAAGCGTTCCCATTACTACGCCACAAGTTGGAGATTCTAAAAATTTATTATTTATGACGGGAGAAGAAAAAGATATCTTTGTTTTGCTGCGCTTTGACGCTTTGCAAAATAAAATAAGTGTTGCCGCTTTACCTGCAAATACCGTTGTTTTAAACGGCGGCAAAGCAGTTACTATTTCTCAAGCCTTAAGTTATGCCGGTCCTGCGCTTATTAACCAAACGCTACAGGACACCTTAACTTTAAAAATAGATGACTATTTATATGTTCCTCCCGATATTTTGGAAAGCGCCTTTGCCGGTCAAATAAGCGCGCCTCTCTCTATGGAGGACATGGAATCTTTAAACAAAAATTTAACGCTTTTGCGACAATTTGCATTTAACGGCGGCGTCAGCACATTATCCCCCGCCTCTGTGCGTCAGCTTTTAACCAGTGACAGCTTAGACGATATGGACCGTCAAGCCTTACGCGCCAAACTGTATGCCGCCTTTTTAACCGGCACCTGTGAACAGCTTTATAAAATTTTGCCCACCTTAATGCGGGGTGGCGGAGAAGTGCGCACCAGTGTAAAGGCTACCGACATTTATAACTATGAACGAATTTGTAAATATTTTTTGCGTGCCGCTCCTACAGTGGAGGGGTGTGTTATTCCCGGTGAGCTGCACCAAGACCGCTACGAACTAAACGAAACTGCGCTTAACACTATGCAGCGGCTTTTTACTTGATTTCTTCTTTTATACGGTTTTTTCTTTTTCCTTTTTGCACAGCCGGTATCTTTACTTTTTTTAGTAGGATACCGGCCCTTCTTTTATGTCTGGTTTTTTTCTTTTTCGGTTAAAAATTTATTTTTTATATTTACTTTTTCAAAATTCAACAAATAGTTTAAGTTTATGCGGTCTGCTTTTAATTGTTGAAAACTATCCGTAAGAATCAGCATTTATCAACACTTTAAACAGAGTTTTCAACAATCTATATTTTTATAAGTATACGCAGGGTAATTTTTCTTCTTTTTCGTGGCTTTTTCCCTTGTAATTCCTCTATACCCCTCGTATTAAAAACTGCCGACTTTTAAAAAAAAGTACGATATGATATAATAAGCTACATAGATGTTGTAAATACATTTTTCAACAAATAAAACGATAGGTGGTTTATAAATGATTAAAATAACAATGGAAAACGGCAAAACCATGTTGGTAGAGCTGGACGAAAAAGCAGCGCCCATTACCTGTGAAAACTTTTTAAAATTGGTTAACGACGGCTTTTATAACGGTCTTACCTTTCACCGTATTATCCCCGGGTTTATGATTCAGGGCGGCTGCCCCGAGGGCACCGGCATGGGCGGCCCCGGCTACGGCATTAAAGGTGAATTTAGTGCAAACGGCGTAAACAATCCCCTAAAACATACCCGCGGTGTTATCAGCATGGCACGCAGCCAAATGCCTAACTCTGCCGGCAGCCAATTTTTCATCATGCATGCGAATGCTCCTCATTTAGACGGACAATATGCCGCCTTTGGTCACGTTGTAGAGGGCATTGAGGTAGTAGATGAAATTGCCGCAGTTGAAACCAATATGCGCGATATGCCTGTCTCTCCGGTTGTAATAAAAACGATAGAGGTAGTAGAATGATTAAAAAGCTATTTGGCTTTTTCTTTGACAAAAGCCTGCTTATTTTTTTAATTATTGGCGGCTTAAACACAATTATCAGCATGGTAGGCAGCCAGCTTTTGTTAAATACAATGGGATACTGGGGCAGCACCGCCTTTATGTTTACCATTTGCAGCTTTACCAGTTTTTATTTTAACCGTAAATTCAGCTTTGAAAGCAAAGCGCCTCTTGCTCAAAGCATTATTCGTTTTGCCATTGTAATTGCCGGATGTTACCTTATCAGCTTCGGCTTGTCTGATTTTTTGGTACCCATCGTGATGAATCAGCTTTTTCCCTCTTTGGCAGACACTTGGGTAACGCGTATTGCAATGCTTGTAGCGCAGGTTATTTTTACCGGCTGCAACTATATTGGCCAACGTTTATGGGCCTTTAAAGAATAAATCAAAATGCCCCCAAACGACTGTAAGGCTCGTTTGAGGGCATTTTATATTATAATTTACTTGTTTTGGGTTTTTTATAACAGACCAAACTGATTTATTCCTTTGTAGATGCCCTCTTCTGCCACGCTTGCGGTAACCCACGATGCAACAGCATCTAAAGCCGGGGCGTGTTTTTTCATTGCTATGCCTGTGCCTACCGCGCAAAACATATCTATATCGTTTTCACCATCTCCAAAAGCATAGGTATCTTCTCTTTTTATGTTAAACTGCTGTATCATTTGCTGAATTGCTCCGCCTTTTGTTATGCCCAAGTTTGTACCGTCTGCACACAGCATATAGCGGTGATTTACAATTTTATATTTTTGCGCCCACTCATTCATCACTCGGGTGCGCTGTTTTTCATCTTTGTAATACAACATAAACTTTTCAAACTGCTTTCCTTCAAGGGTATCTAGTTCTTTAAAGTTCTCATGGGTTATATTAAAATGGTTGGTTATCTTTAAAAACAATTCATTCTTCAAATTTTGTGTATAACAATGCTGATTATTTTCCAAAACAAAAACTACATCATTTTCATATAAATAATGTATCAGTTCGCTTAGGGTAACTTCGTCAAGTCCGCTGCGGTAAATAATCTGATTATTTACAACCGCTTGGGCTCCGTTTTGTACCACAAAGCAAGTAAATAATTGTTGTATATGTATTGGCACATAAGATAGCGAACGTCCGGTAGCCAATGCTACCAGATACCCTTTTTCCTGTAACCTTTTTAATGTATCCACTGTTTTCTCTGTGGGAAAAAACAATTTTTCTTGTTCGTCCACCAGTGTGCCATCGTAATCAAAAAATATTGCGCCTTTGTACGGCATATTATCACCCTCGTAAATTATACCCGTTTTTGCGGCGCATGGCAATTCCGTTACTTTTCTGCCGGTGCTTCTACATTTGTGCCTATTGCAATTACAAAAATAATTGCCCCCGCGCCAAAAATAAGTGCCCACCAAACCATACTTTTTCACTCCTCTCTCGTTATCTCTACTCATATAACGACAGAGAATACATATACGCTTCAACTTTCAACAGGTACATAAAATGAATTTAAAAGAAATTATAAATGAAATAACACTTCAGCTCGCGGCACTTTCACTTGCCTATAAACACCCGCAAGTTTCTTGGCCAGCTAAGCTGCTTTGCGTACTAACAGTAGGGTATGCCCTCTCGCCTATAGATTTTATTCCGGATTTTATTCCGTTTTTGGGCTATTTAGATGACCTCATCATCTTGCCTTTCCTAATTTGGCTGTGCCTAAAGATGATTCCGTCCCCCGTAATGCTACAGTGCAGAGAATCCGCGAAAGACCTCTGGAAAAACGGAAAGCCTAAAAAGTGGTATTATGCAATCCCCATTATTCTCTTGTGGGCTCTTCTTCTTTTTCTGGTTGTACGGCCTTTTTTACCTTAAGGGAGTTCAGACAGGGATATAATTTTGGTATGCAGGAAGAAAACGCCTTTTAAAGAAATCAATCCGTGCCTAGGGATAAGCCTTCTTATCCTTGTAGTTTTCATTGCAGCCCAAACGATACACGATGCAAAAAGGCAGCTTTTTTTAACAAGCTTTCTTCCACACCAGGTACCTCATAAAACACAAAAAAAGAGACACGCTTTGTGTCTCTTAAAGTGGCTCCCCCTGTTGGACTTGAACCAACGACCCTGCGGTTAACAGCCGCATGCTCTACCGACTGAGCTAAGGAGGAATATATGGTGACCCCTGGGAGAATCGAACTCCCGATTACGCCGTGAGAGGGCGTCGTCTTAGCCGCTTGACCAAGGGGCCATTTAAAATGGTTCCAGCAGCTGCTTGCCGCCTTTTGCGCTTTTTTCTGTA
>JAQUTM010000133.1 GCA_028694405.1 Oscillospiraceae bacterium
TCTTGAGCTTTTTTTATGTAGTTCATTATAAACGCCTCCTATAAAACGGTATACATGCCGGTAAAAAATAAGTGCGGCCCTTGCGCTGCAAAGGCGTGAAAAGGCCGCACTCTTTTTTATTTAGTAGCTGCGAGAGAGGGAAGCCTGTGCCTCTTCGCGGGAAATTTCGCCGGCGTTGCATTTTGCCATAATGGCAACGTCTTTGTCACGCAGCTTGTACTGCCACAAAATAGGTATGGCGATTGCCAAACCGATGGCAGGTACCAAGGCATAAACGGTCCACAGCTTATCGGCAAGCCCCGCTGCCTGTGTGGCGCCTTCGCCCTCTACATAGCCAATAAGCCCTAAACAGAAAGAGCCCAGTGCAGTGGCTACGGCTGTCATTAGCTTTACACTGAAGGTTTGCAGTGAAAAGGTAATGCCGGGGGCACTTATGCCGGTTTTAAAGTTGCCGTATTCGGCACAGTCCGGCGTAAACATAAACATGGTAATGGTCCATATGCCAAGAGGAAAGCCGCGCAAAGCGCAAACTACCAAAAAGGCTGTAATATTGCCGTAACCAACCAAATACAGGATAACGCTCATAGCGCATGAGGCAACGACACTGCCGAAAAACAGGTTAAACTTATCTACCTTTTTGCAGATAAAGGGTACCATGATACCTAAAATTACGGCAGGTATCATGCTAAACAGCGAGAGCAGAGACTGCATACCCTCGTTGCCAAGGCACACGCGGGCAAAAATTAAACCAATGGTAGACTGAATATTTGCGCCGTAAGAAATAAATAAGGCAAGATAAAAGATGAGCAGATATTTGTTGTGGGCTAAATAGCGGAACATCTCCTTGATGCCCACTTCTTTTTCGGAGGCGGCGGGGGCAATGCGCTCTTTTGCTTTAAAGCAGATGGGAATCATGGTGATAAGCGCAATTACCGCCAACGCCAAAATGGTTGGCAGCCAGCCGCCGATGGCTTGGCGCACGCTGGGCACGCCCACGGCGATAAACACGCTTGCAACCATTGCCGAAACGCGTCCAATGGCCATTAAGCTTGTGCGCTCGTCTTGTTTATCTGTCATAGTGGTAACAAGGCCAAAAATGGGTACATCACACAAGGTGTAAGCAGTATCCCAAAGCATATAACCGATAATTGCCCAGCCGACTTTTGTTGTCATGCCCAAAGAGGAGGGTATGGCAAAGATAAGTACGGTTGTTATGGGAATAAAAATAAGAGAGATGCGCAGCCAAGGAAGAAATTTTCCCTTTTTAAATTTTACTTTGTCAACAATGCCGCCAAAAAGGGGATCGTTGATGGCGTCCCACACTTTTACAACCAACACCGCAAATGCCACGGTCATAGCGGGAATACCAATGTCTAAAAAGAAGGTGGAGAGATACAGGTAAACAAAAATGTAAAAAATGTTTTGCCCTACAAAATACAGCCCATAGCTAAAACGTTCGGAGCCTGTGGTGAGATAATGAGATTTGTGCCGCTGCTTAGTGGGGGCGGTTTGTTCTGCTTTGGCAGCAGAGGGATAGGTATCGGCCATGAGAGATTCCTCCTTTATTGATTACGGCGCCTTGGTGTTCTTCAAGGCTGCCCTGTAGTTTAATCATATCTGGATAAAAGAAAAAATTATACTTTGTTTTTAAGATGTCTGTCAAAATTTTATTGTATTTTTGGATAATTTTGCTATTATTATTTTAATAGTATAAAAAATTTTATGAAGATATTACAATAAAGGGGGGGCAAGATGGAACAAGAACACGCGTTTGAAGTGCTGATAGACGAGGCGGTAACGCCAAAGGACATTGTGCGCACTTACCGCCGTGCCGTGTTTGAACAGCAAGAGCAGGGCCGAACCATTGCCGCCTATGACAAAGAGCGAGAGCTGCTTGCCTGCGTGCGAGAGGGAAACGAACCGCTGCTTAGGCAAAAGCTGCTTGCAATGAAAAACCAACCCATACAGGTTGGACACATGGCACAAAACCCCTTGCGCCAAACCCAGTTTTTGCTGGTAAGCGCCATAACGCTGTTTACCCGCTACGCCATAGAGGGCGGGCTTTCGGAGACGCAGGCGTATAACTTAAGCGATGCCTATTTGCAAAAGGCAGAGCGCTGTGACACAACGCGTCAGGTAATGGAGCTGTTTAGCGTGGCTGCGTGTGATTTTGCCCAGCGTGTGTATGCCGAAAAACAGCGCAGTGTTAACAGCTATCCGGTACTGCAATGCATACGTTATATTGACGACCATTTACATCACCGCATTACCTTAGCTCAGCTTGCCGCCTATTGCGGTGTTACACCGCCCTATTTAAGTGCGTTGTTTAAAAAAGAGACAGGACACAACATAAGCAGGTATATTTTAACCGAACGTTTGCGCATTGCCGCACAAATGCTGGCACAAAGCAGCTACACCATACAGGAGATTGCCGAGTATTTGGCATTTAGCAATGCATCGGCTTTTTGTGACCGGTTTCACCGACAATACGGCATTACCCCTAAGGTGTACCGGCAAAAGGCGCGCTGTGGACAGCCCACGCCTTAGCTGTATACCTGTAAAAGAGATGTGTTTTTTGTTTTAACGGTTGAACACAAAAAGAAAAAATGGTATGGTAAACAAGACACACCTTAAAACAAAGCAGAAAGGGAAAACTATGAGTAAAATACATAACGAACCTAAAATTAAAAATGCATTGATACAGGCAGTACGCGGACAGCTGGAGCAGAGGGCAAAATGGCTTTATCTGCTGTGTGACGAAGCAAAAAAGAGAGGACTGGACCCGGTGGATTTTGGCAGCGCCGCTATTAAGCGCTGTGGGCTTTCTCAAGGGGAAGACTTGGTAAAGCAGGGCAAGACAGACTCTTTAAAGGGCCTGCGTAAAACGCTTTTTACAAAGCCTGCCCAATGGGTGTTTGAGATGGACGTAAAAAACAGCACAGATGACGAGCTGGAAATAGAGTTTCACTATTGCCCATTGGTAAAGGCGTGGCAAAAAGAGGGGTGCAGCGATGCACAAATTGGTATGCTGTGTGACATTGCCATGTGCGGAGACGCAGGAATAGGCCAGCGCTACGGTGCGGCTTTGGACTTGCCCAAAGCCATAGCAAAGGGCGATGAAATTTGTCATTTGCGCTACTATAAAACAAAATAGTACAGGCAGCCTTGCACAGGAAAAGAGCAAAATAAAAGCGGCAGCTATATAAAAGGTGTTTGCGGTTTGGCTTTTTAAAGTAAAATTTGCCGAGATAAGTGCAATTAGGTTTATAGCTTATACACGAAAAGGATAGGAGCATGGAGATAAAAATAAGGCAGGGAACACAGGCGGACGTTGCATTGCTGGCGCAACTGTATGACGATTTAAACGACTATTTGGCGGCAAGGGTTAATTATCCCGGCTGGAGAAAAGGATTTTACCCCATAGAAGAGGACGCACAGGCGGGGGTAGAGCAGCAAAGCCTGTTTGTTGCAACACAAGGCACACAAATAGCGGGCTCGTTTATTTTGCAAAACAAACAGGAGGACGCCTACAAAAAAGAGGAAAACTGGCAGATACAGGCAGAGGAAGAGGCGGTACTGGTGATACATACCTTTGTGGTGGCGCCTGCATATTTAGGCTGTGGAATTGGCACACAGCTGTTGGATTTTGCCTGTAAATACGCCAAAGCGGCACATAAAAAGGCTTTGCGGCTGGACGTATACGAAAAAAACGCACCTGCTATTCACCTGTACGAAAAGTGTGGATACAGCTATATTGACACGGTTAGCTTGGGGTTAGAGGCATATGGGCTGGACCAGTTTCGGCTGTACGAAAAAGTATTGTAGCCTTTGAACGCACGGCTAAAGCGGCAGCGGTACTTACTGCAAGCAGGGCAGTATGGTTTTATAAAAAGCAATAAAAAAAGACGGCATCTTTAAACGGTGCCGTCTTTTTTGTTGTTTTATACTGCTTTTAAATTGCAAAAATTTTACAATTTGTATTTTATATTTACAATTATACTATGTTTGATTTAGCTTAACTTGTAATTTGCTTATTGCGCTTATAACGTGACGCGTATTTTGCCTACCAGCTTTTCTACGTTTTGGGGTGCTGTACCCATTTCGCAAACGCGGTGGGCATCTTGGGGAAAACAAACCAAAAACCAACCGGGTTTAACGGCAAAGGTAACGGCGGGTTCGCCTGTAAAAAAAGCACAGTCTTGCAAGGCGTTATAAGGCGTATGCAGCTGTAGCAGGCGGGGGCTTTGCACACTTATGTGCTCGGTGCCATGTACGCCAAAATGTACGTCGGCATAGTTTTGGTGTGCCTCATAAAGGCAGTGGGCAACAGGCTTTGTGGTAAGCTGTACGGGGTTTATATAAAGGTTTGTGCCGTCCAGCTCTACGCGCTCTTGGGGCAGCGTATGGGCAAGCTGCTCCATTTGGCACAATACGCGGTACAGCTGCGGCATATCGCGATAGCAATCTTTATTTGCAATTTCATCAAAAATCATAGCAACCTCCTAATGGCTGTAGCTTTACAAAAGCTTTGCTGCAATGGCACTGGTGGTGTTTTCGCGGTTAACGTCTACAAAGGCGCTGTTGGCACGGCAAAACTCGTTAAATAAAACGTCAATTAAAAAAAGCTGACCCATTTTTGCTGCCACACTACCGCTTTGTAAGGGGCTTTCGCGGCTGCCGCAAAATAAGATAATATCCGCAAAGGCGGCGGCGGGACTTTTGCTGAAATGGGTAATTAAAATAATTTTGGCACCGCGCTCTTTGGCGGGCTTAAGTACATCTACCATGTCTTTTGTGGCGCCGCTGTAGCTAAAAAACAAAATAACGTCATTTATGCTGCACATGGACGCCGCCATGGTTTGCATATGGCTGTCCTCAATGCAGTGAAACTGTGGCGCAGCTGTTAAAAAACGCGCCCAAGCCTCCATTGCCATAACACAGCTGGCACCTTGTCCAAAGCAGTAAACACGCTGCGCAGCGTGCAGGTACTGTACCGTGCGGGCTATGGCGTTAGAGTCCAGCTCTTGCAAGGTTTGGTTAATAGAGGCAATTTCACTGGCGTACAGCTTTTCTGCCATTGTAATAATAGAGTCCTCGGCATCAATTTTATTGTACGCCTCTATGCCAACCTCTGTCATTTTAGTGCCGCTTGCCTTGGCTAAAGCAAGTTTAAATTCATTGTAGCCGTCGTATCCCAAGGTTTTGCAAAAGCGGCTGACGGTGGCATCCGCAACATTGCACTCCTCTGCAAGAGAAGTAATAGACATATATTGTGCCTCTACTTTATTATCTAAAATGAAATCAGCCAGTTTTTTTCCGCTTTTGGTTAAGGTGGGGTAGATAGCTGTTATTGCGTCTAATACATTTCCTTTATTCATGCGTTCCTCCTCATCTTATTGGTTTTAGGCAGATGGTGACGTCTTTGCTGCAAAAACAGCAAACACAGTGCAAAAATGAAATAAATTTTCATTTGGAAGCTTTTTTATTAAAATGAAAATAATTTTATTTGCTGTTTTGTTGAACAGTATGTTTAGATTATACCAAAAAAACCGTGTATTGTACATAAAAAAATTAAATCGTTGAAGCGTTTTGCAAAAATGCACAAAAATGAAAAATATTTTTGTAATAAAAGGTAATTGAAAAATATTTTCACAAATGATACTATGTTGTTGTCAAGGGAAACCCGCTTACGAGGGTTTCGATAATTTTTTAGGAGGACAATTATGAAAAAAGTATTTGCAATTCTTTTGGCAACACTGATGCTGATAAGTATGCTTGCAGGTTGTGGTTCTACAGCCGCCGGTTCTACAGCATCTTCTGTAGCAGCTTCTACCCCCGCTTCTGAGGCCGGTGCAGCAGACGCTGCTCAAGCTGCAGACATTACCCTTTGGACATACCCAATAGGCAGTTGGAAAGATGCCGCAACCGTAGATGGCATCATTGCAGAGTTTAATAAAGTTTATCCTGAAATTACCGTTAAAGTAGAGTACTTAGACTATTCCACAGGTGACGACCAAGTTACCGCTGCCATCGAGGCAGGCACCACACCCGACATTATTATGGAGGGACCCGAGCGTTTGGTAGCTAACTGGGGCGCAAAAGGCAAAATGGTAGATTTGAAAGACCTTTGGACACCCGAGGCTTTGAAAGACATTGGCGCCACAAGCGCAGCTGTTGTTGCAGCCTGCACAGGTGCTGACGGCGCTTACTACGAGTACCCCTTATGCATGACAACACACTGCATGGCAATTAACTACGAAGTATTTGAAAAAGCAGACGCTTTGCAATACTTAGATTTGGAAAACCGCACATGGACAACAGAAAACTTTGAAAAAGCTTTAACTGCTG
>JAQUTM010000134.1 GCA_028694405.1 Oscillospiraceae bacterium
AAAATGCAACAGTTAACAGCGGCGACAGTGTTATTTTCTTTAACTTCCGCCCGGACCGTGCCCGCGAAATTACCCGTACCTTTGTAGACCCTGCATTTGACGGATTTGAGCGCAAAAAAGGATTTTTCCCCTTAACCTACGTTTGCTTTACCCAGTACGATGCCACCATGCCAAACGTACAGGTTGCATTTAAACCCCAAAGCTTAACCAACACCTTGGGTGAATATCTTGCCAAAAACGGCAAAACACAGCTGCGCATTGCCGAAACCGAAAAATATGCACATGTAACGTTTTTCTTTAACGGCGGTGTAGAGGCCCCCTACGACGGTGAAGACCGTGCGCTGGTAAACAGCCCTAAAGTTGCAACTTATGATATGCAGCCCGAGATGAGCGCTTACGAGGTGGCAACCGAGTGTGTAAACCGCATTGAAAGCGATAAATATGATGTTATCATTTTAAACTTTGCCAACTGCGACATGGTAGGGCATACTGGTGTTTTTGACGCGGCAAAAGCTGCGGTAGAAGCAGTAGATTCTTGCGTAGGCAAAGTTGTTGATGCTGTTTTGGCAAAAGGCGGCACGGTACTGCTTACAGCAGACCACGGCAATGCCGACCAAATGTACGAGCCCGACGGCAGCCCCTTTACGGCCCACACCACAAACCCTGTGCCTTTGTTGGTTGCAGGTGCCGGCGATGTTACCTTGCGCGAGGGAGGCAAATTGGCCGATCTTGCGCCTACCATGTTAAAACTGTTAGGCATGGAGCAGCCCGCCGAGATGGACGGACAAAGCTTAATTTAATAAATGCCGATAAAGCTTTAAAAATAAATACCCCTACCACGCGTTTGCTTAAGCCGTGGCAGGGGTATTTTTCTTTTAACAAAATTTAAAGTGCATTTTGTGCGCTTATGGTGTACTTGCGGCACAAAGCGGCACTGGGTCAAATGTGGTTTTGTCTGGTTTTTTATATATTAGCGGGTAAAAAATTTATAGGTGGTAGTTTCTGCAAAATGTTCACCGGGACGCAGCACTACACTGGGAAACTGCTGGTGGCTTGGGCTGTCGGGATAGTGCTGGGTTTCCAAACAAACAGCGTCGCGGCTGGAATAAATAGCATTATCCTTGCCCAAGGGCTGTGGGGTGCGGCTAATAAAGTTGCCGCTGTAAAATTGTACACCCGGCTGAGTGGTATAGGTTTCCATAACAATACCGCTTTCATCACCGGCTAAAACAGCAATAGGTGCACTGGTTTTACCCAAAACATAGTTATGGTCATAGCCACCGCCTTGTACAATTTGTGCGTCAGAGGTATCGTTAATATCTTTGCCGATTACCTTTGGCACGGTAAAATCAAAGGGTGTGCCATGCACAGGCAGCAAAGTGCCTGTAGGAATAGACCCCTCTGCAATTTCCGTAATAAAGTTGCTGTTAATTTGCAAAGTGTGGTTCATGGCGGTGCCGCTGTTATGGCCGTTTAAGTTAAAGTAAGAGTGGTTTGTAAAGTTTACAATGGTGGGTTTATCGGTGGCAGCGGTGTATTCGATGCTTAATGCATCGTCGTCCGTTAAGCTGTAGGTTATGGCTGTGGTAAGGTTGCCGGGGTAGCCTTCCTCACCATCGGGGCTTACCAAAGTAAACCGAACAGCAGAAGGTCCGATAGGCTCGATTTTCCACATACGGCGGTCAAATCCAATAATGCCGCCATGTAACTGGTTTTTACCCTCGTTGGCAGGCAAATTGTAGGTAACGCCGTCTAAGGTAAAGCAGCTGTTCGCCAAACGGTTTGCATGGCGTCCGATAGCGGCGCCAAAATGGGCACGGCTTTTTTCGTAAGCAGCCATATTATCAAAACCCAAAACAACGTCGCGCAGGTTACCGTTTTTGTCTTTGGCAAAAATAGAGCGAATAGTTGCGCCATAGTCTAAAAGCTGCACAATCATGCCGTTTTTATTTATGAGGGATACTTGCTTTACCTCTTGCCCTTGGGCGGTTTTGTCAAAAAAGATAATATCCAGTGCCATAATTTACGCTCCTTATTAAAATACTTATTATATACTATTGTACTGCATTTTTAAGCATAAAAAAAGCCATGAGAGCAAAACTTTCATGGCTTTTTTATAAAAGAACTATTTTAGTTTTTGTATGGCAGCTTTTAGCTTGGCGGCGGCTTTTTTTGTGTTTTCGGCATCACCAAAGCCTGTTAAGCGAAAGTATCCTTCGCCGCAGGCGCCAAACCCGCTGCCCGGGGTACCTACTACGCCGGCTTCTTCCAGTAAATAATCAAAAAAGTCCCAGCTTTTCATGCCGGCGGGGCATTGCAGCCAAATGTAAGGACTGTTTTTTCCGCCGCTGTACCAAACGCCTGCTTCATCTAGCGCGGCGGCAATTACGGCGGCGTTGCTACGGTAATAGGCAATATTGTCTATGCAGGCTTTTAGCCCCGCTTGGCTAAACACGGCCTCGGCACCGCGCTGTACAATATAAGGTACACCGTTAAACTTAGTGGTTTGACGGCGCAGCCACATTTTGTTTAAGCTTTTGCCCTCGGCGGTAAGCGCCAAAGGTACAATGGTATAGCCGCAGCGCGTACCGGTAAAGCCTGCTGTTTTGCTTAAAGAGCAAAACTCAATGGCACAGGTTTTGGCACCTTCAATTTCAAAAATGCTGCGTGGACAATCATCTGTAACAAAAGCCTCATAAGCGGCGTCATATAAAATAACCGCCTTGTTTTGGTTGGCGTAGGCCACCCACTCTGCCAGTTGACCGCGGGTGTAGGTGCTGCCGGTAGGGTTATTTGGGCTGCACAGATAAATAATATCGGCAACAACATCTTTGGGCGGCATAGGACAAAAGTTGTTTTGGGCGTTTGCTTGCAAATAAACAATTTTGCGGCCGTGCATTACATTGGTGTCTAAATAAACAGGATAGACAGGGTCTGGGATAAGAACGGTATTTTCGGTGCTGAACAAATCTAAAATATTGGCAACATCGCTTTTTGCGCCGTCGCTTACAAAAATTTCATTCAGCTCTAAATGGGTGTTGCGTGCGGCATAATAGCCTTGAATAGCCTCTTTTAAAAAGCCGTAGCCCTGTTCGGGACCATAGCCGTGAAAGCCTGCGGCTGTGCCGGTTTCATCGGCGGCTTTTTTCAAAGCTTCTACAACAGGTGCAGGTAAAGGCAAGGTTACATCGCCAATTCCCAGACGAATAATTTCTTTTTCGGGAAAACGTTCTTTATATTCAGTTACCTTTTTGGCAATGGTAGAAAACAAATAGCTGTCGCTTAAATTTTGATAATTTTTGTTAAGCTGCATGGATACCCTCCGTTTATTAACATAAAATGTAAGTGTCTTTTTAACACTTACATTTTAACATACAACAATTTAAAATAAAAGGGGGCACGCCTATTACATAAAGCAAAACGCAGGCTGCTACTTTGCAAAAAAAAGAATTTAAATTTTTAATTTTACAATCCAGCCTAAAAAGTAAAAAACAATTTAAAAACAAAAACAGGTTCTATAAAAGTTAATCGGAAAAAAACCTTTTTGCAGGTTTATACTTAAAACGGTTAATAGTCCTCTATGGTACCGCTGCAAACAGTACAGGCATCTCCAATCAGCAAAACGGTATCGGTGTAACGTACTGTTACAGTACCACCGGGCTGTTGGACAGTAATATCGGTATTGCGCAAGGCACGGCTTGTGGCAATAGCCGCCACGGCTGCTGCACAGCTGCCGCTGCCACAGCCAAAGGTTTCGCCGCTACCGCGCTCAAAAACACGCATTTTTAGTTTGCCTTGGGCAAGCACTTGTACAAATTCTACATTTACGCCCTGGGGAAAAATGCCGCTGCGACCAAAAGCCGGTGCCAATCGCTCTAAGTTTAGTTTATCTACATCTTTGCAAAAAAGTACACAGTGCGGGTTACCTATATTTAAAGCAGTTACGGTATAAGGATAGCCCTGTACGGTTATTTGGCTGTTAATTACAGGGCGCAAAAAACCAACCATAGGTACACGGCCCGGCTCAAAACAGGGGGCGCCCATGTCTACCATAACTTTTTTTACCTGCCCGGCAACCAGCTGTAGGGTAAGAGCACGAATACCGGAGGCAGTTTCGATTTTAATATGGGTACTGCGTACAAGATGGTTGTCGTATAGGTATTTGGCAACACAGCGTATGCCGTTGCCGCACATGGCGCCTTCGCTTCCGTCGGCGTTAAAAATGCGCATACGAGCGTCTGCTGTAAAGCTGGGTAAAATTAAGATTAAACCGTCGGCACCAATGCCGGTATGTACATCGCTAACCTTGCGGGCAAAGGCAGCAGGGTTATTTACACTTTGATTAAAACAATCTACATAAATATAACTGTTTCCACATCCCTGCATTTTGGTAAATGAAATTTTCACAAAAAAACACCCCCACTACAATGTATGCAGTAGGGGGTGCTGTTATTTTTAAATATTTAGGTAAATAAAAATATTACAGTTCGATATATGCTTCGCGCTCGGCACCAACCGAAACGTATTGAATTTTGCAATCAACAGTTTTTTCAATATAGCGAATATAATCCTGTGCGGCTTTGGGTAAATCTTCCCATTTGCGGCATTTGCTAATGTCGCATTTCCAGCCGTCCATATAAATAACAACGGGTTTAGCACGCTGTAGTTTGTCGCCGTAAGGGAAATCACAGGTTTCTACACCGTCAACGCTGTATTTTTCACAAACGGGGATTTTATCCAAGCTGCTTAAAACGTCCAGTTTGGTTAAAGCGATAGAGTCTGCTCCTTGCATACGCACGCCGTAACGGCTTGCAACAACGTCAAAACCGCCAACACGACGGGGACGGCCTGTGGCGGCACCGTATTCGTTACCGGCAGCACGCAGCGCCTCAGCTTCTTCCCCAAACATCTCGCAGGTAAAGGGACCTTCACCTACGCAGGAGGAGTAAGCTTTCATAATGCCAATGCTGTTGGTAAGCTTATGCCCCGGGATACCCGCACCGATGGGTGCATAGGCGCCGATGGTATTGCTGGAGGAGGTGTAGGGGTAAATACCAAAATCAATGTCACGCAAAGCACCAAGCTGTGCCTCAAACATAATTTTCTTGCCCTCGTTGTCAGCGGCGCTTAGCAAAAGACCGGTATCACATACATAAGGTAAAAACATTTCGGCATATTTGGTAATCCAAGCCCAAAGCGCATCAAAGTTAATGGGGTCAGCGCCATAAACCTTTTCAATGGTAAGGTTTTTCCAAGCCACAATATTTTTTAAACGCGGTTTTAAGGCGTCTAGGTTTGCAAGGTCGCCCATTAAAATTGCTTTTTTCATATATTTGTCGCCATAAACGTAGGCAATACCGCGGCGGGTAGAGCCAAATTTGGCATCGCCCAGACGGTCTTCCTCCAAGCAGTCCTGCTGCACATGATAGGGCAGAGTAATAACTGCACGGTCGCTGATTTTTAAATTTTTGGGAGAAATTTTAACACCGGCTTCTATTAAACGGCCCATTTCACCCTCTAGGTGGCATAGGTCAATAACCATACCGTTGCCCATAACGTTTACCACATTCTCGCGCAGAATGCCACTGGGCAAAAGGTTGAGAATAAATTTGCCAAGGTGATTTACAACAGTGTGCCCTGCGTTATTGCCGCCTTGATAGCGCACTACGATATCATAGGTTTCACTTAAAAGGTCAACCATGCGGCCTTTGCCTTCATCGCCCCAGTTAATGCCGGTAATTGCTGTTAACATATTTGTTCTCCTGTTCTCCAAACGGGCAAAAGACCCGTTTCAGTTTAATCTGTGTTTGTCACAGGTAGTTGCTCATACTTTTACATTATAATATAAATTTGTTAAAATTCCTACATTTATATTGGATAAATACAGTGTTCGTATACACAAGTTTTTTATGCAAAATAGGATACAGAACAATTAAATTTTATTTTGTAGTAAAAAAAGCTCTATTGTCGTTATATATACACCAATATATTTTTTAAAATAATAAAATTTTTTTAATAATATTATGTTGACAAACAATATTATATGTCATATAATATTGTCATGGAAATAAATTACTTAAAAAAGCAAGAAGGTGACAGGATGGCATTTAATACAGGTGCCGCATTGCTAGACGCAGTTGTGCTTGCCACAGTAAAAGAAGAAGGCACATACGGATACAAAATAACCCAGGACGTGCGCAGCGTTATGGAAGTATCGGAAAGTACGCTTTACCCTGTGCTGCGCAGGCTGCAAAAAGATGGCTGCCTTGAAACCTACGATATGGAGTTTGCGGGCAGAAACCGTAGGTATTACAAGATTACAGAAAACGGCGAGCAGCGGTTGGAGC
>JAQUTM010000135.1 GCA_028694405.1 Oscillospiraceae bacterium
ACCTCTAGCTCGTCTGCCTCTTTACGGGGGGTTGCCAGGGCACTGTTACCCGGTGCGCGGCGTGCAAGCTGACGCTGCACCTGTTGTAAATCAATGGCTTCCCCTACAGGTAAACCGTCTATTACAGCACCGAGGCCCACACCGTGGCTCTCTCCAAAAATGGTTATTTTAACTTTTCTTCCCCAGGTATTACTCATATTGCACCTCTGCGGTATGTAATTTTGTCTTTTTAGTATAGCACAAAACCGCAGACTGCATAACGTCTGCGGCTTTGTTTTATAAAAGCCTATTGATTGCCGCTGACAAGCGCTTGCAAGGCAAGGCTGTAGCTGTTTGCGCCAAACCCGCATATCACCCCCGCACAAACAGGGCTGATGCAGGAGTGGTGACGAAATTCTTCTCTGGCATGCACATTAGAAAGATGTACCTCTACCACCGGTATTTTTATGGCAGCAATGGCGTCCCGCAGCGCAATGCTGGTGTGGGTATAGGCGCCCGCGTTTAAAATAACGCCGTCCTGTGTATCCATGGCCTCGTGCAGTTTATCTATTAACCCACCCTCGTGGTTAGACTGATAAAAGCTTATCTCCACATCAAGCTGATGTGCCTGTGTGGCAAGCTTATCGTTTATACTTTGCAGCGTTTGGGTACCGTATACACCCGGCTCTCGTTTGCCCAGCAGGTTAAGGTTTGGCCCGTTTATAACCAATACTTTCATTGCAATACACTTCCTTAAACAGGTTTTTACACTATTTCAGCTTTATTTTTTGCTCTCTGTTGTATAACAGCCCAGTACCTCTAAAAATCCACAGCAGGCGCTGGCTTGCTGCAAGGCGCTTGCCATATGCGGGTCTTCCACATTGCCCTCAGCGTCCACAAAAAAGCAATATTTTCCGTCAGCAACAGGACGGCTTTCAATGCGGGTGATGTTGATATTTTCGCTCATAAATGCAAACAGCACGTCACACAGCGCACCGCTGCGGTGAGCCGTACGAAAAATAAGGCTTACGGTGTCGCTCTCCTGTGTGTATTGGGGGGCGTCGGCTATTACAATAAAACGTGTTTTATTGCTGTCATCGCTTACAATATCTTTTGCCAAAATTTGCAGACCGTTTAGCTGTGCGGCACGCGGGCTGCCAATGGCGGCGTAGCGTTTTTCAGCCAGCTTTGCAACCTTTTCGGCAGCAACAGCCGTATTGCGGCAAGCAGTTAAATCCCATGCGCGACCACGCAAAAATTTGCTGCACTGTTTAAAGCCTTCCGGGTGGCTAAACACTTCGCGTACATCTTCTGTTTGGGCACCCTGTACGCCCATTAAACAGTGATGCACCGGCACCCAAGTTTGGCCTACAATGTAGCAGCCGTATTTACGCAGCAAGTCATAAACTTCACCGATAGCGCCGCTTTGGCTGTTTTCTACCGGCAGCACACCGTAATGTACTTTTTTATCTTTAACGGCAATAAATACATCCTCAAAGGTTTCCATATTGCTGCGCTGTGCGTTTGGAAAAGCCTGTAAAGCAGCCTGCTCTCCCCATGCACCGGGTACACCTTGATAGGCTACCTGTATATCCTGTGTAACGGCAGCTGCCGCTTTGGGCATAAGCAGTTCTTCCTGTGCGCCATACAGACATTTGCGCTGGCGGCTTTTTGACAGCCCCATTAAGCTGCGCAAAAATACTGTGGTTTCCCCTTTTAGCTGGGCAGGCATATCTGCAACCGCACGCTCTACAATGGCGGTTTCTCTCTTTTCATCCACTAAGCTGATGTTGCTTTTGCTTTTGATGTCTGCCACTTGGTTGCTGATTTGCATACGCTGTTCAAACAGGCTTAGCATTTGTTTGTCAATCGCGTCTATTTTCTCTCTTACGGCATCTAGCTCTGCACGGTAATCCATGGTATTTCTCCTCTATTATACAAATGTTATAATTTAGCCTTCGTTTACAGCTGCGTGCACCTTTGCAATACGTTTCATCAAGCGATGAAATACCTCGGGTGTAATGCTTTGGGCGCCGTCACACAGGGCATATTGGGGTGCGTTGTGCACCTCGATAATCAAGCCGTCTGCGCCAACCGCAACAGCCCCCAGCGCCATAGGCTCTACCAAGTGCCAGTAGCCTGTGCCATGGCTGGGGTCAACTACAACAGGCAGGTGACTTTTGCTTTTAATTACGGGTACGGCAGATAAATCTAAGGTGTTGCGGGTAGCGGTTTCGTAGGTGCGAATACCGCGCTCACAAATGACAATGTCTTTTGCACCGCTTGCCATTAGGTATTCTGCCGCCATTAGCGTTTCCTCAATGGTTGCACACAGGCCGCGCTTTAGCAAAACGGGCTTTTTCAAAGCACCCACCTCACGCAGCAAAGAAAAGTTTTGCATATTGCGTGCGCCGATTTGAATCACATCTACATCTCGGGCAAATGCCTCCAGGTGTACGGGATTTAAAATTTCGGTTACAATGGGCAGTCCTGTTTTTTGACGTGCAATTTTAAGCAGCTCTAAGCCGTCCAAGCCCATGCCCTGAAAAGCATATGGGGAGCTGCGGGGTTTAAATGCACCGCCGCGTAAAAAGGCTGCGCCGCTTGCGGCAACATCTCTGGCAATAGACAAAATTTGCTCTTCGCTTTCTACGCTGCACGGACCTGCAATAACGGCAAAATTTCCACCGCCGATTTTGTGACCGCCCACATCTACAATGGTGTCCTCCGGGTGAAATTTGCGGCCTGCCAACTTGTAGGGCTCGCTTATTTTTTTAACCGACTCTACAAAATCATTTGCCTCAATCTGCTCACGGCTTAAATGGCTGGTATCACCGGCAAGGCCAATCATATGAGTGTTTTCACCCTTGATATCTTGGATAATAAGTCCCTGCTCCTGCAAAAACTTGGAGAGCGTCTCCACTTTTGCAGGGTCTGCATCGCGTTTTAAAATAATAATCATGGTTGTTTCCTCTTTCCTTTTTCTGTTATCTGTTACGTTTGTTCCGTCTATTTTTTATTTAAAACCGCCATTATGTTCTCATACATTTCTCTGCGGTTTAAAGAAGTATTTAAGTAATATTCATCTGCTATTAAAGCTTGATAAATTAGCATACCCAGCCCGTTTTGTGTTTTTAATCCCCGCGCCTGCGCCGCTTGCAGCAGCTTTGTTTGCGGCGGATTATAAATTAAATCTGCCACTACCGCGTGGGCAGGCAGTGCATCAATAAAATCTAAACTTGTAAAATCACTATCGGTGCCGTGCATACCCAGAGGGGTACAGTTGATTAAAATATCGGCTGTTTGACAATATCGAAATACCGCCTGTTCTTCCAAAACATGGGTTTCCAGCTGTGTAGCTGTTTTGTGATTTGGCAGCGCCTGCTGTGCCTTTTGCTCATTGCGTGCCAGTACAATAACCCTTTTTGCGCCTTGCGCGCATGCCTCGGTAATTAAAGCCGTTGCCGCACCTCCTGCGCCTAACACGATAATATGGGCGTCTTGCGCCACGCACCCACTGTCTGCCAAGCTTGCAAAAAAACCGGGGGCATCTGTGTTATAGCCTGTCAGCTTTCCCCCTCTGTTTACAACCGTGTTTACAGCGCCATAGCGCAAAGCTGTTTCGTCCAGCGCGTCCAGCATGGGCATAATGGTTTGCTTGTGGGGCATGGTTACGTTAAAACCGCAAATGTTTTTATCCCGCACATGCTGTACCCACGCCGCAAGCTGCTGTGGCTGTATTTGCTGCATATCATATGCGGCATTGCCGCACAAGGCGTGCAAAACCGGCGTGTGGATAGCCGGAGATAAGCTGTGGGCAATGGGGGTACCGATTACATAAAACTGTTTTGGCTGCCATATATTTTCAGCCACCTGTAAAAGCTGCTGTAAGGCTTGGGCTTGGGTTTTATTTTTCACGGTATATTGCGCATACTTTTTATAAAGCGGCAAGCGCTCTTGATACAGGCCATAAAGTGCCTGCTCATCTTGTAAAAAAGGACGATTATCGGTACGCACACCGCCGCTTATAATGTCCTCTGCCGTACGGTGGATAAACACGATTATGCTGTTTTTTGACAGCAAGGCCATGTTTTCCTCTTTTAGTACAATGCCGCCCCCCGCACTGATAACAAAACCTTCTGCATCTGCCATCTGCTTTGCTATGTCGGTTTCTTTCTGCCTGAAATACGGCTTGCCAAACCGCTCACACATTTGGGTTATGGTGACACCGTTTTGCTTTTCCAGCTGCTCATCCATATCTGTAAAAGGGCGATTTAACTGATTTGCAAGGTCTTTGCCAAGGGTTGTTTTTCCACACCCGGGCATACCAATCAACACCATGTTTTTCATGTTATGTCGTCCCTTTCTATCTGCTGAAAATGCTGCCAAAAATCAGCATAGCTTTTTTTAACACAGTCCGGCTGTGTAAGTGTAACAAGTCCTTTGCTGCGTATGGCCGCCGTAGCAACCATCATGGCAATGCGGTGGTCGTTATGTGCGTGTGCTTTTCCGCCCTGTAAACAGTCTACACCTTTTATAATAAGGCTGTCCATGTGTTCGGTTATATCTGCGCCCAAGGCATTCAGCTCACTTGTCACCGTTGCCAATCGGTCGCTCTCTTTTATGCGCAGACGCGCTGCGTTTACAATTTGGCTTTCACCTAAGCAAAAGCACATAAGCGCTGCCAACGGCGGTACCAAATCCGGTATTTCGCTAACATCTACCGTAAGGGGACGCAGCACTTTAGCCGTTACTTTTATACCCTTTGGGGTGGCAGTAACTTGTGCCCCCGCCCGCTTTAAAATTTGTAAAATAGCGGCATCTCCCTGTGCAGAATTTTCTTTTAGCCCCGCTACCGTTACGTCTGCGCCCAAAGCGCCTGCCACCAAAAAAAACGCGGCGCCGCTGTAGTCACCCTCTACTGTATAAGCCGTGGGTGCTTTATAGGCTTGGTCGCCCGGCACAGTAAAACACGCGTAATTTTCATTGTGTACCACAATGCCGAAATCTGCTAAAGCGGCAAGGGTTAAATCTACATAGCCGCGGCTTTGTAAAGGCGTACTGAGCACAATTTTGCTCTGACCGCTAAGCAAAGGCAGCGCAAACAGCAAGCCTGTAATAAACTGGCTGCTCACGTCCCCTGCCAAAGTAAACGTCCCCGGCTGTAAGGTGCCCTCGGTTATTAAAATGTCATCTGTCTGTGTAAGCGTAACGCCGTTTACCTTAAGACAATCTATATAGGGCTGCTGAGGACGCTGCATCAGCCTGCCGTGGCCGGTAAAGCGCACGCACTTACCTAAGCTTGCTGCCACCGGTATTAAAAAGCGCAGGGTACTGCCGCTTTCGCCACAGTCCAGCAATGGCGCCTCTTGCAAGGGCGCTGCCGCGCTGTAAAAGCGCACCGTACTGTCCTGACAGCTATAACGCGCCCCCAAAGCCTTTAAGCAGCGCAGGGTAGCGGTGATATCATCGTTGGTGCCGGGATTTATTACCGTACCGCCCTCTTGAGCCAAAGCCGCGCAAATAAGCGCCCTATGGCCAACACTTTTGCTGGGAGGTATATTAACCACGCCCTTTGGAAAGCGTGTAATTTGCTTAACTGTCTCCATCTATTTACTCCATGCGCCGTCTAATAAAGTTTGCTCTAACTGTTGCATAGCGGCTTCAAAGCTCTCCAGCGTCTGCTTTTGCGCAAAGCATTTGCCCGCGTACTGCGCCAAAATAAGCGTAATGGTTTTACCGCTTGCCTTTTTATCTAAATGAAATAAAGGTGCCATCTGCAAAGGGTGCACTTCATGCTGTACGGGTAAGCCATAGCCCACGCAAATATCATACAGCTGTTTTGCGGTACCGATTGTTGTAAGGCCCAAATTTTCGCCGTAAAGTGCCGCCAGTACCATGCCCAATGCAACCGCCTCGCCGTGTATATAATCGGTAAAATTACCAAGCTTTTCTATGGTGTGACCAAAGGTGTGGCCAAAGTTGAGCAGGGCACGTTCGCCGTTGTCAAACTCGTCCTTTTCCACCACCGCACGTTTAAAGTCACAGCAAGCATATACAATTTCTTCTATTTGCTGCATGGCGCCTGCACGGTTTTTTGCCTCTTGCAGCTTTTGTAAAAATGCCTCGCTGTAAATGGCGCCGTATTTGATAACCTCTGCCATGCCGCCTGCAAATTCTCTGTCATTTAAAGTAGTTAAAGTTGCCGTGTCGGCAAGCACAAGCTTTGGCTGATAAAAGGCACCCACTAAATTTTTGCCCTGCGGCAAATTAACCGCCGTTTTCCCTCCCACAGAAGAATCTACTTGACTAAGCAGGGTGGTGGGAATTTGTACAAAGGGTACGCCGCGCATATAGC
>JAQUTM010000136.1 GCA_028694405.1 Oscillospiraceae bacterium
TGTCAACACCTTTTTTCAAATGTTTTTTCAGGACTTTACTCTCAGCCCGTCTCCGCACCAGCGGCGACAATTTGTAATTATACACACTTCCTTCCCCTTTGTCAATACCTTTTTTCCTCCCTTTTTTACTCCCTTATTTTGACTTCTTTTCTCTGTCTTTAATCAGTCGTTTTGTTTTTTTATATATATAATGTATATATTATATATGTTTTGCTCTTCTATTTGCAAAAACGGTTTTTTCTTTATATAATTGTAATTAAAGTATTATATATAGGTAGGCAAAAAATTATGGTTTTGGTATTGGATATTGAAAACTCTACTATATTGTTGGGCGCTTATAATAAAGAGGGGTTACTCTTTAAAAGCACTTTGCGGGCAGACCTATCCAAAACCGCGGACGAATATGCCGTTTCCTTTCTATCTATCCTCACCCTTTATCGTCATCTCAGCACAGAGATAGAGGGCTGCATTATTTGCAGCGTAGTTCCCGCTTTGCTTTCCACTGTAAGGCAAGCTCTTGCTCACCTTACTTGTGCGCGCATTTATGTGGTTGGCCCCGGCATTAAAACCGGGCTTAACATTAAAACCGATAACCCCGCCCAACTGGGTGCTAATTTGGTTTGCGGTGCAGTAGCCGTATTAGATAAATACGCGGCTCCCGCTTTGCTTATAAACTTAGATACCGCCGTAACCATTGTTGCATTAGACGCAAATAAAAACTTAATCGGCGCCAGCATTGCTCCGGGCGTGCTTATCAGCCTGGAAGCCTTAATTGCTCGTACCGCTCAGCTGCCTCAAATTGGGCTGGAAACCGTCCCGCCTACGGTACTGGGCACCAATACCGTTTCCAGTATGCAGTCCGGCTTAGTTTACGGCACTTCATGCATGATAGATGGAATGGTAGATAAGTTTTCCGCTTTGTTGGATACCAATCCCATATTGGTCGCTACCGGCGACATCGCCCCTTTTATTTTGCCTCATTGTGCGCACACTATAATTGAAGATGCCACCCTTATCTTAGATGGGCTTTATCTCATCTACGAAAAAAATATAAAATAACTGTTTTCTTGGTAATTAGCTGCTTGCAGCTTTTACAAATAAATTATTGCATTGCATCTGTTTTTTGGCAGAGCAGTAGCAAGGAGGAAATGTTATGAAACATAACAAAGAAAAAACCGTTCGTCTTACACAGCTGGGTCTGCTCTCGGCAGTTATCCTTATCATGAGCTTTACGCCCTTGGGATACCTGCGCATTGCAGCGTTGGAAATCACTTTTATTACCGTCCCTGTAGCCGTTGGCGCTATTGTTTTGGGGCCGGTAAGCGGGGCCGTTTTAGGCGCCGTTTTTGGATTAACCAGCTTCGCCACTTGCTTTGGAACCAGTGCCTTTGGCGCCACTCTGTTAAGTATTAACGCACTTGCCACTTTTGCGGTATGTGTTATACCTCGGGTACTGGCAGGTCTTTTATGCGGCTATGCGTTCCATGCTTTTACAAAAGCAAAACCCGTTTCTCCCGTTACACTTTTTGCTTGCGCTCTCTCTTGCCCTTTACTTAATACGCTATTTTTTATGGGCGGCTTAGTATTGTGCTTTTATAATACTCCTTATATCCAAAGCTTTGCTCAAGCTTTAGGCGCCACAAATCCTTTTACCTTTATTTTGTTATTTGTAGGAGTGCAGGGTTTAGTGGAAGCTGTAGTTTGTTGTTTACTTGCCGGGTTCATCAGCAAAGCACTTATCCGTTACCGTACCAAATAATTTAAAATAAAAACAATAAAGCACAGTTGGCTTTTTATTTGCCAACTGTGCTTTTTGTTTTATCCTGTTACTTTATTGGGCAGGTGTTTCTGCAGAGGAGCTCTCTATCGTGGAGGTTATAGAGTTTCCTCCTGTTCCTCCGCTTTCCTCTTCACTACTTACAGGGGCCGAGCTGGTATCGGAACTTGTCTCTGAACTTCCGTCACCCCCGCCTCCACCTGCGGGTATATCTGCAACGGCTGTCACGGTTATTTTTCCCGTCACGTTACCCTCGGTATAAGGAACATCTATTGTGCCTTCTGTTGTAGCGGTATAACTAAAAGGTTTATCTGCAAAACTGCCATCGCTGTAGGTTACTCTTGCCACAAAGTTAGCAGGCGTTCCCACTGTTATGCTGGTGGGGCCTGTAACTACAATAGCGGTTACGGTAACAGGCTTGGCAGTTATCGCTACTTCAATAACGCCTGTTTTGCCGCTTTCGGTATAGCTTACCGATTTTGTCGTGCCCACATCGGCAGCTTGCGCGGTATATGAAATATTACTGCGGTTCTGGGTTGTGTTATCACTGTAGTGTACCGTAACCGTGTAGTTTCCTGTGTCTCCCACATATAAGGTAGTAGGTCCGCTTAACGTAATGGAAGTAATTGTTGCCTGTTGGGAGGAAACCGAGGAAGAAGAGGAGGAAGTTTCCCCCGTCTTTTTAAAGATAGCGGTTACAATAACGTCCTCTGTGGCGTTTGAGGGTACGGTAAATGTCAATGTACTGTTGGATACATCTTCAATGCTGCCTATATTACATTTCCAGTTGCTGAAGGTATAGCCGCTGTTAGGCACCGCTGTTACCGTGGTACATTTTGTTCCCTTCTCTACGCTTTGGGAAACAGCCCCGTTTATAAAGCCGCCGCCTACGTTGCCTTCTGTATCTATTGCGTCAAATAAAACTTCAACCATGTCCTCATTGTACTGGGTTTGACCCGGCACAAACAATGGGTCGTTGGTAATAATACCGGGAGGTGTCTCTTTGCGCTGAGGCACGGTTTTTAAGGCGGGTCTTTTGTCCTCGGTAATATAGCTGTGTGTTCTAAAATAGGTAAACAGGGCTTCCATAGCCTCTTTGTTTAAGTGAATACCATCACTTAAGGTGTAGTTCTCTTTTGCAAATCCTGTCTCTTCGTCTTTCAGCACTTCTGCGCTGTTTAAAAATTTATATCCAAGCTCTTTTGCCATTTTTGCCAACGCAACATTAAAGCCGTCTATGGTTTGCATGGTAATGTTTTCATTGCCGCGGTACCACCCAATAGGAGGCACGGCATTGATAATAATATCGGCATAAGGGTATGCCGTATGAATAGCCTCTAACGCTTTTTTATACTCCTTTACCAGCGTATCCGCCGAGTATCCCAGCGTGTTGTTGGTGCCAAACGTAATAATAATGCGCTTTGGCTGCATAATTTTAACGGCTTCGGGTATGGTAACCAAATCTGTATATCCATAAAAACCTACACACGGCTTTGTAATTACATGTTGAATACCCATTGATACAATACCAATGGTGTTTTCCAGCGTGCTTTTTCCGTAGCTCATAAAACGGGCGGTATTGCTGTCACCTATAAATAGTGTCTCCTCTATATATTTTTCTCCCGCATCTTCGCTCTGTCCCAACACGGTATCCTTGTATTTTTCCGTATCAATTTTGTCTTTGTTTTTATCATAGGTACTATCGCTTAGCAGAGATACGCTCTGCGAGGACGTCTGTGAAACAGAACTTTTTTGCGGCACAAATACATTATATAAAACAATACCTGTTACCGTAGCTACCAAAACGCCTGCTCCGCAAAGCAAAATTATTTTTTGCTCTTTGGTCAAACTTTTCAGTAGTTTTATAAAAGCATTTTCTTTCGATTTACTGTTTTTCAATTTTCTGCTCCCTTACTGGGTTTTTTATGTGCAGCGTATCTACCACACCTGTCCTATTATACTCTTTCTGTTTTCTCAGGTAAAGCAATCCCAAAAAACATAGAACTTTTGACAAATTATTCCTTGTCTCTTACCTCACCTTGTCCAAATCAACACTGCTATTATTCCTTCTCCTATTGTAATAACGCGCGCCGTCTCTATTTTCCTTCGCTTTCCCTTTGAAAAATGCCTCTTAAAAGCTGTATTTCTTCCCCATATCCCTGTACATCGTTAGGCGTTTCCAAATAAAACGGCAGCGTCTTTAATACCGGGTGACAAATAATTCTGCTTATTGCCTCCAGTCCAATGGCACCTTCGCCTATTTTGGCATGCCTGTCCTTGTGGCTTTCCAAACCGTACATACTGTCATTTAAATGAACTGCCCGCAGCTTTTTTAGGCCGATTACTTTATCAAATTTTTCAAGCACTTCCTCCAGACGATTTACAATGTCATATCCGCCGTCAAGCACATGACAAGTGTCCAGGCAAATGCCCACTTTCTCCTGTTGTTCCACTTTTTCCAGTATGTTCTGCAGCTCTTCAAAGCTTCTGCCTATTTCCGACCCCTTACCTGCCATTGTCTCCAGCAGCACAGTGGTAGACTGCTGCGGTGTAATAAATGCATTTAACATCTCAACAATAAAATCACACCCTACGTCTACACCCTGTCCCACATGGCTGCCGGGGTGAAAGTTATAGTAACTGCCCGGCAAATACTCCATGCGTTCCAAATCATCTTTAAAAATGCTGCGCGCAAAAGTTCTGGTCTCCTCCTTAGCGCTGCATACATTTAATGTATAAGGCGCATGTGCAAGCAACGGTGCAAACGCATTTGCCTGTACAATCTGCAGCAAAGCTTTTACGTCAGCTTCATCAATCTCCTTTGCGGCGCCACCACGCGGGTTTCGTGTAAAAAACTGAAATGTATCTGCATTTATTTTTAAAGCTTCACGCCCCATGGCGGCAAATCCTTTGCTCGCAGATAAATGACATCCTATATGTAACATTTTTTCCTCTTTCTATCTATCTGTCTTTTGCGCTTTTTTCTTTATGGTATCAAAATATAGGCAGTGCGTCAAATTTGCAAAAAAACACTGCACCTCTTTTGTAGTTTCTCTACTTGTAAGCAGGTGCAGTATTTTTACAATATTTTAGCCTTGCGGATATTCTTCTTTACTCTCCAGTTTACTTGCTACCGTGTGGTCGCTTTCGGCGTACTTAAAGCCCTTTTTACCCGTGTCAATTTGCTGTCCCGTGTAAAACAAATCCGGCTTTACACCGCCTGTGCTCTCCGCCTTAAAATTGCGCTGGGCACTATCTATGGCATTCAGCTTCATTTTTGCCAAATGCTTTCTTGCGCCCGGTAACTCACGCGGCACACGTTCTTCTTCAAATAAATTATAGTCTATATCCTGTCCGTACTCTTCTTCCGGTTCGCGGCCAAAGTCCTTGTACATAAATATCACCTCAAGGTAAAGTATTTCCCTTGGGGCAATTTTTTATACAACACCTTTTAAACCAACAGCTCACTTTTTTCGGGGTGTTTGTCAAACCAGTTTTTTGCATAGCTGCAACTGCAAACAGCCTTACGGTGGGTATGCTCCAATTCCTGTACTACCGCCTGCAACAGTGCGCCTGCCACGCCCTGTCCCCTTAAGCTATCGTCCACAAATGTATGATTTATATCTACCGTGTTTGCCTCAACAGCCGGAAAAGTCACCTCTGCCAAAATTTTTCCGTCTTTTTCATACCAAATTTTGTTTTCGCTTTTATTAAATTCCATAAATATCCTCCTACTTGCGTCAATCTATTTAGTCCGGCGTCGCTTCTCGTGATATTTAACCTGCGTTTTTTGCTCTCAATACCTTTATAAATAGTATTCCCGTTCTCCGCTGTCCTACACTTTGTTCAAACCGACGCTTTATACTTTTTTATTTTTTTGATTTTGCACCGGCTTTTCGCTCTCCTGCTGCTTTTGTAGCTGTACTGCATCGCTGCAAGGGCCGTCTGCGGTCAGCTCTTTTGCCTTTAAGCGACTGTGTACCGATTGCTGCATCAGCGCATATATAATACTGCACAGCGGTACGCCCACCAGCATACCCAGTACACCCATTAATCCGCCGCCTACCGTTACCGCTGCAAGCACCCACATAGCAGGCAGGCCCACGCTGCTGCCCACAACACGCGGATAAATCAAATTACCTTCTATTTGCTGCAAAACCAACAGCACAATTACAAACTCCACAGCTTGCAACGGGTTTACCATCATAATCATAAACGCACCCACAAAAGTACCGATAAACGCACCTACAATAGGAATTAAAGCCGTTACGCCTACCAGCGCACCTACCATAGCCGCATAAGGCAAGCGGAAAATAGACATGGTAACTGCGCACAGCGAGCCTAAAATAACAGCCTCCAAACATTGACCTGTTATAAAGTTTGCAAAAATTCTACTGGAAAGCTTTACAATTTCTGTTAGTCGTAAAGCTACCTTTTGCGGCAAATAAGCAAAAACAGTATGGCTTATCTGTGTTTTCAGCTGTTCTTTAATCATTATAATATAAATGGCAAAAATAAAGGCCACCACAAAATTAAT
>JAQUTM010000137.1 GCA_028694405.1 Oscillospiraceae bacterium
AGTCCCCATCTGCATTTAAGCCCATCATAATCCAATGCGTGGCGGGTATGGCGTTTTCCTGCATAGCGGCTCTATCGGCAAACTTTTCAACATCATAAATATAAACGTTAAGCAGCATATTTATTGCCGCCAAAGCCACGGCAAAGCAAACCAGTTTTGTGCAAAGGGGTTTTATCCCCTCTGTAAATAAGGTTTCCAGCAGTACCGCCATTGTCACAATATACACCGTAGGTTTTATTTGATACCCCAGTGCCGCCGTCAGCGCCATAACCGCATATAGCAAAATACGCTTTTTGGTGTTTTTGCACGCACCGGCTTTTTTATTTATATACAGCACCGCAGGTAAAAAGGCAAAGCACATGGTATCGGTGTAAAACACGCTGGAAAAAAAGTACATGGGCAGGTACCCTGCAAACAGAACCAATGCAAAAACAGCTTTGCGCGTACCATAGGTTTCATCTACATACAAAAACAAAAAAAGTACGCCTGCCAAAATAGACACAATATTTAATGCCACCGCGGCAAAATAAAAATTTTCGGCTCCAAAACGGTACAACAGACGAAAAAGCCCCTGTAGCACCACAAACAGCCCCAAATTATTTGGGTATACATAAAAATAGGTGCGAAAGCTTTCAAACGCCTCACTGTTGCCCTGCACCGTCCAAATTACGGCGCCCTTGTAAATATCGCCTAAATCGCCTACCAAAGTTTGCTGTAGCGGTACCGCCATTGCCCCGTACACCAGTGCAAGCACACCCAAAAAAGCCGCTAAAATAATATACTTAAATTTGTACAGGCTCGCCTGTACTTTGCCAAGGGCGTAATAAGCCCCCGCAAAAACGCCAAGCCAGCCTGCAATTACCACACCTACAATAAAAACCGAATAAGAAAAGCTGCCGTTGGCAAGCCATGCACCAAACAAAATTACTGCCAGTACAAAAAACAATACCAACCAAAACAGCTGCAATATATTTTGCTTTGTCTTTTCCACAGGTTTCGCTCCTTTTGTTAAAAACGCGGGCAGCCTTGTCTATTTTTTAATCAGCAAGCCTTGCACCAGTTCTAAATCAGGTTCTATATACGCCGTCTCGTAGGTGTCGTATATAACCATACCCGGTTTTAAGTCGTTTGTCTTGCGAATATTGCGCACCTCGGTGTAATCCACCGCAACCTTGGCACCGCTGCCTACGCTGGAATGTACCGCAGCTATCATGGCCGCCTCGTTTTTTGTGGTGTTTGGAATATCCTTACCCTCGCTCATCACAACCGTGTGGCTGCCGGGCGCCTTTTGGGTATGAAACCACAAATCCTTACCCCGAGCGGTTTTAATGGTAAGCTTATCGTTTTGGGCATTGTTGCGGCCAACTAAAATCAAAAAACCGTCACTGGAGCGATAGCGGATAAAATCAGCGGGTTTTTGTTTTTTATCCCGCATTTTAAAGTATTTCAAATACCCCTGTGCCTTTAGCTCCGCCCGAATGTCATTTAAAGCATTTTCACCCTCTGCCGCTGCCACCTCATAAATAACCGTCTCTAAGTACGCAATTTCGTGGGCGCCCTCGCTTAACAGCTGTACCAGCATTTTTGCCGCCGTCTGTTTTTTCTTGTATTCTTTAAAATATTTTTGTGCATTAGCAGCGGGGCCTATGCGCACATCTAACGGAATGGTAACATTTTGGTCTGTGTAATAATTGTTTACCGTCACGCTTTTTTGACCTTTTTCTATCAGCCACAGGTTGGCGCTTATCAGTTCACCAAAAACGCGCAGCTCCTCGCTGGCCTCGCTTTGGGCAAGCTCGGTTTGGCGCGCCGCCTGTTTGCGCACGGCACGTTCATGCAAATTGTGTACTGTTTTTGCCAGTTCTTTGCTCTTTTGGCGCAAACGCTCGGCAGCGTCTTTTTTGCTGTAATAGCTGTCCAGCATTTCACTGTAGGTGGGGTATGTTTCTAAAGTGCAGCCCGGCAAATATTGGGTAAGCGCCGTAAAACTAAACTCTGTAGGCTTGCCCTCGGCATTTATAACAGCAGTTGCCCTGCCGCCTATTTTATAATCGCTGCCCAAAGCCGCTAATACCGCCTGTAAACGCTCACTTTGCAGCGGGGTTAAAGTGTCTGCCATAACCTGCTCGGTGCCAAAGGCGCGATACGCCGCCTCGCGGCAAATTACAGGGCCGATGCCCCCTGCACTTTTCATCAGTGCATCGCTTACAGGCAGTGCAAAGCCGCCTATGCGCTGTACAAGCTCTTTGCTGTCTACGCCAAAAAAGAAAGGCTTATCGGCTTTAGGCGGCAGCGTATAGGAAAGCCCCGGTAACAGCTGACGCACATCGCTGTCCTCAAAATCAACCCGCTTCAAAGCGTCTATTATTTTGCCTGTTTGATGCACCAATACAATATTGGAGTATCTGCCCATCAGTTCGGCCGCCAAAGTAATAATTACCTTGTCTGCCATCTCGTTGGTACATTCAAAATCAAAATAGACAATACGTTCCCCCTCTAAGGTGCGTATGGCACGCAGACGCCCGCCCGTTAAATGCTTGCGCATCAGCATACAAAAACTGGGGGGCACTGCGGGGTTTTCAAACGTCTCGCCGGTAATGCCAACGCGGGCGCTGCCGCTGCGTGCCGATACAAACAGCTTAAAGCCGCCTGTGCGTGTACGCAGTTGCAGCACAACCTCGTCTCGGGTAGGTTCAAATATTTTGTCTATCTTACTGTCAATCAGTTGGGTTTCCAGTTCCTTTGCAATAATTGCAAGGGTTGCTGCGTCCAGTGCCATGGTGTTTCCTCTTTTCTGCGCTGCTGTGATAAAAAAGGGCGCATACTGCTATGCACCCTGCTATCGTGTTTATAAAATTGGGTTATTCCGTATAGCTAAAAGGGTCGCGGCCGCGGCGGCTAACCAAAACACGCACGCCGTTAAACCGCTTAGAAAGCTTATCTGCCAAATAGGGCACAACGGGGTATTCTGTTGCAAAATGGCCTGCCGCCACTAAGCTTAAACCCCTAGCCCGTGCGTCAATGGCCTCATGGTGCTTTGCCTCGCCTGTAAGCAGACAGTCTGCGCCTGCCAAAACAGCCTCTTCTATAAAAGCTCCTGCGCCGCCTACCACTGCCAGCTTGGTAATGGGCTTGCCCGCATCAACATATTTTGCAGGTAAACCAAATTTGGCCTTACATGCCTCTGCCAGCTGCTGTGCCGTTATGGGGGTGCGCAGCTTGCCTATGCGCCCCATTTGTGCAAAAGCTACAACATCGGTAAGGCCGCATACCCGCGCCAAAATATCATTTACTCCGCCCTCGGCGGCATCTAAATTTGTATGGGCGCAAATGCCCGAAATATTCTTTTTTATCATGCGGTAAACAACATCTGTTTTTTTTACGCTGTGCAAAGGCGTAAAAATTACGGGGTGGTGTGCCACAATTACTTGGCACCCCTGCAATTCAGCCTCTACCACAACCTCCTCGGTTATGTCCAGCGCAACCAAAATACTGGTTACTTCGTTGCCGCAATCCACCAAAGCGCCTACGTTGTCCCAGCTTTCCGCCAAATTTTTTGGGGCAAGCTCCTCTACAAAACGCAGTATTTCTTCTACTCTTGGCATAATGTCTCTACCTCTTGTATCAAGGCGCATAGCTGTTGCTTTTGCTGTGCAGAGTATCGCGCTCCCTGCTCCATTCCTTGGTATTCCTTTTTAAGTTGCTTAACTATTTTTTTGCGATACCGCTGTGCGGCTTCGCCCTTTTGGTTAGCCAGCTCTCCCAGCAGACTGTATTTTCTGTCTGCCACAGCAGGTGTACCGCAGTATGCCGCACACATAACGGTATAGGGTCTGTCTGCCGCAAGCACAGCCTTTTCTTGCTGTATGACAAAGCCTTGGCACAAAAGCCGAGTGCGTAAGGTATCCGGCTTAGAGGCAGGCACCAGTATCAGCCGAATATCCTCTTGCCTTACCCATTTTTCCGCCTCTATCAAAGCGGCAATGGTCACCCCGCTAAGGCCCGCTATTACAATGTCCTGTGCCTCCTTGGGGGCAAGGCCCTTTAAGCCGTCTGCCAAGCGACACTCCACTTTATGTCCACAGCCGCATTTTTCTACCAGCTGCTGTGCTTTTTGCAGCGGGTCTTGGTTTACGTCAATGGCAATCACTTTTGTGCACAAATTATTTTGCGCCAAATATGCCGTAAGCTTGCCATGGTCACACCCCACGTCCGCGCACACCTTATCCTTGCGCACAAACTGCGCCGCCGCCGTCAGGCGGTCATCTAACAAAATACGCACTTACTTATTGGCTATATGTGCGTTTAGCTTTGCCACCAATGCATCAACGTCTGTGCCGTGCACCATACATGCCTGCTCTAAGCTTTCGCCGCGGGCACTGGGGCAGCCCAAGCAATGCATACCTATCTCGATAAAATATTCTGCTGTGGTACGGTCAAAATCCAAAACGTCACCTATAATGCTGTTTTTTGTAATTGTCATTGTATTACGCCCCTTTTCTTTTTTGCTTATGCGGTTACAGGGCATACTGCCCTAACTTACTTATATTATATAATACCCCAAAACAGCAGTTAATTGCAATACTTTGCACCGCCCATATAAACAAAAAAACAGCAGTGCATTTTCAGCACTGCTGTTGTTTTTGCTTAGTAAAAATTACTCAGCGTCTTTTTGTTTTGCAAAGCACTCGCTGCAGTAAACAGGACGATCCTCACGGGGTTTGAAAGGAACTTTAGCTGGGCCGCCGCAGCCAGCGCAAGTTGCTTCATACATCTCACGGGTGCCACGGGTAGCGTTTTTGCGGGCATCGCGGCAAGATTTGCAGCGTTGAGGCTCGTTCTCGAAGCCACGGCTTGCGTAGAACTCCTGCTCACCGGCTGTGAAGGTAAACTCCTGGCCACACTCTTTGCATACTAATGTTTTGTCGTTGTACATACTGGTTCTCCTCTTTTGAAATGAGTAAATATTTTTTTGCCCGCGGAAGGATTTGGACCGACACCTTTGGATTAAGACCAACGCTCTTGTTAAGCTACTTAGGGCATATATAAGCTACATCGCTAAGATGCAAACTACACTTTTAATTTGCGGCGCACACGGCTTAGCGCGTTATCTACCGCTTTTGGGGTTTTAGCCAGCTTGTCTGCAATTTGCTCGTAGCTTAAACCGTCTAAAAACAAGAGCAATACTTCTTTTTCAAAAGCTGAAAGCCTTGTATTGATATTCTGCATCGTGTGCAGATATTCCTCTTTTTCAATGGTTATTTCTTCCGGCCCAAGCACAATGCCTTCTTCGTTTAAAGGCACAAAATGGTTAAGCGGACTGTGCTTTTTGCGGCCGGCTTGCTTTTGCGCTGTAAGCATAGCGTTTTGAATACAGCGTGTAGCATAGGTGGTAAAGCTTGCACCACCCTCGGTTTGGTAAGTGCCGATTGCATGAAACAACCCCAGCAAGCCCTCTTGCGTCAGGTCGTCCTTGTCCAGCCCCGGGCACACACTGCGTACCGCAAAGGCGGAAATGGTAGGCAGCATTGCGGTTAGTACGCCTGCCAAAGCAGCCTCGTCTCCTCGCATTGCATCATTAAGCTGTGTGGAACTAATTATCACTGCCATAGTATATGCCCACCCCAGAAAATTGTTGCTGCTTATAAAAAATATGTTCTGCAATCTACTATATTGTACAAATGAAATGGTGAAAAGTCAATTAAATCTTTATAAAATATCTAAATTTGGTAATTTAGATAGGCTTTACCTGTTTAATTTCGTACAACTTGCCGCCAGTCATGTCAAAAGCATTACAAAATACGATAGATAGTAACATTTTTAACTTTACATATTAAAACTATACAATTTTTGTGATAAAAGCAGCAGTAAAAAATTTACCGCTGCTTTTATATTCTCTCTTACGTGTAACTATCTTGTAACATTGCGTATCCAATTACCGCTTTGTATGCGTATAAAGCTCAAGGTTGCTTTTACGGGCGAGTCCATCTTCATGCACAAATATACAAAAGGCAGCGGCAGCTTTAACACAAAGCCCGCCAAAAGCCCAAGCGGTATGCTGATTAACCAAAGGCCGCCGCAGTCAATGGCAAAGGCCGTTCTGGTATCTCCGCCGCCGCGCAAAATACCTACAATACTGGTGGCATCTATGGCAAAAGAGGGCTGTACGCAAGCCAAGACGGTAATAACCCCGTAAGCGGCCGCGCGTGCCTCATCGCTAATGGCATACAGCGATAAAATAGGACCGCGAATGCACAGCAGCACAACACACCCGCAGCACCCCAGTGCAAGCACCATT
>JAQUTM010000138.1 GCA_028694405.1 Oscillospiraceae bacterium
AAAAGCACAAAGGGTACACTGCCAAAGCAGTATACCCTTTATGTTTTTTAGTCTTTAATTTTCTAAGAATTTTTTGTTCAATGTCACACCAAATTCATCTGCAATGGCACGCAGATTGGCGTCTGTAATGGTTTGACGGATATTTCCTTGTCCTGCACTCATAGCCAGCATATAAATTTGTGCAGATTTTTCAATGGTGTGCATTAAACCAAAGGTAATGTCAAAATCGGGTCCCGAACAGAACAAGCCGTGATGCGCCCAAACGGCGGCGTCAAATTCTTTCATGAGCTTACTGGTTGCCAAAGCAATATCTGCTCCGCCCGGTACCATCCACTCTACAACGCCTACGCCGCCCGGAAAAACAACCGGACATTCTGTGGCACTTTGCCACAAAGCACGCGTAAAATCTTTATCGGTAAGCGGCAGCAAATACGTCATTGCAATTAAGTTTGCGGGGTGCGCATGATAAATCACACGATATGCACCGTCTGTTGCTGCGGCGCGAACGGCATGATTCATAAAATGGGTGGGAAATTCGCTGGTTGGTTTTGCACCGTTTTCCAATCCCCACACAATGCGCCAACTATCTCCTGTCGCATTAATTTCTACGATTCCTATATTTTGGGCAGGGTTTAAAGGCACATTGCGAAAAAACTTACCGGAACCTGTAGTAATAAAATATTCTCCCGCTAAGCTTTCAGCTTGCACACCTATTTTTACCCATTCCCGAGGCTGTGTAAAAAAAGCCTGGCACTGTGCTACTTCCTCAGGTTTCATGCGGTAAGTTAAATTGCCGCCGTTACGCTCATGCCAGCCCTGCTGCCACCCGTCTTCACAGGTGCGTATAAATGCTTTTATAATATCAACTTCAACAATATTCATTCTTTTTTTTCTCCTCTGTGTTTTAAACGCTGCGTTTGCTTAATACATCTTTTTCGTAGGTTTGAACTGTATCATACCAGCTTTTATCTGCGGGCACTTCTTGACGACGGCAATACTCTTCCCATATATCTCCAAAAGGCAATGTCTTGCACTCTTCCATCAGCATCATCTTTTCTGTAAAACAGCCATTATCCTGCAAAACTTTTAAGGTTTTGTGAGGCTGTAACAACGCGTAGAGCAATGCCTTTTGTGCATTTCGTGTACCAATTACCCACGCCGCTATGCGGTTAATGGACGCATCAAAAAAGTCTAACCCTATCAGTACCTTATCTAATGCATCATTGCGCACAATTTCTTTCATAATTTCTTTCAGTTCATCTTCAAACAGCACTACATGGTCTGAATCCCATCGAACGGGACGTGTTACATGTAGTGGGATTTTATCAAAGAAGCATAGCAATGCGGGAATTTTATCGCTCACCACTTCTGTGGGGTGATAGTGGCCGTTATCAAGTAAATTGTAAACACCGGCATGACTTGCCGCATAACTCATGTAAAACTCATTGTTGCCCACGGTATAGCTCTCTACGCCAATGCCAAAAACCTTGCTTTCTACACAATCTGTCACGTTGGGCAGCTTCTCCGCAAAAATTTCATCCAAAGCGGATTTTAAGCGCATACGAGGGCCTAACCGGTCTGCCGGAATATCCTTGTAGCCGTCAGGTATCCAAACGTTATTCAGCACTGTGTCGCCCAAAGCTTCGCCTATGGCTTGTGCTATTTTACGACTGGCAATACAGTGGTCAATCCAAAAACGGCGTACACTTTCATCGGGAGAAGACAGCGTCAAACCGTCTTTTACCATAGGGTGAGAAAAGCATGTGGGGTTAAAGTCAATACCAAATCCGTTTTCTCTTGCAAAAGCAACCCAAGGTGCAAATTGCTTATAAGTAATTTTGTCGCGGTCAACCCATTCGCCGCTTTCAAACACGGCATAACATGCGTGCAGATTGATGCGTTTTTTGCCAGGTATTAGTTGTGTTGCCATTAAAAAGTCTGCTTTCAGCTGTTCAAAATTTGTAGCTTTTCCGGGATAATTTCCTGTCGCTTGAATGCCTCCCCCGGTGCCCCCTTGTTTTTGGTCAAAACCTGTTACGTCATCGCCCTGCCAGCAATGAATGGAAATTGCTTTATTTGCCACTGTTGCCATGGCAGCTTCAGGGTCTACACCCAATTCAGCATATTTTTTTTTGCTTTCTTCAAAACGCGTCATGGTTTAATCTCCTTTATCTCAAACGAATTTTTAATTGCTTGCCTTGCTTCTAATAGATTTGCATATTCTTTGCCGGCTATCATTTGTACCATTAAATTACCCAGCGCCGTGCCCTCCGTGGGGCCTGCGTAAACAGGAAGTCCTGTTGCTTTTGCGCAAAGCTCGTTTAAGTAACCGTCTTTGCTGCCGCCTCCCACAATGTGGATACAGGTATACTGTTTACCGGTAAGCCTTTGCAATGTTTCGATAGCAGCTTTGTACTTGTAGGCCAAGCTTTTGTAAACACACTGCATTATTTGTCCTACGGTTTGCGGCACACTTTGGTTTGTTTCGACACACAAAGATTTTACAGCTTCCATCATACTTTCCGGCGCTAAAAAACGTGGGTCATCTACGTCTATTGTACTTGAAAAATCTTTTTCTTGTCTGGCCAGCTTCTCCAATTCCGCATAGCTATACTGTACATTTGCAGCTGTGCGGTGTTCTTTTCCTTTTATGTATGCAACCCCGTTTAGCTCTCGTCTTACGCTTTGTATCATCCAAAGCCCCATAATATTTTTTAAGTAACGATAGCGATACTCATATCCGCCTTCATTGGTAAAGTTTTCCGCCATGCTTTGCGGGCTAGTAATCGGGGTTTTGTTTTCTACACCAAGTAAGCTCCATGTTCCACTGGAAATATACACGGCTGTCTCTGTCCTAGCCGGCACTGCCAAAAAAGCACTGCCTGTATCGTGTGTAGCCGGCAGCACCACTGCACAGTCAAACCCTATTTGCTGCACAATTTCTTTTTTTAACGTACCTACTGTCGTACCCGGCATTGCTATGGCTGTAAAAATATTTTTAGGCAAGCCAAGCATGTTTATCAGTTCTTCGTCCCAAAAACCTGTTTTTGCGTTAACAAGTGCAGTGGACGTAGCGTTGGTGTATTCCTGTACCATTTTTCCTGTCAGTAAATAATGAAAATAGTCCGGTATCATCAGCATATGATAAGCCTGCTGCAACCGGAGAGGATTTTCTTTTTGCAGCGCCAAAAGCTGATACACCGTATTAAAGGGTTGATACTGAATACCTGTGTGGCTGTAATGCTGTGCAAAAGTAAGGGTATGCTCTAATTCACTGCGGATATTTTTGGTGCGTCCGTCGCGATAAGCTACAGCGTCGCTTACAGGGGTTCCATCGCCGTCCACCAGTACAAAATCTACCGCCCAAGTATCAATTCCAAGTGTAACAGGTACTTTATTTGCAGCTTTACAAGCTTTTAACCCTTGCAAAATGCTTTGCCATAAATGGTTTATATCCCAGCAGTCATGCCCGTTTTTAAGTATTTGTTTGTTGTCAAACCGATACATTTCCTCTAACACCATGCGTCCGTTTTCCACATGACCTAAAATGTGGCGTCCACTGGAAGCACCAATATCAATAGCAAGATAATATCGCACTGTATATTCCCCCTTTTTTATTATTGTACGCACTGCCTCAACAAATAAAAAGGACACTATTTACAAAAATAGTGTCCTGAATTGCAAAATTTAATTTTTGTTGTACCCCTGCAATTTGCGAAACTGCTGTGGGGTACACCCGTGGCACTTAGCAAAGGAACGATAAAAATAGCTGGTGTTTTCATATCCAACCGCAGTAATAATATCTGTTACCGAAAGTGGTGTTGTTTGCAGCATTTGCTGGGCAACGGCAAAGCGTTTTTCCATAAGTAATACCCGAAACGATGTGCCCAGCTGGGCTTTTATCATGCGGCTTACAGCATATTCCGCCAAATTGTTTTGTGCCGCAAAGTAACGCAATGTAGCGTCGGCATAATGTTCTTCTATATATTGTAAAGCGCGTAAAGCAAGTCCACGAGGAGCATCTCCGCTTATCTCTACATTACCTATCTCCTGTAAAAGGTGCAGCAACAACAACCCCATTGTAATCTCACTCATTTTTACATTGGGCTGCCGTTCGCACAGAGCAAACACTAAATTTTCAACTAAATTTTGTACAGGTAATATATCTGCCACGGAAAAATACAAATATTCCTCGGCGCTTCCCTCGCCCGCTAAACAGTTTATCAGATATTCGCTGATTACATTTTGGGAGTCCATCATATTAAAAGCGGTGTGTAAAAAAGCCGGACGAATAATAAAATTTACACCGATGTCTGTCTCTTTTGCAGGCTGTATTTCATGCCATGTATTGCGGCCCAGCAGTAATAGCTCTCCAGCCTTTACACAAATCGCTTTTTCACCTACCACATGTGTAATACTGCCGCTGCAAACATACATAATTTCTACAAAATCGTGTTTGTGTCGCGGAAAGGGTGCAAACCTTGTGTGTGGACGTATGTCAATCTGCTTTTCTGTTCCTAATAAAGCATGGGCATCTACTATATTTTCCCGCTTTGCGCCATAGGTACGCATTTCTACAGATTCTCCCCGCAAAATTTTTTGCTCTTCCGGCGTAATTACCGAAAGCTTCTGCAATAACTGTGCCTGCACCTTGCCACCTCCTTTGCCCTTTTGTTGGCTACAACTATATTCTACTCTATGCCTTCGCCAAAAGATAGTGTTTTGTTTTTTCAAAAATTTTATATTTAAAACAAGCTTGACATATATAGATTATCTATATATCATGTAAGTATAGATAATCTATATATAAAGGAGAACGATATATGGGTATTGATAAAAGCCTGTTAGCCGGCAGTACCACTACACTGGTGCTGAAACTGTTAGAAGAAAAGGATATGTACGGCTATGAAATGATTGACACACTTTCCAAAAAGTCTAACCACACCTTTGACCTGAAAGCCGGTACGCTTTATCCAATCTTACACACCCTGGAAAAGAACAGCTTGGTGGAATCCTACGAGAAAAAAGCAGAAAACGAACGCATCAGAAAGTATTATCATTTAACCAAAAAAGGCAAAAAAATGTTACAGGAAAAACATCAGGAATGGGTTATTTACTCTACTGCCGTAAATAAAATTCTTAAGGGAGGCACAGGCTATGCAACCGTCTGAAAAAATCAACGCTTACACTCAAATAGTATGTAACCAGATACGGTGGAAAAAAGCTAAGCCGCCCATTGCTCAGGAAATAGAAAATCATTTGTGGGAGCAACGTGATGCTTATATAGCACAAGGCTATACCGAACTTGCAGCTACGGATAAAGCAATTTTACAAATGGGAAACGCAGAAGAAATAGGATTACGGTTAGATGGCACCCATAGGCCAAAATCGCAGTGGGCGCTGCTTATTTTAACAGGATTTTTAATGTTGCTTGGTGTTTTTACCAATTACTTTTTTTGTTTTTATACCGATACCCTAAACGCGTTTGAATTTTTTCCCTATGTCATTGCCTTTGCAATTTTTTTAGCCTGCTATTTTATGGATTTTTCTTTGCTTGGCAAATATGCTTTGCTAATTTACTTTGGGGTTTTATTGTTTTCCACAGCAGGTATATTAGGTAATGTCACCGTCAACGGCAGACTGTATTGGTCTGTAGGCTTCTTTTCTGTTTCTGCCTCTTACCTTGCCTTGGTTTTTCCCTTTGTTTACGCCTTATTTGTATACACTTTACGCAAAAAAGGATTATGGGGCATATTTCTATGTGAAATGGGTTATTTGCCTTTTGCTTTATTGCTTGTTATGCTACCTTCGCTCTCGGGTTTGGTTTTGTACACCTCGGCTGCCTTAGCCATACTTTGCTTTTCTATTTATAAAGGTCTATTTCGCATAAATAAGGCATATGGCTTTTTGGCGGTGCTGATTCCGTTTTTTACGGTTTTCTTTATATTTGCCGCACTGATTATGCCTTATGCTTCTACGCGCATTTCTGTTTTCTTAAACCCAAATCAAGACCCATATGGCAGCGGATATCAATTTTTTCTTTTAAGAAACGCGTTTTTAAATGCAACGTTACTAAAATCAGAGTCTGCGGGTAATTTGTTTGTTATCCCCTCCGGCATCAGCAGCAATTATTCTTTGGCTTTTCTGATTCAAAAAACAGGCCTGATTATTTTATGGACGGTTATTGCTTTTGTTTTGATATTTGCGGCTCTGGGGTTATACAAAACTTTAAAGCAAAAAAGCGCTTTAGGTATGCTTACAGCACTGGCTGT
>JAQUTM010000139.1 GCA_028694405.1 Oscillospiraceae bacterium
TTACTTAAAATAGAGGTTAAACATGACAGCTTTTGCGATAAAACTGGTTGCTGTTTGCACAATGTTAGTAGACCATACAGCGCGTCTTTTGGGAGAGGTACAGCCTATCACGCCGCAAACCTATAATCTGCTACACGGCATTGGACGTATTGCTTTTCCACTGTATGCGTTTCTTGCGGTATTGGGTTGGAAAAACACGCATAATGCAAAAAGATATTTTTTACGCATGACTACAGCGGCGTTTATTGCACAGATTCCCTTTACGGCTTTTATGCAAAGCTTAAAGCTCAACGTAATAGTTACGTTGAGCTTTAGCTTGTTGATGCTGGCCGCCTACGACAAAATAAAAAAGGACAGAAGAGACAAAAAAGCATGGGCCGCTGTGGGGGGTGTGCTGTTAGTAACGCTGCTGATACCAATGGATTTTGGATTATGGGGCGTTGCGCTTGTTTTTTTATTGTATATTTGCAAAAGTCCTGTACAAATTTTGTGTACCATAGGAATTTGGGCGTTTTGTAAGTATGCTTTGTTTTCCGGTGCGGGCTGGCAAAATCCCGCTGCCTTACAGTGGGTATTATATTGTGTGGCAGCCGGAGCATTGGCTGCAAGCTACAGCGGTAAACAGGGATATCGGTGCAAATGGTTGTTTTATGCAGTATATCCTGTCCATTTAGCTATATTGGCATTGCTGCGCTTTTGGCTAGTGCAGTAAATGTAGATGGATAAATTAGAGGGGAGCAGAGAAAATATGTTGAAAGAAAAAAAATTGGGATTTATAGGCGGAGGGCAGATGTGCGAGGCGATTTTTAGCGGCGCGGTTAACAGCGGTGCTGTCAGTGCCGGCAATATTGCCATTACAGACACAACACAAAGCCGATTGGATTACTTAAAAGAGAAATATAGCGTAAATGTTTGCTTAAACCATGCAGACGGTTCAGGTGCGAAAGCTGTAATAGAAGCCAGTGATATAATTGTACTAAGCGTAAAGCCGCAATTTGCAAGAGAGGTTCTCACCTCTGTCAAAGCAAGCTTTACTGCACATAAGCTGGTAATTTCTATTATGGGCGGTGTTACACTGGCTTTTCTGCAAGAGTTTATGCCGCATACACCTGTTGTGCGCGTTATGCCCAATACACCAATGATGGTACGCAAGGGCGCGGCAGGTATTGCTTTGGGAGAAAATGCCGCTGTATACCATGGAGAACTTGTACAAGAGCTGTTTAACAGTGTAGGAATCAGCTTTATTTTGCCCGAAAAACTGATAGACCCCTTAACCGCCCTTTCCGGCTGCGGCCCTGCTTTTGCTTATATGTTTATAGAGGCGCTGGCAGACGGCGGTGTAGAATACGGCTTGCCGCGGGCGTTGGCATTACAGCTGGCAGCTCAAACATTGGCGGGCAGCGCAGAGATGGTTTTGCAGACAAAGCAGCATCCGGGTGAGCTGAAAGATAAAGTGTGCAGCCCGGGTGGCGGCACCATTGCCGGCGTACACAGCTTAGAAAAGGACGCATTCAGAGGCAGTGTTATAAACGCTGTTGAGGCCAGCTGTCAGCGTATGATTGAAGTTGGGAAAAAAGCATAAAAACAATTAAAACAGTGTAAAGAGCATGTAGGTAAAACCTATCTGCTCTTTACTGCTTTAAAGCGATAAAACTGTAAACCTTTTGTAATCAAATTACTTGTTAAGGTTGTGCTATACTAAAGCACAAAGCTATATGTTTAGATAGCTTTACAAGTAATAGAGAGGAAGAAAGTAAAATGAAAAAAGTATTATGTATAGCTTTAATTGCAGTGTTGGCACTTGCCGTGCTTGTAGGCTGCGGCAGCACAGCTACCGGTGTAGCTGCTGGCAGTGCTGTAACAAGTGAGGCGGCTGCAGAAACTGGCAAAGATGTAGCTTCTATTAAAATTGGTGTAATCCAATTAGTTGAGCATGATGCGTTAGATGCTGCCTGTAACGGTTTTGTAGACGGTTTGGTAGCAGCTGGCTTTAGTAAAGATAATATTGATGTTCAAAATGCACAGGGCGAGCAGGCTAACTGTGTTACCATTGCCAATAAATTTGTAAACGATAAAGTAGATTTAATTTTGGCGATTGCCACACCTGCCGCACAAGCTGCTGCTCAGGCAACTACAACAATTCCCATTTTGGTAACGGCTGTTACAGACCCTGCCAGTGCCGGCTTGGTTGCAAGCAATGAGGTGCCCGGGGGCAATGTTTCCGGTACATCTGATATGAACCCTGTTACCGAGCAAATTGCTCTGCTGCAAAAACTGGTTCCTGATGCGAAAACAGTTGGTGTTATGTATTGCTCCAGCGAAGATAACTCTATTTTGCAAGCGGAAATGGCTGTAGCTGCTATTGAGGCTTTAGGACTAGAGGCCAAAACCTATACCGCAGCGGATTCTAACGAGGTACAGGCTGTTACACAAAGCACAGTAGGTAAAGTGGACGCTCTTTATATCCCAACCGATAATTTATTTGCATCTACAATGGATACCGTTGCACTAATTACAGAGCCTAATAAAATCCCTGTAATTTGCGGCGAGAGTGGTATGGTTGAAAAAGGCGGGTTAGCTACATATGGTATCGACTATTATAAGTTGGGCCAACAAACAGCAGAACAAGCCGTTGACCTCTTTGTAAACGGGGCAGATATCAGCAAAATGCCCATTGCTTACAGCCCTGAGGCAGATTTGGCCGTCTCTGTTAATGCAGAAATGGCAAAATCTATTGGCGTAACCATTCCCGAAGATTTAAAATAGTTTTTTAAAAAACTGAAATAGCGGGAGAACAATTTGTTCTGCCGCTATTTTTATTTACTTTCTAATGCTTTTTATTTACTTACCCAAACTTTTGAAGTTTTAGCAAATTCATTGCAAAAATTTGTATATATATGTTATAATTGGTTTATATTTCTTGTAAAATTAATTAAATAAAGTTAGAATTCATTTTTTAATGAGGGGGAACATTATGTTGGGCGGAATATTGGCAGCTATGCCCGGTGCAGTTGCGCAAGGGTTGTTATGGGGCGTTATGGCTCTGGGGGTTTATGTAACTTTTAAGGTGTTGGATTATGCAGATTTAACAGTAGATTCCAGCATTTGTACAGGCGGCGCGGTAAGTGCTGTACTGATTTTAAAAGGAATGAATCCTTTGCTTACATTAGTGTTTTCTATTTTGGCAGGTATGGCAACAGGTGCCATTACCGGATTTTTACATACGAAGTTAAAAATCCCCCCCATATTATCGGGCATTTTAACACAGCTGGGTTTGTATTCTGTAAATATGCGCATTATGGGTAAATCCAATCTTTCTCTTAATAGCAACAAGCTCTCTCAGCCTACTGTAATTTCGCTGGGTAATGTAAATCAGTCTATTTTAATCAGCGTTGTATTTGTTGCAGCGGTAATCGGCGTGCTGTACTGGTTCTTTGGTACCGAGCTTGGAAGCGCAGTGCGCGCCACCGGTAACAACAGTCATATGGTGCGTGCATTAGGTGTAAATACCAACAGCATGATTATTTTAGGACTAATCCTCTCTAACGGTTTGGTGGGGTTAGCCGGCGGTTTGTTGGCTCAGTTTCAGGGATACGCGGATATTAACATGGGTCGTGGTGCCATTGTTATCGGGCTGGCAAGTGTTATTATAGGCGAGGTTATTTTTGGCGTGCGCTTCAATTTTGCATATCAGCTTGGTTCTATTGTCTGCGGCGCTATTATCTATTACATTATTATTGCAGTTGTGTTGCAGTGTGGCCTGCAAACTACGGATTTAAAACTGTTTAGTGCAGTTATTGTAGCATTGGCATTGTCTCTGCCCTTGTTTAAAAACAAAATGCTCAAACATAAAAAAGCAGTTGTTGCAGAAAAGGAGTAAGAGCTATGTTGAAAATTACAAATTTGCAAAAGACTTTTAACGCAGGCACCATAAATGAAAAAAAGGCGCTTACGGGGGTAGAATTGGTTATTAACCCAGGCGATTTTATTACAGTTATCGGCGGCAACGGAGCAGGAAAATCCACCTTGCTTAACTTAATTGCAGGCGTGTATCTGCCAGATGCCGGCAGTATTATATTAGACGGTATTGATGTTACCAAGCAGCCGGAGTATAAGCGCGCTGCTATGCTGGGACGTGTTTTTCAAGACCCTATGCTGGGCACTGCTGGAAATATGGGCATTGAAGAAAATTTGGCAATGGCATATCGGCGGGGAAAAACCCGCGGCTTAGGCTGGGGTATTTTAAATGAGGAGCGCAAATATTATAAAGAGCAGTTGGCAATGCTGGATTTGGGGTTGGAAAATAGGCTTACAAGTAAAGTTCGCTTATTAAGCGGCGGACAGCGCCAAGCGCTAACCTTGCTAATGGCAACTTTAAAAAAGCCAAAGCTTTTACTGTTGGACGAGCACACCGCAGCACTGGACCCCAAAACTGCTGCAAAGGTTTTGCAAATAACAGAACAAATTGTTAATGAGAATAACCTTACAACGTTGATGATTACCCACAATATGAAAGATGCTATCCGTCTGGGCAACCGTTTGATTATGATGCATGAGGGAAAAATCGTATATGATATTAGCGGCGAAGAAAAGAAAAGCCTGCATGTATCTGATTTGCTACAGAAATTTGAAACGGTTACCAGTGGAGAATTTGCAAATGACCGTATGCTTTTATCTTAATTTTTTGTATTTTTAGTTATGTCAGCCTCTGTACTTGTTAAAAAACACACGAGTACAGGGGCTTTTTTGTTGAGAAAAAAGGAGAATTATGGTATAATATAAATAATTGTATACTTTAAGGGTTTTGTAAACCCCAAAATAAGGTAAAATCCTACGCATATGTAAGTTTAAGAATGATATTGAAAACGCTTGGTAGCGCACTTTTAGTAAGGTGGATTTTATCAATCAACTACAAGGAGCATTTTACAGCATGAATAAAAAAATTTTAAAACGAGCAATGGCATTTCTTCTTATTACAACCTGGACTTTTTATCTGGTGGGGTGTGCGGCAAGCACAAATTCTGTACCTGCAAACGTAGATTTAAGTGCCAGTTCTAAAGAGACTTCAGATACAACAAGCAGCACTTCGTCCGCCAGCAAGGCGAACCGTGTTGTGCCTCAAATAGATATGAAAAAGTATGCAGGTGTTGTACTGACAGAGACTGCCGACGCCGGACAGACTTACTTAGATGAGACACTTTTTATAGGAGATTCCAATACCGCAAGGTTGTCCACTTATGATTTAACAAAGTTTGATCAAACCTTGGGTGTAGTGTCTATGGGCATACAGGGTGCGCTAAGCGAAGGACGCATTTGGTTTTATGGCCATGACACAGGGTACACCATGGCTCAAGCTGTTGGCATGTTGCAGCCGCGGCGTATTATTATTACTTTCGGTACAAATAATGCAGGGGGCTCCTCTACAGAGGACTTTATCAGCGCGTACAGAAAAGTTTTAAATGCAATGTATGCCGCTTATCCTGCTGCAGATATTATAATAAATGCAGTGCCGCCCATGGGCAAAGGTGTTAGTGACTTAGAGAAAAAAACAAAATCTATTATTGAGTATAATAAGGCGTTGGTGGAACTGGCCGCAGAGTTGGATTTAACCTTTTTAAACAGTGCAGAAATTTTGCAAGACCCTGCTACCGGTTACGCTTATGACGGAATGGTGGTAGAGGACGGAATTCACTTGACGGATAAAGCGTTGAACGCTCAGTTAAAATATTATCGTACACACAGTCATGTTGTAGCAGATACCCGTACAGCAGTAACTAATGTACCATCTCATATGCCAGAGCCGGCAACCGTAGAAACTACCAGCACACCTTCGTTAAATTTAGATGAAATGGACGCAACAGAGCTGGACAAGCTTGATACTGTAAATGTACAGTATATAATGGCGGTTGAAGGGGAAGAACCTAAAAATGATGACGGTACCTCGGCGTTTACGGGAGGGGTAGCAGGCAGTGCAAAATGTGTGCGTGGCGGTAGTACTTTTGTACAAATTGCAGCTGCCGCAGGGTACGGCTTTTTTGTACAGGTAACACCCGGCTGCGCAATGGACGGTGATAACCTTGTTGTGCCAGCGGAGTATGCAGGTACAAATGTAGAAGTTATTGTAACTTATTATGTACAGTAAAAGAAAAGAACTGTCCTTTAAAGCGACTGTGTCACAAGGAAAAACTAATTAAG
>JAQUTM010000005.1 GCA_028694405.1 Oscillospiraceae bacterium
CAATATTTTTAATATCTGCAAATAAAGCAGCGCGACTTTCCGCACTTAAACCGTCCTCGGTAGCAGCGGCAATACCGGTTGCGCCTTTTGTCATTTCCAAAGCAGCTGTAACCAATGCATCAGCGTCTGTAGGTGCGGTAGTACCGTTTTTAAGAGCAGTAACAGCTGTAGCGCCAAAGGTAGAAACAACTTCGTCTGTTGTCATCATCTCTACAAATTTAACAGCAGCATCACGTTTTTCGGGGTCGTCCCAAGCTTTGCGTGTGATATAGTAGCCCATGGATAAACCGCCAACTAAATCTGTGGTTTTGCGCTCGCCCTTACCGGGTACATAAGTAACGGTAAAGTCGTTGATGTCCATTGCGTTGTCTTGGAAATAACCAATTTTCCAGCTGCCGTCAATAGCAAAAGCTGCTTTGTCATCTGTCATCAGTTGGAAGGTGTCAGCGTCACCGGCTGTAAGGGTGTTTACAGGGAAACAATTTGCTTCGTACATAGCTTTGATGTCGTTTAAGCCTAAAGCCCATTTTGCACCTACTCTGTCAGTAGAAGAAGCAGGCAAAGCTGTGTGGTTAGAAGGGTTGCCTTGGTTGTAAACAGCGTACTCAAACCAGTAGTGAGGAACTTCTTGCAAGCTGCAAGCAATGGGAGTGTAGCCTTTTTCGGCAATTACTTTGCACATTTCCATAAACTCGTCCCATGTGGTGCTTGCTGTGGGAACCTGCAAACCGCAGTCCTCTAAAACTTTTTTGTTGCAGAAAAGTGCTTCCCAGTAGCCGTTTACAGGTACTGCATAAATTTTGCCGTCTACAGGACTGGGTGTCATCATCTCGTCCTTCATGTTAGAGGCAAAGTCAGGATACTCGGCGCGAATTTCTTCAAGAGAAACAACTTTTTTAGCCTCTACAAATTTGTCAGAGTCAACGCCGCTAAAGTAAAATAAAACGTCTGGCTCACTGCCTGTTTCAAAATCTGTGTTAACTTTTGCTTTCCACTCTTCGTTAGAAGTTTCAGAAGCATCAAGTACGGTGTTGCCGGTAGCTTTTTCGTAAGCTTTATAAGCGGTCTCGTAATTTTGGCGGTTGCCGTCATCGCCGCCGTAGCTGGTAACAACGTTTAAGGTTACAGGCTTTGCAGCAGCTTCACTGCTGGGAGCAGAGGTACTGGGGGCAGAGGCAGAAACGGAGGTGCTATTGCCGCAACCTGCAAGCAAGCCTACACACAAGATAACTGCCAAAAACAGTGCTAATGTTCTTTTCATGGTACAATCTCCTCATTCTTATTCTTATTGTTTTTTAGCGAGAAAAACTCTCTTTGCCGTACCTTTATGATACCGCTATGGAAAATAAAAGGTAATGATTGGAATTGGCATCTCTTGTATTTTATTGTGGGTCTTGTTGCTTTTTAATCTTAATTGTGCAAACAGTGTTTCCTGTTTTGGTTATATTGACGAAAAGTCCGCTTTCTGGCCCATACAAAATGCGTAGCCGCTGATGCACGTTGCGTATGCCCAAAGACGTACTGCCTATAGGTTCTACGGCAGGTTCATCGCTTAAAAGCTGTTCAATTTTCTTTAAATCCTCGTAAGTGGTAACGCCGTCATTTTCCACCTCTATTATCAGCCAGTCCTCCTGCTCGTAAGCGCGCATCCATACGGTTCCGTGCTGGGTGGGGTTAATACCGTGCTCAATGGCGTTTTCTAAAATAGGCTGTAACACCAAACGCGGTACATAGTAATCCAGCAAACTTTGCGGAATATCTTTTTCTACCGTAAGGCGTTTGCCAAGCCGCTCGGAAATAATATATAAGTAGGCGTTGGCATACATCAGTTCCTCGCTTAAATGAACAACAGGTCTTTTTTTACGGTCCATCGCCGCGTTTAGCATAGTGGAAAGGCTCTCCAGCATGTTGCATACTTTAATGTTGCCTTCCATGCGTGCTTCCCAGTTAATAATTTCCAAAGTATTGTTCATGAAATGGGGGTTTATTTGGCTTTGTAAAGCCATAATGCGAGCGTCACGCAGAGCCAGCTCTTCCTTATAAATGCGTTCAAATTGGTTTAGCAAAGTGCTGCTCATGGTGTTAAAGCTATCGCCCAGCAGGCCAAACTCTAAGCTGGTAAGAGATTTTGCCGAAACCTGCGTACCAAAATTTCCTTTTTCTATTTCTTGAGCGGCTGTGTTTAAGGCTTGTAAAGGCCGTGTAACGGTACGCCTGAAAAAAGCAAAAATAAGTACAAACAGCGGCACCAGTAAAACGCTGATAAGCCCCAGTGTGATAATAGTTGTTACGCGCTGTTGGTGCAAGCTGAGAGGTTGAATATGTGCAGTGTAGGACAAAGTGTAAGCCGAACGGCGCTCAATTTGGCTTACCACAAAGCAGTCTCCCGTTTGCTGTAAAAAAAAGTCTGCGCAAGGGGGAAGAGAAAGCTGGTTGTCTCCCAATAAAAGCAAGGGCGTTTCATTAAGCCAAATGGTTAAGTCTGTTGCCCAGCTTATATTTTCCATGTCGCTAAACAGTGCCTCTTGGTTTAACTCGTTTACCAAAACAGCATAAGGACGATATTTAGAATCTACCAGATTGCGCACCAAGTAACAGCGGTTTTCCCGGGCAATAAATGCGATATTGGTGCCCAAGGTTTGGCTTAGCTGCAACACTTCTTTTTCCATGTATTGGTGATAGCTACGCACGTCTAAGCTGCTGCCCTGAGCCGTTACATTGGCAACATAAAAGCTCATATCCGTATCATCAATAAAAGTAAGAATACTGTTTTTAAATTTTTCCTCATATTTATATTGCTGATAGAGAAACGTGTTGACAGAGGTATACAAATCCACAGCTTCACTGTCTTGTTGATATTTGTTCCATGCCTCGGATATAGTGGGTACATAGCTTGCCTTTAAACTGGCGGCAACGGCGCTGTCAAGGCGCGCAGTGGTAAGCTGAATAGCGGTATTGGCGCTTAAAGAGATGTGCTCGGCGGCTTGTTTTGTCATACTGTTTAAAATATAAAACCCCATGCCGCCAACAATTAAGTAAACCGGCAGCACCCAGCACAAGGACAGCAAAATTACAATGCGCCATTTTAGGCTGCCTCGGTAAGGTGAATTTTTTTGCTTTTTTGTCTGTGTCATAATTATTCTCCGTACGTTTGCGGCTACCGCCGTTTTTCCATTTAAAAGGCTTACACACAACATTATAAATTACTTTTTATTATAGCATGTAACCGTTTGGCAAACAATTTGGCTTTTTTAATAAGCAAAACACAAGACTAAAGCGGCAGCATCTCTTGTATAAGCAGATGCTGCCGCTTTAGAAGTTATGGATAATAAAAAATAGTAAAAAACGTGTGTTATAGCCCCAAGAAGGTTTGCAAACATGCTGCAGTAGCATTGGCTTTTTCCATGGTATCCATCTCGCAAAAAATGCGCAGCAAAGGCTCGGTGCCTGAAAAACGTGCAATAATCCAGCCGCCGTTTTTAAAGTATACCTTACATCCGTCCATATAGCTTACATGGTCAATTTCCCATTGAAATTGCGGTAAAAGCTTATCTACCATCAGGCATTTGTAAATTTCCTCTTTTTTGGTATGGCTAAATTTGTAGTCGCTTTCGCTCATTTCAAAGGAGCCGTATTCGTCTTTAATTTCTTGCCAAATTTGACAGAGACTGCGCTTGGTTACAGCTATCATTTCAATTAAAAGGCTGGCGGCGTAGATGCCGTCTTTTCCTTGAATATGACCTCGTACAGTAAGACCACCGCTGCTTTCGCCGCCGATGATAGCCCCCGTAGTAGCCATTTTACCGGATACATGCTTAAACCCAACGGGAACTTCATAACATTCTTCGCCAAAGGAGGCTGCAATTTTATCTAAAAGATGAGTGGTGGCAATATTGCGCACAGCGCTGCCGCGCCACCCCTTAAACTTAATCAGATAATAATAGAGTAAAACCAGTATTTTGTTTGGGTGTAAAAATTCTGCATGGTTATCAATTACACCCAAACGGTCGGCATCACCGTCGGTTGCAATACCAATATCACAGTGGTTTTCCTCTACAAAGTTGATTAAGCTGGCCAAGGTTTTTTCGTTTGGAGCCGGCAAACGGCCGCCAAATAAGGTGTCGCGGCGCTCGTGCATTACACTAACTTCACAGCGCGCCGTCATTAAAATGGTTTGCAAAGCCGTTTTGGATACGCCGTACATGGGGTCAAGCGCCACAGATAGCTGACAGTTTCGTATTGCCTCCACATTTATTGCAGAGAGAATACTGTCAATATAGTCGTTCATGGGGTCTATATATTTTACACTGCCGCTTGCAAGAGCTTCTTCAAAAGCAATAGCGGGAGCAGCTTCTTCACCCTGTAGGTAAATATAATTTTCAAGTTCGGCCGTTAAAATTTCATCGGCATCGCGGCCGCCCTCCATAAATACCTTTATGCCGTTATATATGGCGGGGTTATGGCTTGCTGTAACTGCCATGCCGTACTGCGCCTGTAGGGCTTTAACGGCAAACATAATAAGCGGGGTAGGGCTTTGACGGTGGATAATGCTGCAGGGAATATGCATGGCAGCCATTACCTCTGCTGCCCACTGTGCAGCCTCCTCACTTAAAAAGCGGCGATCGTAACCGATAACAAAGCCTTTTTGCGCCACGTTTTCGTCCAGCATTTTTTGTGCAATGGCCCATGTAAGCTTTTGCACATTGGCGCGTGTAAAGGTATCGCCGATAATGGCACGCCAACCGCCTGTACCAAATTCAATCATTTCTTTTTTACTCCTCTCCCAAAACTACCGTAACATCTGCTTGCTGGCCCGGTTTTAATAAGGGAATTCTTTGTGCTGCAGTACCGTTTACCAATATGTGGGCTACGCCGTGACATACATGAGCAGGATTTTGTACGGTAATGCTATAGGTTGCACCCCGGAAAACGCGCTTTACGGTAAAGCTGTCCCAAGCTTTTGGAATACAAGGGTCTATTTCCAACCCCTCAAAATTTGGCTTAATGCCAAGCATATAGCGTGTTGCTGCAATATAGCTCCAACCGCCGGAGCCTGTCATAAACGGGTGGTGCGCCTCGCCAAAACAGGTGTGGTCTTTGCCTGTAACAAACTGGCAATAAGAATAGGGCTCACACTTGCGCACTTCAATTTTGTCGTTTTGTGCAGCGGGACATAAGGCATTATATAACTCCATAGCGCGGTCGCCGCGGCCTAAGCAGCATTCTGCCGCCCATGCCCATGGGTTGGGATGGCTGAAAATACTGCCGTTTTCTTTTAAGCCTTTATAAACGCGGGTAACAAAGCCGATTTCGTCATCAGGTTGAGAGTATGCAGGCGCATTTAACATCAAACCATATGGCGTAAACAAATAGTTATACACAGCGTCCATAGCAGCTTTTCCGTGCCGGGCATCTGCTGCGCCGCTTAACACTGCCCAGGCATTGCTCTCTAAATGCACTTTGCCTTCTGCTTGCGCTTGTGTGCCGATAGGACGCCCGCTTTTTGTAAAACCGCGCAAATACCACTCGCCGTCCCATAGCTGCTTTTGACAAACCGTCACTACATTTTTGCGTATATCTTCATAAAAGGCAGCGTCTTCTTTACGGCCTAAGTAAGTGGCAAGCTGAATAAAATTATCTAATGCCCAAACATGTAAAAAGCTTACCATAGCACTTTCGCCACCGCCAAGGTTTAAGCAGTCGTTCCAATCTGCACGCAAGCCTTGGCAAATTCCATGCTGACCTACCATACGGGCAGAAAAATCCAGTATGGTTTTCATATGGTCGTAAACAGTGTCCTCGCCCTTATCCGCGTAGCGTATGCGCCGGTCTACAAAGGCAATGTCACCGGTTTCTTTTACATAGTCTACAATAGTGCTAACCAGCCAGAGCGCGTCGTCGCTGCAGGCGTCATCTAAGCCGTGTATCATATCGCAAGCGTTTGGCGTAGGTACAACAGTAGGGCTTTTAAAGCTTTGCGTTTGGCCGTTTTCTTCAAACCATTCCGGGCTAAACAAGTGCAGCCCGTACCCTTGGCTTACAAGACCTTTTAATAGCTGACAAATGCGCTCGCGACATTTATCGGGGTTAGAATGAAGCACAGTCATGGCATCTTGGGCAGTATCTCGGTAGCCAAGCCCTGTGCGGCCGCCTACCTCAATAAAGCTGGCAAAGCGGCTAAACATAACGTTAATTTCACTTTGATACAGTGTCCAGATGTTTATCATGGTGTCCATGTCGCTATTTGGGGTGTGAATTTGCATGGCATTGCATTTTCTGTCCCAATAGGCGGCAAGCTGGGCAAGTGCTGCTTTGCGGGCAGGAGCAAAACTGAATTTTTCCCGAATACGCGCACCCTCACAGCGACGTCCCTCACCAAGGAAAAAAGCACACGTTACAGTTTCCGCCTCTTTTAAAGTAAAGCACTTATGCAGGCCGCAGCACTGGTTGCCGCCCAGTTGTGTACTGCCGCTTAAAACACCGTTTTCTACGCCAAGCGGATTTGTTTCGGTGCGATAAGGGCCAATAAAAGCCTCGCGTACAGCGTCAAAAGAATCCGGCAAAAAGGAAGATGCAAAGTATTGAAAGCCGGTTTCCTCATAGAATAAATCTTGCTCAATAATGCCGTCCTCATAGCTGCTTCCCGCAGCGTATAAGCTCATTTGAAAATTGCGGTTATCCATATCAATGTGATGAAACGACAACTCGGCATAGCTAAACACACTGATACTGCGTTTACGACCCGATACGTTTTCAAGCTGTACGTCCCAGATTTCCACATTTTCTCCGCGGGGAATAAACAGCGTTTGCACCGCTTTAATGCCGTTGTATTCACACTCGTATGCGGTGTAGCTTAGGCCGTGACGGCAAAGGTAATGGGCTTTGTTAAGCGGTTTGCCAACAGGCTGCCAGCTTATGCTCCAATATTCGCCTGTTTCATCGTCGCGCAGATATACATAGTGGCCGGGACGGTCCATAGGTACAGCGTTTGCCCGAAACCGCGTAATGCGGTGATATTCCGCACTGGAGCAAAATAAATATCCGCCGGCGGTGTGGTTTACAACAGCTGCCATATCTTGGGTACCCAGATAATTTGTCCAGCTGGTAGGTAAATCTACACGGTCAATTACATATTCTCTACGCTCGTTATCAAAATGCCCGTATTGCATAGTCTCTCTCCTAATTAAAGGGCCGCTGTAGGCGGCACAGTATTTGTCTTAAAATTATTGTATTGCTTTAAGTTAAAAGGTAAAAGGGCAGGCTTTGGCATATCTTTGCAATTTTTGTGTAGATGCTTTTGGCATTAAATACAGGAGGCTTTAAGTTTAAAAAAGACAAACAAAGACAAAAAACCAGAGAGGGTATATATAATAAAAATAATTTTATAAATAAAAAAGCACCGCGTAAGAAAATCTTAAGCGGCGCTTTTTAAAAGCAAAAAGTTGTTTATATGTTATCCCTCAGCCACTGCGCAACCAAAGGAATATCTTTAGGCGCCATAAAGTCATGGTTGCTGGATTGTGAAACGGTAAGCGTACAAGCGTGTGCCTGCACAAAATTTTCTATTACAGACAAACTTTGCAAAGTATCGTTTTTTGCATAGAGCACAGCAGTTGGAAAAGGCCATTTTATTATAGGGTGAGCCAAAACATATTGGTAATAGTCCCAGCGCAAAACATCAACCGGTGTAAAAATTTCTTTTTTCTGTTGCAGCTGCTGCTGGGTAACGTTAAACCAAAGAAACATTTGGTTTATCAGATAAGCCATATCCACAATAGGAGATTGAAACAGGCATTTTTTAAAGGGCTTATCCGCGTAGGCGTTTAAGCTGAAATAAGCTCCCAAGCTGCACGCAAACAGCGAGACCTCTGTCCAGTTTTGAAAGGCGTAATCGGCAATCGCCAAAAGACTTTCCATTCCGTTCCAAATATCACACGGACGGGTGTCGTCCATACGTTCTCCATGGCCAATTAAATCAAAGCTGAGGGTTTGAAAGCCCTTTTGCCGTGCAATTTCCGCAAAGCTTTTTGCATATTCTTTACAAGACATTTTGCCGTGCACATAAATATAAAGTTTATCGGATTTTTCACCCCAAATTAAGGCGAGAATATTGCTGATTTTAAGCTTACGAACGTCCATGGCGTCCTCCTCTGCAGAGGCTGTATCCTCCATAAAAAATCAGGTATTATAAAACAGGTCAAATAAAAGCCTCTGTTCTTATGCGTATGAATTTATTATAAGGTAAGAAGCGGTGTAGCCTGTAAAGAAAGGCTCGGCGTAAAACAGAAATATCTCTGTAAATATTTTATTTTGGAACCGGTGCGGGAGCGCCATAAAGTTTTGCGCCGATTTGCAAATATGTCTATTTTTTTGAAACAAGCTTAATTTTTTGGTACGCTTTTGTACATATAGAAACAATCAAATAAATGAGAAAGCCGTTTAAAAACAGGCCCAATGGATTTAAATGCAGCGACATGAGAGGATTTACAGCAATTTGTGTATCATAAACAGTAATAAAAGGTATGGGAAAACCTATCTTGTATTGAAAATTATCAATTACCTTAAAGGGTAAAATATAGGATAAAATAAGTTCAGTCCATAAGGCTAGATTATACAGCTTCCAGTTAAATTTTTTCATTTAAACAATCGTTCTCTCCTGTAAAAATCGGTATAAAATTGTGGTGCGGTTTTAAATATAGAAAAAAGGCATATCTCCTTTTGAAAGAAGACATACCTTTTGGTGCGCCTGACACGATTCGAACGTGCGGCACATGGCGTCGGAGGCCATTGCTCTATCCAGCTGAGCTACAAGCGCATATAAACGGTGCCTTTTAGCATATACTTCTTTTTACAGTATAAGGTATAAAGTACAAGCTGACCTTAACTATAATACCACAAAATGAAGCAAGAAAAAAGAGGAAAAAACATGGTTTTTACATAGTTGTTAAAAAAGGCGTTAGGGTATATAATAATACAATACATTATAATGAGATGTTACCAAAATGTCCAGACATTGTGTGATGTAGGAAAAAGCAAATATAAATTTATGAGGTGAGACCTTGAATATTTTAATTGTTGGCTGTGGAATGGTAGGTTCTACTTTAGCGCGCAGCCTAGAGCAGCTGGGGCACGATATCAGCGTGTTAGACCCTAAAGAGGAAAACTTGCAAAGCTTATATGATTTTGGTCACAGTGGTTTTCATGGTACGGCGCTGGCAGGCGTACCCATAGATGTTGATGTTTTACGCAGTGCGGGTATTGAAAGCTGTGACGCTGTTTTGGCTGTTACCCCTGACGATACCATTAACATTATGGTGGCACAGGTTGCCCAAGAGGTTTGCGGCGTTAAAAAGGTTGTTGCACGCATTTATGACCCATCGCTAAAAGATGTATTTGCAGACCAATTTTCTATTACGACCATAAGCCCAACCAATTTAACAGTGCAGTCGGTTTTATCCTCTTTGTTTGACAATGCACAGGCACAGCACGTTACCTTTGGCAGCACTACATTTTCTTTTAAAAAGATGCCTATAGCAAAAAAATATATCGGCCGTAATCTGGGAGAAATTCCCGCAGAGGACGGATACATGATTTTTGGCGTAATTCATAAAACCGGCATAACCGTTATGGCTGCCCCTCAACTGGAGTTAGAAGAGGGCGATATGCTGATTATATCTTACCCAGTAGACTAAGGAGAAAGTTATGCGAGTATGTATTGTAGGCGGTGGTAAAATTGGATTTTACCTTTCTAAAACGCTGCTGGAGCATGGACACCAGCCTGTTGTAATTGAGCAAAATGCTGTTAGCTGCCGCAATTTGGCAAACAGCTTGGATATTCCTGTTATTCAAGGCGATGGCACTACAATGGAAGCTTTAAGTGCCGCAAAATGTGAAGAGTGCGCAGCGCTTGTTGGTGTAACAGGACGCGATGAGTGCAACTTAATTGCCTGTCAGCTTGCCAAACGCGTATATTATGTTAAAAAAACAGTGGCGCGTGTAAACAACCCCAAAAATGCGGCAGTAGTAAAACAGCTGGGCGTTGATATTGCAATTAGCAGTACAGATAACATTACACGCTTATTGGAGCGTGAGATTGAAACCAGTGCTATTCAGCAGCTAATGAGCTTATCGGCAGATACTTCTCTTACCGAAATTATTATTCCTGAGCACTTTTCCTATAGCGGTCATACCTTGGCAGACCTTACCATTCCCACTGATGTTATTATTATCTCGGTTACACGCAACGGCGAATTTATTATTCCCCGCGGCAGTACCACTATAAATGTGGGCGACAAAATAGTATGTTTGGCAAGAGATACGGCTTTCCACACCTTATCGGAAACATGGCGCCTACAGGAAAACGATTAAAAGCAAAAATACCAAATGCTGTTTTAAAATGTAAAAAAGAGCCTAAAATCAAGGCGAGAGATGTAAAACTGCGTACTTATGGGCTTACATGCAAGCAGTAAAACTTTCTGCACTGGTAATGGCTTTATACATTTTAAACCAGCATTTTTTTTGTAAAATAAAAGAGGTAATTTATGCTGCGATACAAATTAAAAAAAAGAGGTATATTTGTACCGGCCGTGTGGGTTTTTACAGCAACGCTTATTTTAAGCGTAATTTTTTTACGTCCTAACATCATTGCGGTTTTGGGCATTCCCTTTGGCAGTACCGCAGCGGCTTTAACATATTTTTCGCTGCGCCGATACACTTACAGCCTTACCGTGCTGCAGCGAGAGCTTATTTTACAAAGAGGGATTATGTTTACAACAATGCACCGCATTCCACTGCGGTACATTACTGCGGTAGGTACATTGCAATCTCCGTTGCAGCGGCTTACGGCTACTACAAGCATGTATATTTGTACCAGCGGCAATATTCTTATTATATTGGGCCTCTCTACGGCAGACAGCGAAAATTTGCGCATGACAATCTTAAACGGGAGGGATGTATAATGCAGTATCGGCATTTTCATCCTTTGTATACTTTAAAATATATCAACTATGGTTTGGTGTTGTGTTTGTTGCCGCTTGTGCGTGCAGTGCTGGATTTTAACTGGCAACAGTTTTTGGTGGCGTTGCAGCAGGACGCCTTTATTTTAATTGTAATGGCTTTACTGGCAGGTGTTTTGTGGTATTTTTCCGGCTTTGAAATTACCGACAGCAGTGTAGTACTGCACCAAGGGCTTTTTTTTAGAAGTAACGTAACCTTAAGTCGTGATATGATTGCAGCAGTAGAGTGCGTGCGGCCGTTGACCTATCGTATTTTGGGCGGCACACAGGTTATTATTTATTTTAAATCGGCTTTTCCGCTAAAAAAAATAACATTACACTTTTTTACAAAGGACGCAATACAGGCGGCAGATACACTGCTGCCTGTAAAAAATATGCCAACCGTGTTTGAGCCCACCGGGGCAACACGGCTTGTTTTTGTTATGTTAAGCGCCAATGTGGTAACCAGCTGTGTGTTTGCGGTATACTCCATAAAGCGAATCTCTAAAATATTGGGCACCCAAGTTGAAGAATACGCCTTGCACGGCATTACCGAGCTCTCTCACTTTTTAGAGCTTTTTATTCCGGCAGGTATTTCTATGTTGGCGACGTTTGTGCTGCTTATTACGGTGCTAACGCTTATGTTATCTTTGCTGCGTACAGCGGGGTTTGTGGTAGGGCGCGGGGGCGGCATTATTTTGACAAAAGGCGGGTTTATTACAAAAATAGAACGGCGTGTATCGGCGGTTTGTGTAAATTTTTGTGATGTGCGGTTAACGCCGTTTGCCCGGGTTTTGCGGTACACCCCTGTATATATTACAGCCGGCGGGTATCGCAGCGATACTCCTTTATTTGTGTGCCGAATGGGTCAAGAGGCTATGTTGCAGCGTCTGCTGGCAGATTTTACAATGCCTACTCATAAAATGTGTGTAGTGCGTAAAAAAAGCCTGCCTGTTTATATATGGCTGCCGGCATCTTTATGCGCATTACTAATTGCGCTGATTTGTGTAGCCGCTAACATCAACATGATAGGCATGATACCTGTATTAAGCTTGCTGTTATTATTTGCGCTGTGCAATTTAGGCATTGAGATAGAGGCTTTTATAAAAGAGGGATTCTGCAAAAACGACAACAGAACCTTCTCTATTTGTTATGGGCGCATTTTTACAAGGCACACCGTTTGTATTTTTTCGCATGACATTTCTTTTACCATACAGCAAAGCCCCATTGCCGCTAAAGACGGCAGGTGCAATTTGTATATCAATACACCCGCTCGCGTGCGTTTGCGGGCGAGAGATGCAATCCCTCACCGTGTTAAAACGGTATCGTTTAATTTATAAGGATAGGAGCAAAAAATGTATCAAGCAGTTATTTTTGATTTAGACGGCACGTTGTTAAATACACTAACCGACCTTGCAAACAGTTGTAATTACGCTCTTGCGCAGCAAGGGCTTCCCACGCATAGCGTAGAAAGCTATAAATTATTTGTAGGAAACGGGCGCGATAAATTGATAGAGCGTGCACTGGGCACATATTATACGCCACAGCGCTTTGACCGAACGCGCAGTATAAACGATGCCCACTATTTACAACATAAAGAAGATAGTACGGCACCGTATGCGGGTATTGTACCGCTGTTGGAAACCCTTGCAAAAAAAGGAATACGCTGCGCCGTAGCAAGCAATAAACCAAACCAGTTTGCAGCCGAAATGGTGCAGAAATATTTTACCGGTTTAATCCCGCAGGACTATGCCTTTGGGCTTGTAGACGGAGGCAGCCCTAAGCCCAGCCCAAACCTAATACATAAAATAATAGAAAAGCTAAACTTGGAAAAAAGCCAAGTTTTATATGTAGGAGACAGCGGGGTGGATATGCAGACAGCTGTTAATGCAGGCGTGGACAGCTGCGGTGTTTTATGGGGATTTCGAGACAGAGAAGAATTGACCCAAAACGGTGCAAAATATTTAGCGCAAACGGCAGAGGAACTGCAAAACATTATTTTGGAGTAGAAAAACAATGCTTAAAAACCATGAAATAAGTTTTTTACCGCTAGAGCTTCAAGATTTAGAGGCGATAACAAAGCTTTATAACAGCAACCGTACTTTTTTAAAAAACCATTTAAACAGGCAAGCCGTTACAGCCGCGTGGGTAGAAAAAGAGCATTTTGTACCGCGTACCAACGGTTTTGTTACAGAAAAGGTTTTATGTGCAGATAAACTTGTGGGGCTGGTAGACTATAAATTTGGAAAAGAAACGTATTTGAGCTTGTTGCTTTTAGATAAAACCATGCAAAAAAAGGGACTGGGCACCAAAATTGTAAATGCCTTTGGCCAATACACCTTGCAAAATAAGGGACAGGCTTTACGCATAGACGTAGTGACCGGATATGAAGGTGCGCCGCTGGATTTTTGGCGCAGCGTAGGTTTTGCGGATATAACAAGCAGCCGTTTGGAATGGGACGAAAATGTGCTGCCAGTTATAGTTATGAAAAAGTTTTTGTAAGAGGACGTTTATGGATTTGATACTTACACGCCATGGAGAGACTGATTGGAATGCGCAAAAACGCGTGCAGGGAAGCCGAGATATTCCTTTAAACCAGACGGGCGTAAAGCAAGCTTTTGCCTTGGCACAAAACCTTAGTGCCGGCAAGCGTCCACAAAAGGTTTACACCAGTAAACAGCTGCGTGCAAAGGAAACCGGCCAAATTGTGGCAAGAGAGCTGCATATCCCCTGTGAAGAGGCTGCGGGGATAGAGGAAATGAACTTAGGTCTGTGGGAAGGCTTAAGCTGGCAGCAGATAGAACAGCAGTACCCCGCAGATTTGCAACGTTGGATAAATAACAGGCGGTATCAGCCCACGCCGCAAGGTGAATCTTACCAAGACACGTTGGAGCGCGTGCTGCCTGCCCTGCAAAAAATTGTAAGCGGTAAAGAAGAAAGTGTTTTGGTCGTTACCCACAGTGCTATTATCATGGCGCTGATGGCATATTTAAACGATACCCCGTTTGAAACCATGCGCCAGAGCTATACTTTAAAAAACGCGGAGGTAGTAATACTAAATAGCGAAGCGTATACATTTACATAATGGTTTAAAAAAATAAAAAAGGGTGTTCCCGCTATTAAGCAAAGGACACCCTTTTACCATATAAAGCTTAAGAAAAGCAGATGGTTTTCAACAGAAAAACAAAAAGATGTGGAAAACAAAGCGATATGCAATTTTATAAAAGTACCAAAGCGTCATAAATTATTAGGTAGACAAACGTGTGCTTTTGTAGCGCGATACAGAAAAGGAATATACAGATAAACGCCGCCCTCTTATGAGCGCTACTGCCGCTAAAAACACAACGGTATAAAAAAAGCGCGGCAAACATGAAAGCTGCAATAACAGAGCGCAGACATTAAAAAGTATGTGTAGCATATGGTTTATTATAAAAAAGGAAAAAATGCATAATCGGCAAAAATAAAGCAAAGCGGCTATAAAAGAAATCAACAATTAACAGGTCTAAAATTAAATGCGTGAGAGGAGAAAGCCAATGACAGCGGTATCCATTATGACGGGCATCTACTTAATACAGCTGGCGATTTTGTTGTGGGTAACGTACTCAAAAAAGTTTTTTAAAGCGTACACTGCGGCAAAAACGGCAGTAAGCTGCGGGTTTATGATGCTGGCGGCAACCTCGTGGTTAAGTGGAGGTATGCCCCACCTAAGTTTTTTTGCGGCGCTTATCCCTTGTTTACTTTTTTGTTTAAGTGGAGATGTTTTTTTAGCGCTGGCAAACAGCAAGGGCAAGTTTTTCAGCCCTTATTTTTTAAAAGGTGTTTTGTGCTTTATGATTGCCCATGTGGGATTTTGCGTGTTATACAGCACCATGGCACCTTTTAAATGGCATAATATTATAGTGCCCATTTTACTGGCAGGGTTTACGTTTATATGTAGCTACAGCAAACGCTTTCAACTAAAGCGTATGCGGTGTCCCGCCACGCTGTATGCCTTTATGGTGGGATTGATGTGCATAAAAAGCTTTGATGTCTGTATGGCATTACAGATGAGTACACGCGGGCTATTGCTAGCTGTAGGCAGCGGCTTATTTTTACTGTCGGACGGGATTATTCTGTTTTTATATTTTTATGTTAAAAAAAGAGCTTGGCTGCATGGAGCCAATTTATTTACTTATTACATAGGTGTCATGTGTATTGCACTCTCGTGTGCATTTGTATAATAGAAAAACAAAAAAATCCGCAAAGCAAGTGCTTTTAAAGCGCCTGCCTTACGGATTTTTTTATGGAAGGATTTAAAGATTTTGGCCGTTTTGAGAAACAGTTTGCGCATACCAATAGTAGCTGTCTTTTGGAATGCGCTGTTGGGTGAGATAATCTACAAAAATCAGACCGAAGCGGTCATCATAGCCGGAATGCCACTCGTAGTTGTCGGTAAGACTCCAATGAAAATATCCTTTTACGTCTGTACCGTCTGCAATGGCGGCAGAAAGCTGCTGTAGATAACGATGTAAAAAATCGATGCGGTCGGGGTCGTGCACATGACCGTCCAACATAATGCGGTCATTACAGCTTTGACCGTTTTCGCTAATATAAATAGGGGTGTGATAACGGCTGTAAATAAAGTTTACGCCGTAACGTAAAACAGCAGGTGTAACAGGCCATTTAAGAGCGGTGCGCGGGTAACCGGGATACTTAGCCGTATAGGCAAAAGAGCCGGACGAATCGGCATATACTTCATGGCCGTTGTAAACATTAAGACCGATGAAATCTGCGGGCTGGTGGATAATTTCCCAGTCCTCTTTTGAAACAGCGGCGGCAAGGGGCTGTAAAAAGGTACCTGCACATTCTGCGGGGTAATGTCCCAGCATAATGGCATCTAAAAACCAATGATGTGTAAACACCCACTCAAATAAAGAATGATCTGCAATGGTAAAAGTGGCTTTTTTTGCAGCTTGCAAATCTTGTAAAGAGCTGCTTGCGGGATAGCACAGACGCCCTGTTGTGGCGATACCGATTTTAATGCGGGAATCCTCTTTGCGCAAGGCAAGAGACGCTTTGCCGTGTGCCAAAGCTAAGTTGTGCATGGCATAAAATAAATCAGTAGAGGAGAGCGTTTTACCCGGAGCATGCTGTCCGTTACCATAGCCCAGCCCCACGCTGCACTGAGGCTCGTTTAAAGTAAAATAGTTTGTAACACGACCTTTAAAATGGTGGGCGACGGTAGCCGCCAGATGCGCAAAGGCATCTGCTGTAGCGCGGTTTAACCAGCCGCCTTTATCCTCCAGATACTGTGGTAAATCCCAATGGTAAAGGGTTATCCAAGGTTCAATTCCCTTTTTTAAGCAAAGCTCTACAACCTTATCGTAAAAGTTTAAACCCTGCTGATTTACAACGCTGTTGTCATAAGGGAAGATACGCGTCCAAGCGATGCCAAAGCGGTAATGCTTTAGACCGGCTGACGCAATTAGTTCAATATCTTCGGCAAAGCGGTGATAATAGTCACAGGCAACGTCTCCGGTGTGACCGTTAAAGGTAGTACCTGTTGTGTGACTAAAGGTATCCCAAATGGTGGGTGTACGACCGTCTTCAGCGGCGGCGCCCTCTATTTGGTAGGCGGCGCTTGCCACGCCCCAAACAAAATCAGCAGAAAAACCCATAAAATTACCCCATTGTTACCGTTACGGTAACGTCTTTCTTACCTGCAGAAAAAGGAATAACGGTGCCTTGTACCGGGGTGCCGTTTACGGTAAGGCACACAACTCCTTTTTCTACACCGGCAGTATTGTCAACTGTAATATGATAAGTTACGTCGCGGTAAACGCGCGTGGCGGTAAAGCCTTTTAGGGTTTGCGGCAGGCAGGGGTCTACACACAAACCGGTAAACTCCGGCTTTATGCCTAAAATGTACTGGCTTACGTTGGTAAAGGTCCACGCAGCGGTACCTGTAAGCCAACTGTTTTTTGCCTCGCCAAAGTTTGCGGCGTCTTTTCCTGCAATCATTTGGCTGTAAACATAGGGCTCTGTGCGATGCACTTCGCTTATGTCCTCAATGTAGGCGGGACAGGTTTTGCGGTAAATATCAAAGGCGCGGTTGCCATGGCCCAAAACCGTTTCTGCACAGGATACCCAAGGGTTATTGTGGCAGAAGATACCCGCGTTTTCTTTGTATCCCGGGGGATACGAAGAAATTTCGCCTAGATTTAAGTGATAACCCGTGTAAGCAGGTTGTAACAACACAATGCCGTATTTGGTGTCTAAGCGAGAAGCCACGCTTTCCAAAGCTTTTTCGGCAAGCCCTTCGTTTACGCCGATGCCTGCCATTACACACATGCCCTGCGGCTCTATAAAAATTTGTCCCTCTTCACAGGTGTGGCTGCCAACGGGTTGCTCATAGGCGTCGTAGGCACGCAAAAACCACTTGCCGTCCCAGCCGGCTTGTAACGTGGCATTGTACATTTTTTCCACTTCATCTTGCGCGCGGGCGGCCTCCTCTTGTTTACCTATGTGGCGGCAGAGCGCCGCGTATTCTGTGCCGTATTTTACAAACATGCCGGCGATAAAAACACTTTCGGCTTTGCCGCTTTCAAAGTTAGAACAGGTTTGAAAGCTCTCTCCCGGCTGCTGAGAAAAACAGTTTAAGTTTAGACAGTCGTTCCAATCGGCGCGGCCGATTAAAGGAAGCTGATGTGGACCTTTGTGTGCCACGGTATAGTTAAAGCTGCGGCGCAAGTGCTCAAACAAGCTCTCTGCCTTACTTTCATCGTTATCAAAGGGAACGCGCTCCTCTAAAACAGAAAAATCGCCTGTTTCCCGCAGATAGGCGCAGGTGCCTGCAATCAGCCACAGGGGGTCATCGTTAAACCCGCTGCCAACGTCTAAGTTACCGCGCTTGGTTAGCGGCTGATACTGATGATAGGCGCTGCCGTCCTCAAATTGAGTGGCGGCAATGTCTAAAATGCGCTGACGTGCGCGCTGAGGAACCAGATGGACAAAGCCCAGTAAATCTTGACACGAATCGCGAAAGCCCATACCGCGCCCCATACCGCTTTCGTAGTAGCTGGCACTGCGGCTCATATTAAAGGTAATCATGCACTGGTATTGGTTCCAGATATTTACCATACGATTTAACTTTTTATCTTCAGACTGAATGGTAAAACGGCACAATAAATTTTGCCAGTAGCTTTTCAGTTGCTCTAAAGCGGCAAAAACCTGTGTATCGGTTTTATATTTTTTTAATAGGTTATGTGCAGGCGCTTTGTTTACAACGCCCGGAACAGCCCATTTTTCCTCAGGGGTATTTTCTACATAGCCAAGCAGAAAGATAAAGCTTTGCTCCTCTCCGGGGGCTAAGGTAACGTGCAAAGAATGGGAGCCAATAGGCGCCCAGCCGCTGGCAACACTGTTTTTTGCTGTTCCGTCCAAAACAACTTGCGGGTTTGCAAAGCTGCGGTATGGACCGCAAAAAGTATCGCGGTCGGTGTCAAAGCCGTCCACGGGGGTATTAACCGAAAAAATTGCGTAGTGGTTACGACGTTCGCGGTATTCGGTTTTGTGGTAAATGGTGCTGCCTTCAATTTCAACCTCGCCAATAGAAAAGTTACGTTGAAAGTTAGAGGCATCGTCCACCGCGTTCCACAGACAAAACTCTACCAAGCTTGTCAAAGTTAATTCCTTAGAGGTATCGCCATCGTTTTTTAGTACCAAACGGTTAATTTCGCAGGCATCGTTTACCGGCACAAAGCAGGTAAGCTGAGCTTTTATGTTATTTTTGCTGCTTTCCAGCACGGTGTAACCCAAGCCGTGGCGGCATTGATAGCTGTCCAGCGGCGTTTGTACGGGTTGCCAGCCGGGCGTCCAAACGGTATCGCCGTCTTTGATATAATAATAGCGGCCGTTACTGTCGGCAGGGCAGTTGTTGTAGCGGTACCGTGTAATGCGCAATAGCTTGGCATCTTTATAAAAGCTGTAGCCGCCTGCGGTATTGGAGATAAGCGAAAAGAAAGTTTCTGTGCCTAAATAGTTAATCCAAGGCAGAGGGGTGCGAGGGGTAGTAATGATATATTCCTTTTTATCATCATCAAAAAAACCAAATTTCATAGTATAGCCACTCCCATAGCGGCACATTTAAAAGGAAAAAGAAATGTACCGAATATATTTATAACTTAGTCGATTTGCGAAAACGTTTAAGTTGCAAACCCGGAGCGGTTTATCTGATATAAGAATACCGTATCCCTAAAAGAATTGCAAGGGATTTTTTAAAAAAGAAAGGCTTAAAATCAACAAATATTTGGTGTCACATCAACATTTTATTGCAAAATGATACAAACACAGGGCGGCTTTATAATACTATAATAAATAGATAAGCGCATAAGACAAAGGACAAATGTTGCTTTATATAAACTTATTTTTTACTTAAACGTATTCGAACAAATAACAATAATACCTAAATTTTACAGGCAAAATTAACCAAATTTAAAATATGTTCGTTGTATATGTATCCAAACATAGCGTAAATGCTAAAAGTTTTAATAAAAAAGCTTGAAATGATGTGCAAATGGCGCTATACTCAAAGTGCGAAAACGATTAAGTAACGGTTTTGCTCCTTTCAGTAGTTTTCGAGTATACTATTAACGAAAACCATTAAGATTAAAAAGAGGCAGCAAGAGCTGGGAGGAAAAACGTGGTTTCTATCAAAGATATTTCAAACAAATGTAACGTATCGGTGGCGACAGTAAGCAAAGCTTTAAACGGTCACCGCGACATTAGTGAAGCAACCCGAAAAATGGTTTGCAAGATGGCAAAGGAAATGGGGTATCTGCCCAATTCGGCAGCCAGAGCGCTAAAGACCAACCGTACATATAACTTAGGGGTGCTTTTTAGTGACGATACGCAGAGCGGCTTAACCCATGAGTATTTTTCTCAGGTACTGGATAAATTTAAAGTGCAGGCAGAAAGCAGCGGCTACGATATTACCTTTATTAACCATAATATTGGTAACAAACCTATGAGCTACTACGAGCACTGCCAGTATCGCGGGGTAGACGGTGTGTGTATTGCGTGCATCAATTTTACCGCACCCGATGTAATTGAACTGGTAAACAGCAATCTACCGCTTGTAACCATTGATCATCAGTTTAATAACCGCACAGCAATTTTATCAGACAACGTGCAGGGTATAAAGGATTTGGTGCAGCATGTAATTGATATGGGGCACCGCAAAATAGCTTTTATACACGGTGAGGGTACAGGCGTAACAGAAAACCGATTGGCCAGTTTTTACAGAACGTGCATGGAAAATGGAATTGAAATACCACCCGCGTATGTAAAAGAAGCCAGGTATCACAAACCCAAAGACACCGCAAAAGCAACCCGAGAGCTTTTAGAATTACCGCAGAGACCTACTTGCATTATGTTTCCCGATGATTTTAGTTCGATTGGCGGATTGAACGAGCTGAAGGAAATGGGCCTGTCAATTCCCGAGGATATTTCGGTGACAGGTTATGACGGCATTTATCTTTCCCGCGTGTTAGACCCCAAGCTAACTACACTGCGCCAAGATACGGATATGCTTGGCAAACAGGCAGCAATTAAGCTAATTGATTTAATTGAGCGCCCTCGCACTACATTGCCTGAGACAGTAATAGTAAAAGGCCAGCTTTTAGAAGGGTGCAGTGTAAAAAAACTTTTGTAAAAAGCCGGTGACGGCCGGTTTTATAATTTAAGGAGGAAAAGAACAAATGAAAAAGTTACTCGCTATATGTTTGGTACTCGCATTGGCATTAAGCATGGCTGCCTGTGGCAACACGCCTGCCAGCACAGCCCCGGTTTCCACCAGTGAAGCTGCTGTAAGCAGTGAAGCCGCTGCCCCCGCAGAGGGCAAGGTTTTGCGCATTTACTGCTGGAACGATGAATTTCAGCGCCGCTTAACAGAGTTTTATCCCGACTATGACGACACCGCTAAAACAATCGGTGACGTTAAAGTAGAATGGGTTATGACTCCCAGCGACAACAACGCTTATCAAAACGCTTTGGACGAAGCTTTATTAAACCAAGCTACCAATGCCGCAGATGAGAAAATTGACTTGTTCTTAATTGAAGCAGACTACGCCTTAAAATACACCGCAGCAGATGTTGACGTTGCTATGGACGTTGTAAAAGATATTGGCGTAACAGCTGCCGATATGGCACAGCAGTATCAATACACACGCGACATCGTTACAGATGAAAACGGCGTACAGCGTGGTATTTCTTGGCAGGGCTGCCCGGGCGTATTTATTTATCGCCGCTCTATTGCCAAAGATGTACTTGGCACAGATGACCCTGTAGAAGTACAAGAGACTATGGCAAACTGGGATAAATTTGATGAGACAGCAGCTACTATGGCAGCAAAAGGCTACAAAATGCTTGGCGGCTACGATGATACTTATCGTACCTTCTCCAATAATGTATCTGCTACATGGGTAAATGATAAAAACGAAATTGTTATTGATGACGCCATGATGAAATGGGTAGATCAAACCATGGAGTTTACAGAAAAAGGTTACAACGCTCCTAACATTTTGTGGGCTCCCGAGTGGGCAGCAACAATGGGTAAAGACGGTAAAACCTTTGGTTACTTTGGACCCGCATGGTTTATAGACTTTGTTATGGCAGGCAACTCTATGGACGTTGCAACAGCAGACGGCGGTAAAGCCGAGGCAGGCAACGGTGCATACGGCGACTACGCTGCTTGTGCAGGCCCTGCAGGTTACTTCTGGGGCGGCACATGGATGTGCGGCGCAACCGGCAGCGACAATGTTTCTTTGATTAAAGACATCATGTTGAAAATGTGCTGTGATGAAGCAACAGCTACAGGCTTAACAAAGAGCTGCAATGAGTTTGCAAACAACAAAAAAGCTATGAATGCAATCGCAGCCAGCGATTACGGCTCTGCTTTCTTGGGCGGCCAAAACGTAATCGGCGCAATGGCAGCATCTGCTGATACCATTGACATGAGCAAAACTTCTCCCTACGACCAAGGCTTGAACGAGGGCTTCCAAACTGCTTTCCACGACTACTTTAACGGTAGTGTTGATAAAGAGACAGCTTTGGCAAACTTCTACAAAGAAGCACAGGTTAAATACCCCGAATTAAAAATTCCCGCGTAAGCGAGTTGAAAGCACTTAATGCAGGGCGGGTAACTACCCGCCCTGCATATATTTTATAAGGGTAAAGTATACTTATTGTTTGCACAACAAAAGAGATAGAGGTGGTTTTATGTCACAGATGACAGCTACGCCGTTGAAAAAGAAAAAGGGTATTAGCTACGCCAAGTGGGGTTACATTTTTATTGCGCCTTTTTTTATTGTATATGCGATTTTTTCTTTATATCCGTTACTTTCTACTTTTTATTACAGCCTTTTTGAGCACTATCGCAGCGGCTTAAAGGTTATAGGACCCTATTTTGTGGGCCTTGAAAATTATAAAGCTCTGTTTACCGGAGGCGACCTGCTAAAATATGCAGGTAACACCTTTGTAATTTGGATTATGGGGTTTATTCCTCAAATTATAGTGTCCATGCTGCTTGCCGCATGGTTTACCGATTTGAGACTGCGCATAAGAGCGCAAGGTTTTTTTAAAACAGTTATTTATATGCCCAACCTGATTATGGCAACGGCATTTGCTATGCTTTTCTTTACCTTGTTTTCCATAGGTGGGCCGATGAATGACATTTTAATCGATTTGCATATTATAAGCCAACCGATTGACTTTTTTGCCCGCACCGGCACAACACGCGGTTTAATTGCCGCTATGAACTTTTTAATGTGGTACGGTAATACCACCATTTTGGTAATGGCGGGTATTATGGGCATAGATCCCTCGCTGTTTGAGGCGGCAGAAATTGACGGCGCCACAAGCGGCCAGGCGTTTAGAAAAATTACGCTTCCGCTTATGCGGCCTATCTTAATTTATGTAATGATAACTTCTATGATAGGCGGCATACAAATGTTTGACGTACCTCAAATTTTAACAAACGGAAAAGGCGCGCCAAACGCTACCAGTACCACCTTGGTTATGTTTTTAAACAACCATTTGTTTAGCAAAAACTATGGTATGGGCGGCGCTTTATCCGTAATTTTGTTTATTATATCTGCGGCGTTAAGCGTAATTGTATTTTTTGCATTTAACTACCAGAGCGACAAAAAAGGAGGAAACTAAAATGGCGGAAACACTACTTGCTAAAAAAGTTAAAAAAGAGCAAAAAGTAATAGATTGGCCGCTGTTATTACGTCGTGTTTTGGCGTATGCTCTCCTTATTATTTTAAGCATTTTGTCTTTGTTTGCCTTCTATATTTTATTTATAAATGCCACACGTGCGCATCCGGATATTCAAAAAGGTTTTTCCTTTTTTCCGGGACGCTCTTTAGCAGTAAACTGGAACAGTGTAATTACAGACAAAGTATTGCCTGTTGTAAAGGGCATTGTTAACAGCTTTGTTGTGGCGGGAGGCTGTGCGCTGGTAAGCACTTATTTTTCGGCAATGACGGCATATGGTATTCATGCCTACACCTTTAAAATTAAAAAGCAGGCATTTGCGTTTATTTTGCTGATTATGATGGTGCCCACTCAAGTTTCGGCTTTGGGATTTATTAACCTAATGTTTAAAATGGGGCTTAAAAATTCATTTATTCCGCTTATCGTTCCTACCATAGCGGCACCTATTACGTTCTTTTACATGAAACAGTATATGGAAAGTGCGTTGCCACTGGAAATAGTAGAGGCTGCGCGTATTGACGGCAGCGGCGAATTTTTTACCTTTAACCGCATTATTTTTCCTATTATGAAGCCTGCAATAGCGGTACAGGCAATATTTACTTTTGTTAGCAACTGGAACAACTATTTTATACCGGCATTGCTTTTAGAGGACCAAAATAAAAAGACGCTGCCCATTTTAATTGCACAGCTGCGCAGTGCAGACTGGCTGAAATTTGATATGGGCAAAGTATACATGCTAATTGCGATTGCTATTTTTCCTGTTGTAATTGTTTACTTAATGCTGTCAAAGTTTATTGTGCGTGGGGTAGCTTTGGGCAGCGTAAAAGGTTAATTTGTTTTTCACCTTTTTCATAATGTCCTTTTGTTTTGTGCAGGCAAAAGCCTCTGTATTCTGTAAAAAGAGTACAGAGGCTTTTGCTGTTTTGAGATAACAAAGACTTGTGATAAGCGCTAGAAAGCACTATAATACAAATATGCATTATTTTTGGCTTGTCATAGTTAAAATTGCCTCTTGCAAAAAAGCGGCGCAGCCCTCTACATTTTTATCGTAGTAGGCAGTAAAGCGCGGGTCACATACATAAAGCTGCGCTACCCTTATATGGGCTTGCGGGGTGTATTTTGCCCAAGTGTAGGTAAGCCACTGTTTGTGCAGCAGGGCAATTTTTTGGCCTGCAGTGCCGCTGGGTGATTCGCCGCTTAGCACCGCTTTTTCCAACAGGGTGTTAATTTCGGCACCAATACGCTGCATATCCTCATATTGCTGAGCCGAAAGCCCCAAAAGCTTTTTGTTGGACGTCTCTATTGTTTCTTTTCCGTATTTTTGCTGTAACTCTGCGCCAAACTTTGCCTCATTTTCGGCGATGGCTTGCTTTTTTAAGCCGTAAAATTTTTCTGTATCTGTCATAGTATAAGCTCCTTTCTGAGAGAGAATGGTGTTGTTTACGTTTTGGATAAGCTGTGCAAGGTGTTGCTGCTGCGCCTGTAACATTTGCAGATGTGTTTGCAGCGCCTGTATACGGTTAAAATCAGGGTCTTTTATAATGGCAGCAATATCGGTAAGCGGCATGCCTAAATTGCGGTAAAGTAATATTTGCTGCAAAGTGTCCACCTGTTTGGGCCCATAAATGCGGTATCCCGTAGAGGCTACGCGCAAAGGCGGCAAAAGACCGATTTCATCGTAGTAACGCAATGTACGGGTGGTTACACCTGCCAACTGCGCCAATTTTTGAATGGTATATTCCATAAGCGTCAACTCCTTACAGCTATAGCATAAACCTTTACGCAACGGCAAAGTCAAGCAAAAAAGAAAAAATTTTTTGTGTGATAAAGTTACGGTAAAACCACTGTAAAACGGGTATACTAAAAACACAATAAAAAATATATTCTTATCAAATATGGAGGTAAGATAAAATGTCAGTTAAAACATTTACAAAACAAAACTTTGATACAGAGATTAGCAAAGGGAAAGTATTAGTAGACTTTTGGGCAGAGTGGTGTGGTCCCTGCCGTATGCTTTCGCCGGTAGTGGACCAAATTGCAGAGGAGAACGCTGATTTATCGGTAGGTAAAGTAAACGTAGACGAACAACCCGAGCTTGCACAGCGCTTTGGCGTTATGAGTATACCCACTTTGTTGGTATTTGAAAATGGCAAGCTGATGGAAACTTCTGTGGGCGTAAAAGCAAAACCTGCTATTTTAAAAATGGTTGGAAAATAATACGTTTCAATTTGCAAAAAATAATAAAGGTGCTGTCATAAAATGTGGTTGCCTCTAAAGGAGGAAACAGCATTACAGACAGCACCTTTTTATAATTATTTTAAGGCTGCGTGGGCACGTTGCAACTGGACGGGAATTTGTATAGACTGGGGACAATGGGTCATGCATTTTTTGCAATTTACACAAGCTGTAGCGGTAGTACCCTGTGCAAAAGAGGCATATTCTCTTTTGGCTTTTTCCGGCAAGGCAAACATACTGCTCTCGTTAAACAGGCCAAAAATGTCGGGAATACGCACTCCCATAGGACAAGGCATACAATAACGGCAAGCCGTACAAGAAACCTGTGTGCGCGCCTGATAAAGCAAAGCAGCTTGGCGGATAGCGTCTTGCTCGGTTTGGTTTAAGCAGGTTAAGCTTTCAAAGGTGTTTAAGTTATCTGCCACTTGCTGCGGAGTAGACATTCCGGACAGCACAACAGCAACTCCCGGCAGACTGGCAACCCACCGCAGCGCCCATGAGGCAGGGCTCCAGTTGGGGTGTAAAGCGGCAAAGCTATTGGTTATTTCGGCAGGAGGTGCCGCCAGATAGCCGCCTTTGATGGGCTCCATAACCATAACGGGTATGTTTTTTTGGGCGGCTAAATGGTAGCCTTTTAAGCCTGCCTGGTAAGCGGTATCCATATAGTTTAACTGAATTTGACAAAAATCCCATGGGAGAGCGTTGATAACGCGCTCAAAAACTTCATAGCTGTCATGGAAAGAAAAGCCTAAATGCCGAATTTTGCCCTCTGCCTTTTTTTTCAGTAAAAACTGGGGAATGTTATAGCCCAAGACAACCTCGTCCCAGCGCGTTCCGTTTATGGCGTGAATCAAGTAAAAGTCAAAATAATCGGTATTTACTTTTTTTAGCTGCTCTTCAAAAATGCGCTCTACATCTTCCTGAGATTTTACCGCCCATAAAGGCATTTTTGTAACAAGCTGTAAGCTTTCGCGGGGTTTGGAGGTGTGCCATCGGCCTAAAACACGTTCGCTTTCTCCCCCGTGGTAAGGGTAGGCGGTATCATAATAGGTAACGCCTTGACTATATGCGGCATCAAGCATTTTAAAGGTAAGGGGTTCATCAATGGCGCCGTTTTCTAAGGTCGGAAAGCGCATACAACCAAACCCCAAGAGGCTTGTTTTAAAAGCAGGAAAAGAACGATACTCCATAGATAATCTCCTTAAAAATATAAATTTAGCGGCTCATCTCACTTACGGGGCCTGTGGCGGTATGGGCTTTAATAATGCCCGCAATTTCTTTAAAATCTGAGGAGGGCAAATCTCCCGGAATGGTATTTTTAACGCTGCTGGTGGCGTTGCCAAACTGCAATGCCTTTTCGGCATCGTTATATTTTAGCAGGCCAAACAAAACGCCTGCAACATAGGCATCACCGCTGCCAATACGGTCTACAACATCAATGTCCTCATAAGGTGCCTCGGAGTAGTGTGTGTCGGTAGCAGCGTCGTAAATCACCGAGCCAAAAGTGTGCTTGCGGGGACTTTTTACAATGCGCTGTGTAGTGGCAACCAACTTTACGCCAAAGTCATCACAGTAGCTTTTCATAATGTCGTACAGCTGGCCTTGCTTTTGAAACATGCGGCGGCTTGTCTCTTCACTTACAAACAGCACGTCAATCTCGGGCAAAATTTCTTCCAGTGTAGCGCGACATTCTTCTTCGCTCCACAAATTGGCGCGATAGTTTACATCAAAAGAAATAAGTGCTCCGCCTTTTTTAAAGCGGTGAATCAACTCAATGGCAACGGCGCGCACCTCTTTAGAAAGCGCCAGAGAGATACCGCTTGTGTGAAAACAGCGTGTAGAAGTATATACGCTTTCGGGTATTTCATCTAGGCAGATATGGTTGATAGAGGCAGATTTGCGGTCGTATACGATAGCGGGCTTGCGTGGAGCCGCTCCGCTTTCGTAGTAATAAATACCTAAACGTGCATCTTGGCTCTCATCATATATTAAATAGTCATCACTTACGCCTACAAAACGGATACGATTTTTTATGTAGGTGCCCAGTTCATTTTCGGGCAGCTTAGAAATAATGCCTGTGCGTAAGCCTAAAAGCGAAACACCGGAAGCTACGTTTAGCTCACTGCCGCCGGCACGCTTTTCAAAAATGTCGCCGCGTACCATGCGCTCGTTCATAGGAGGAGAAAGACGCAGCATGATTTCTCCAAAGGTGATAAGATCAAATTCCTTGTGTTCCATTACAAAGGCCTCCTGCAAAATAGCAATAAATTTTGTAAAAAAAGAATCTTCCCACATTATTATAACATTATTTGCTTGTCAAATATACCCCTAAATGCATACGATTTATTGAAAAAACAATAAAAATATTGTTTACAGAAATTTAACGATAAACTATGATATAGTTAGAAAAAGAAAGACGGACAACTACATTATAATAAAAGAGGGATAATTTTGGAATTAAACAAACGTACCATTAAAAAGCTGCTGGCAATTATAGCCTTTGCTATTGTTTTATATTGGGGCCTGCAAAATATAAATGTGGTTAGCGGTGCGCTAAAAAAAGGCATTACTTTATTTACGCCGCTTATTTTAGGCTTTTGCATAGCTTTTGTGTTAAATGTGCCTTTGCGCGCCTTAGAACGCATATTATTTAACAAAAATAAAAACAAGTTTGTTGCTAAAATAAAGCGACCTATTTGCCTGATATTGTCTATTTTAATTATTTTAGGCGTTTTTAGCGCTGTTATGGGGTTGGTTGTGCCCGAGGTAATTAACACAGGTAAAGTTTTGGCAACTACCATACCTGCTTTTTTGGACGAAATGCTGCAATGGGCGCAGGACTGGGCAGCGCGCAACAGTGAGACAATACCCGGGATTGAATCTTGGCTTACATCACTGGATATAAACTGGGCCGAAACCACAAAGACAGTTTGGAACTATGTACAAAAGGGTGCTACAGGGGTTTTGGGCAGTACCGTTGCGGTTATAAGCGCAACTTTTAACAGTGTAATTAATTTTGTGGTGGCGTTTATTTTTGCCATTTACATTATAATGAATAAAGAACAGCTGAAAACGCAGATAAGCCATACAGTTTTTGCTTATTTGCCGCAAAAGGTAGCTTTACGACTAACAGAAATTGTAAAGCTTTCCAGTAGAATTTTTGCAAGCTTTATAACAGGACAATGTCTGGAGGCTGTTATTTTAGGGTCGCTGTGCGCAGTTACCATGTCTATTTTCCGCTTACCTTATGCGGCTATGGTAGGTGCACTGGTGGGTGTAACGGCGTTGATTCCTATTGTAGGTGCGTTTATCGGTACCTTTGTGGGTGCGTTTATGATTATGATGGTCAATCCGCTGCAAGCTGTGGAGTTTGTAATTGTGCTGTTGGTTTTGCAGCAAATAGAAGGTAATTTGATTTACCCGCGAGTTGTGGGCAGCAGCGTAGGGCTGCCGGCTATGTGGGTGCTTGCAGCGGTAACAGTAGGCGGCGGTTTAATGGGTGTATTGGGTATGCTGGTAGGTGTACCGCTGTGCAGTATTGTATACGCCCTGATGCAGCAATCGGTACACAGTCGGTTAAAGGCAAAAGAGCTGGCCACAGACGGACCTTGCAGCGATGCAGCACAGCCGCAAAAGCAGGAAGAGAGCGAAAAGCCGGTACAAAATCAAAAAAATAAAAAAGTATAAAGCGTGGTTTTGAACAAAGGGTAGGAAAGCGGAGGACGGGAATCCCTTTTATAAAGGTATTGAGAGCAAAAACACCGTCGGATTAGATTAACTGACGCAAACAGGAGGATATTTATGGAATTTAACAAAAGCCAAAATAAAATTTGGTATGAAAAAGACGGAAAAATTTTGGCAGAGGTGACTTTTCCCGCTGTTGAGACAAATACGGTAGATATAAATCATACATTTGTGGACGATAGCTTAAGGGGACAGGGCGTGGCAGGCGCACTGCTGCAAGCGGTAGTACAGGAATTGGAGCATACCCACCGCAAAGCTGTTTGCAGTTGCAGCTATGCAAAAAACTGGTTTGACAAACACCCCGAAAAAAGCGGGCTGCTGGTTTAAAAAGGTGTTGTATAAAAAATTGCCCCAAGGGAAATACTTTACCTTGAGGTGATATTTATGTACAAGGACTTTGGCC